>JBDKRX010000238.1:0-14789 GCA_039683175.1 Phycisphaerales bacterium
CTGGCCTTGACGCTGTTGAAACAGGAAACGACCGCGAAGGTCGGGATCAAGGCCAAACGACTCCTCGCCGGCTGGGACGAAAAATACCTCCTCCGAGTCCTCCGAGTTTAGATGCGTTTGCCCTGATGCATCCCCCGATCGCCTGGGGCGTGACCAGAGCGATTTATCGAGCATCCAGGGCCCCGCCACGGACCGACGAATTCGAAACCCGAAGCACCAAATCCGAAACAAATCCAAAGCACAAATGACCGAAACGCCGCCGCGTCGTCGGACGTTGTGTTTTGAGATTTGGGTTTTGGTCATTAGCCACCTTCAAACCGACCACCATCGGCACGGTCGCAACTCTCTCTGACAAGAGGATTTACGACATCAACAAGGCCGGAGGCGACAATCAAAGGACAAACAGGCGTCAAACGGACGACCAACGCGCGACAACGAACAAGAAAGAGAAGAATGAAAAGAATGAGAACTCCCCACTCTGACGAGTGGAAGCTCTCTGAACTGCTCTTGAGCCTGCATCGGACGAGCAGGTCGGCCAAGGGCGTCAAGAGCACCAAGAGCACCAAAGTGAAGTCCTTGAGGCCCTTGAGGTTCTTGGTGCTCTTGACCGTCTTGGCGTTCTTGACGATCCTGGGGGACGCGGCGAGGTCCTTGCCGACGGCGGGCGTTTGCGGTAAGCTGACCGTCGGCCAGAGTATCGGCGACAATCGTAGGGCCCGGCCGAGGAAAAGATGGATGAATGACTTCGAACGATTTGAGCAACTGATCGAGGGCGGAACATACTGCATCTCCATCGTGACGCACGAGGAGCGCTATGCGATGGAGATCGTCCGCAAGACCGCAGGCAAGCTCCAACGCGACCTGTGGGTGTGGTCCGTGGCGGACGGCGTCCGCGACGGCACCATCGACGGCGGCCCGTGCATCGCCGATACGGACGTGCCCGCCGCAGGGCTGCTGAGCATGTCGCAGGCCAAGCCCGGCTCGATCTGCGTCACGCTCGACCTGGCCGACCACCTCAAGAGCGGCAAGGCCCTCCGCATCCTGCGCGACCTCGTGGACAACTTCCACAAGACCGGCATCGCCATCGTGATGATCGACAGCAACGGGAATCTGCCCGAGGTCATCAAGACGTACGCCCGCCCGTTCGAGATTTCCTATCCCGACGAGCAGGAGCTGGGGCAGATCATCCGCGCCACGATCCAGCGTCTCCGCCGCAAGAAGCCCATCGAGGTAGGCATCTCGCAGAAGGGACTCGACACGATCGTCCGCAACCTACGGGGCCTCACCCGACGCCAGGCGGTGCGGGTCATCAGCGACGCGGTCGCGCTCGACCAGCGATTCAGCGACGACGACATCAACGTCATCATCGCCAACAAGCGCCGCATGATCCAGCAAGGCGGCCTGCTCGAGTACATCCAGACCCCGCTGGACCTCGACGAGATCGGCGGCATGAACAACCTCAAAAGGTGGCTCAACCACCGCAGGGACGTGTTCAGTCCCGAGGCGAAGGCGTTCGGGATCGTGCCGCCCAAGGGCGTACTCATGCTGGGCGTCCAGGGCGCGGGCAAGAGCCTGTGCGCCAAGGCGATCGCGACCGCATGGCAGCAGCCGTTGCTGAGACTGGACCCGAGCACGCTGTACGCGAGCTTCATCGGGGAATCGGAGAAGAACCTCCGCGAGGCGCTGCGTCAGACGGAGATGATGGCGCCGGTGATCCTGTGGATCGACGAGATCGAGAAGGCGTTCGCCTCGGCGGCCAGCCGCAGCGCGGACGGCGGGCTCTCGCAGCGGATGTTCGGCACCCTGCTCACCTGGATGCAGGAGCACCAGATGCCGGTGTTCGTCGTCGCCACCGCCAACGACATCGAGGCGCTGCCGCCGGAGCTGCTGCGCAAGGGCCGATTCGACGAGATTTTCTTCGTGGACCTGCCGACGCAGGAGGTTCGCAGGGAGATCTTCGCGATCCACCTTCGCAAGCGAAACCGCGACGCGGGCACGTTTGACCTGGACCGGCTCGCAGAAGCGTCGCAGGACTACAGCGGCTCGGAGATCGAGCAGGCGGTGATCGCGGCGTTGCACGACGCCTACGCCCAGAAAACCGAGCTGAGCACCGAAGGAATCGTAGCGGCTTTGCAGGGCTCGCCCCCCCTGTCGGCGACGATGGCGGAGAAGGTGGCCGCCCTGCGCCAGTGGGCCAGGGGCCGGTGCGTGATTGCGGAATAATGGACAGGAACGGATGCCGATGTCTACAAATCAAAAATCAAAGATCACAAATCAAAGATGGTTCAGTTCTGCCCTGTGCCTGGCAGTGATTCTCCTGGCAGGCTGCGTCGAGCGAACGCTGACGATCAATACGGAGCCGCAGGGCGCGGTGGTTGTGCTGAACGATCAGGAGATCGGCGTTTCGCCGGTGACAGTCCCGTTCAACTGGTACGGCGACTACTGGGTCCGCGCCGGCAAGGACGGCTACGAGACGCTGAACACGCATCGCAGGCTCAAGGCGCCGCTCTACGATCATCCTCCGCTGGATTTCTTCGCCCAGATCCTCTGGCCCGGCCGGATCGTGAACGCCTACGAATGGACCTTCGACCTGGCGCCCCAGGAATCCCCCACTCGCGACGAATTGATCGAGCAAGGCCAGTCCCTCCGCACGCAGCTTCAACCGACGGAAACGCAGCCGTAGCGAGGCAAACCCAGGAATCCGCGAGAGTCCGCTATACAGCGCGGCGATGCAGGTCACCATCTCATCTGGCTCAGGAATGCCCTCAACTCATCCAAGGCCGGTGAGTCCAGATTCCAGTATCCCTTTTGCGCGCCAACACCGACGGTATTGGCCATTTCGGCCTGAGCAGCGAGGAAGGCTTGACAACTCGCTTTGGATGGATTGCGAGGTGGACAGGGCAAACCCTGTATGCATTCAGCAAATGGTCTGACACAGTTCATCGCCGGATGGTCCTTGACCGTCTCCAGGCACAGATCCTCCAACATCGTCCCCTCAGCGTCTCCACCCGGCATAATGAAGACCCCCACGCGAGGAGCTCCATCCGAAAACTGGCCATGGCTCGGAGGTGGTGTGAGACGCGATGCTCTCACGATATTCGCGATGCTTTCGAAGGCGTGGTCGTCGTCTCTGTCTCGAACGACCGCCAAGTACTTGATCGTATGGAAACCCTGCATCCTCAGCAACGCGGGGAACTTGTCCTTGAACCGATCCTTGCCGCCGACAGGCTCGATCTGCACATCGAGAATTCCCATGTGGCGCAACAAGGCATCGAAGAAATTCCTCTCGTCCTCCCCCTCGACAGCCAGCACGTTCCTCTTCGTGATGGTCCTCGGATCCCCGCTCGCCACTATCTCACCTCCCAATTGCTGTCTATGGATTCGGCAAGCAACTCCCGCGTATACTCGACAGCCCTGAACTTGTCTTCGTCGCGTTCGATGCGAAACAGCTTGGCACCAACTTCGAACAGCCCACCTTCCGCACGATCGCTGAAGGCCTTGATACACTCCGCTGAATGGGTCGTGGCAAAGACCTGCACATTCAACTTCTGAGCCCAACTGAAGACAGCACTCCAAAGCTTGCTCTGGGCTGAGTGGTGCAAGCCACTCTCAATCTCGTCAATCAGGACAACACCATTCTGACACGTGAGCATCGCCAACGCGACACTTAGAAACCTCATGATCCCGCCACCCATGAGATTGATCGGAATGAGCTCCGACGCACCGACATCTGCGTAGAGCAGACTATGTGAACCCGAGAGGCGCAGATCAGTCAGTTCCGGCTCGATATCCTTAAGGAGATCCACAACCTCGGATACGCGCTTCTTCTGCTGCACCGCACTGAACGCCTCGTGCAAGTCACCCGGAACGGGAGTGAGAAACGCGCTGAGTAGGGGAGAGCGATTAGTGCCAGAAACAGCTACCCTATCGTTCCTCTTCACTATTTCTGACACGATGCGAGATTCGGATCCCGACAGGTCATCATACTCCAGGCGGAGACCTTCAACCTGCCGTGTGCTCTCTGGACCTGAGGCGACCATGGGAGGAAACAACGTCGAGGCAAGATCATTACCATCGGGCCGATACTCCTCATACGCAGGCCGCATCAGAAGTCTTCGTTCGCGACCGGTCTCGGATTCGACGCCAACGATCTCGATTGGAACGGCCATATCCATGTTGTGGAAGTAGGTTGGCCACAGCAAGTTGCTGACATATGCCAGCCCTCTGTTGACGTTGACCATGACGAGCAGACGCGGATTCGCAGGTGCCACGAGGAAGAAGATGCCTTCAAGAAACGTCGTTTTGCCGCACGCATTGCGGCCCACAAACAAGTTCACTCTGCCCAGACCATTGACCGTCAGGTGCGTGATCGCCCGGAGATTCTTCACTGTCACATGTTTGAACATAGCGCAACCCTGGTTCACAACAGAACACCACGGTGAACCACCTGAAAGCCCACCGTCTACGTATAGAATACACCCAGCCCGGCAGCAGGTCAACGCCAAAAGGCCGTCAGGGTGCCGACGCAGGCACGCAAGACAGACAGGTTTGCCAGCCCGCCTCAGGCGAGGTTCTTGCGGTACCAGTCGATGGATCGTTCGAGACCGTCGCGGAACAGGACGATGGGCTCGAAGGCGATCAGCTTCCGAGCGGCCGTGATGTCGGCGAGGGAGTGCTTGATGTCGCCCGCGCGTGCGGGGGCGTAGATCGGCTTGACGTTCTTGCCCAGGAGGCGGTTGATCATGCCGATGATCGCGTTGACCGTCACGGCCTCGCCACAGGCGACGTTGACGACCTCGCCGGCAGTCTTTTTCGTCCGGGCGGCCAGGAGGTTGGCGTGCACGATGTTGTCGATGTAGGTGAAATCGCGGCTCTGTTCGCCGTCGCCGTAGATGGTGGGCGGCTGGTTCTTCAGGATGGCGGTGATGAAGGCGGGGATGGCCGCCGCGTACTGGCTGGCGGGGTCCTGCTGCGGCCCGAACACGTTGAAGTACCGCAGGCAGATCGTCTCCAGGCCGTAGACCTTGGCGAACACGGAACAGTAGTACTCGCCGACGAGCTTGCCCACGGCGTACGGGGAAAGCGGGTCCGGACGGATCGTCTCGACCTTGGGCGAAGTGGGCGTGTCGCCGTAGGCGGAGGAACTGGCGGCGTATACGAACCGTTTTATGCCGGCGTCACGGGCCGCCAACAACAGGGCGAACGTGGCGACCACACAGTGCCGGTGGCTGGAAACCGGATCGTCCACGCTGCGAGGGACTGAGGGCAGCGCGCCCTCGTGGAAGACCCCGTCGATGCCCTGCATCGCGGCGCGGGCCACCTCGGGCTCGCCCATGTCCGCTTCGATGAACTCGATCTTGTCCATGATCGGCGCGAGGTTACTCCGTTTGCCGGTCAGGAGATTGTCCAGGACCCGCACGAAGCACCCTTCCGCCACCAGACGCTTGCAGATATTCGAGCCGATGAACCCGGCTCCACCCGTCACCAGGAACTTATCCATCCGAACCCTCGGAATTTACGATTTACGAATTACTATTTACGATTGGGCTTCGCACCGCCGCAATACTAAACCAGAGATCAGAAACAGTAAACTACAAATCTCTCACGCGGGACCGGCGGCCAGTTGTTTCTTGAGGTACCTGCGGTACGCTTTGAACTGCTGACGGAAGTACCCGCCCTTCATGGCCTCGGCGCCGAACAGGACGCAACCGACGACGTTGGCGCCCACGTCCTGAAGCTCGAAGAGGGTCCGCTCGGCGGCGCCCCGCCGGGTGACCGCGGCGTTGAACACCAGAAGTGTGACATTCGCCAGCCTCGCCAGCATTTTGACGTCACTGACCAACAGCACCGGCGGCGTGTCGATGATCACCCGGTCGTACTCCGTCGAAGCGCTCTCGATCAACTCCTTCATCCGATGGCTGGCGAGCAATTCGGCGGGGTTCGAGGTGGGCGGACCTGCAAAGATGACGTCCAAACCCGCCAGGCCGCTCGGAGTGACCACGTCCACATAGCTGCACTCGCCGGTCAGGACGTCCGTCACGCCGGGACGCATCGGCTCGCCTTCCGCTGCATCGCGAGGGAAGGACAGATGCAGGCCCGGCTGGCGCAGATTCGTATCGATCAGCAGAACCCTCTCGTATTTCGCGGCAAACGCCTCGGCCAGGTTGCACGCCACGGAGGTTCTGCCGTCACCGGGCTGGCCGCCGGCGACCAGCAGCGTCTTGAACGCATCCTCGAAGGACAGCTCCAGGTTGGTCCGGCACCGGCGGTAGCACTCCCCGATCAGCGAGTACGGCGCCTCGGCCACCACGTGGCATAGATCGACGTCGTCCACGGCGCGATCCTCGTTCGCGTCCGGGATGATCCCGAGCAGCGGAATCCGTAGGAATCGGCGGATGTCGCTCGGCGTCCGCACCAGGTCGTTCAACATTTCGACGAGCAGCGCCATCGAGAGCCCGAAGATCAAACCGAGCATCGTGCCGCCCGGAAGCCACAGGAGCATGCTGCGCGAGATCACCATCTCCAGCGGCTCGGGGGCCATGCCGAGCAGTTGCACCTTGGGCGTGTCCGGGTCCCTGACCATGATCCGCAGCTTCTCGATCTGCGTCTTGATCTGGTTGAGTGTTTCGGTCCGCTCGTCGCGGATCTTCATCTGCCTGGTGTATTCGGCGCGGGCGCTGTCCAGGGCCTCCTGCTGGCCCTGCGCCGCCTGGCGCATGCGATCCAGCTCCACGAGTCGCGCCTCCAGCACACGGAGACTATCCTGTGCGTTCTTCAGATTGGCGCGTCGGGTCTGTTCCGCGATCTCCATCTTGCGCTGGTCCCGCTTGGCCTGGAGTTCCTGGATCTGCTCCTGGGCCTGTTGCACGCTCCGATGGCCCTCGCCGAACTTGGAGAGCCGGCCGGACAACTGCGCCTCCAGCAGGGCAATCTGCTGGGCCAGCGCCAGCATCACCGGGTCCTGCTCGATGAGGTGGGCGATCTGCTCGGTAATCGGGCCCTGCGCAAGCCTGGTGAGGTTTTCGATATCGGTCTTGATCTGCCCAACGGCCAGATCGAGCTCGTTTTTCTGGAGTTCCAGGTCGTTCAGGCGGATCGTGATGGTATTCTGGAAGTATCGCCCCGTCGTGGGGACTTCGAGATCGGTGATGCCGGTCTCCTTGCGCAGTTGCTGCAGGGCCTCGTCGATGGCCACGATATCCTTGTTGACGTCGACCTGCCGGGCCGTCAATTCCACGAGCTTGTTGGTGACATCCTGTCTCGCGGTGTCGCCGTGCTCCTTGATGAACAAATCGGCCATTTCGTTGACGATCCGGGCCGCCTCCGACGGATGGCCGCACCTCATCGAAATGACGATGTGCTCGGCCTCGCGATGGGGATAGGCCCGGAGGTTCTTTTCGAGATATCGCACTGCGGCGAGGGCGCCCCCCCTTCCTTTCGTGGTCCGGCGATACCAGTTCGTGTCCTGAACCTTGGTGCTCTGCAGGAGTCTTTGCAGGCTGTTCTGGCTTTTCATCAGGTTGGCAAGAGAGACACGATGGCCGTACTGGATGTCCTGTTGTACTTCCGAGGCCACGATCTCCATGGGGTCCGTCTCGACGGGAGGCAGGACCTTGAGCAGGGTCTCGGCCTGATAGAGAGGCAGGAATCGCCGGGCCAGGTACCAACCGCCGCCGCCGACGCCTCCGCCAAGGATCGTCATAAAGAGGATCAGCCAGATGTGCCGACGGAGCATGCCCAGGACTTCCTTGGGTGTCAGAGCGGCCTCCGAGGCCCCTGTGCCTCCAGGCGGCCCCTGCGTCCTGCCCACAACCGTCGGATTTCTCTTCGCCATACTACATCACCCTTGTCGCGCGAGCCGCTGTATGGCCGCATCGATCCGCTGTTTCGCCGCATCGGGCGCTGCGTCGCCGCCGACTTCCCGCGCGCGGCGATAGGCGTCCCGGGCCTTGTCCTGCTGTCCCAACGCCTCGTTCACCATACCCAGGTGCTCGTAGACTTCCACCGATGCCGTTCCCTCAACCTCGTACTGCTGAATCGCCGCCGCGAATATATCGGCCGCCTCGGCGTTTTTACCGCTCTTGTGCAGGATGTAGGCGTACGTGTCCAGATGGCCGGCCACATCGGGACTGCGTTCCACAGCGGTCTTGGCGTACTCCAACGCCTCCGCGAGCCTGCGATCATCCTGGGCCAGCAGATAGGCCAGATTGTTCAAAACACTGGGGTTATTCGGCATTTTCGCGTGCAGACTTTCATAGACCGCGATGGCCTTCGCGAGATAGGCTTTATCGGAAGTTCTCTCATACGCGATGGTGAGCAGGTCGGCCTTGCGAAGCGAGTGCTCGATGCCCGCTTCGGTGTCGGCGCCCGAAAGGCGAATGCACTCGTCGATATAATCGACAGCTTCGTCATATCTGCCCTGGGTCTTGGCCAGGCTGAACAAGACGAAGTGGGCCGCCCGCGAGTCCGGCTCGGCCGCCAGGCGCGAGCGGCAATAAGCCGATACATCCTGCTCGCCCAACAACATATAGATGCGCAGTAGCACCTCGACCGCCAATGGCTCGTTGGACCAGGCCTTATCCGCGGCTTTGCGGCTGTAATCGCGAGCCGCGTCCACGTCGCCAAGTTTCTTCTTGGCCTCCGCCATCCGGAAGAAGGCGACCGGCGCGTATGGCGTATCCACGTACTTGCCGCCCTCCTGGAAAACGCGGGCCATCCGCTCGGGCTGTGGAACGTCGCCGGCGCCCAGGAGGAGCGCCCGGAGATACCCGTCCAGAGCGGCGGAGTAGTCGCCATCGGGCTGCGAACCAGCCTTCGGTTGCTGCAATTGCAGCGACCTCTGGAAGAACCCTTCGGCTTGATCGTATCGTCGCTGGCCGATCGCGAAGTCGCCCGCTCGATTGAGCCAGAAGATGTTGTCGGGCGATTCGGCCAGAACGTCCGCATAAAGCTGCGTGAGCGCGTCGTTGCGACCCAGCCTGCGATAGGTGGCCTCCAGAAGCGTGAGGGCCTCCAGGGGAGCTTCCGGATGCTCGGCCGCACGGCGCAACTCGGCAATTGCCTCATCATGGCGACCGGCCCAGAGGTACGCTTTGGCCAAGGCAACCGTCGTGATCGGATCGTCTTGGATCGAGCGGCTCTTGCGAAGGTCGAGAAGGGCCTGGTCCGGCTCCCCCATCAGAAGGAAGACCTCGCCGCGAAGCCGCAAAGCCGCCGCATCCTGTTGATTGCCCTCGACCGCGCGATTGGCCAGACCCATCGCCCGCTGGAGCTGGCCCCGACGCTTGGCGACGTGCGCCTCCATCAGCAGCGCGCGGGACTCGCCTGGGTACTTGCTCTTGAGAGCCTGCAATTCCTGCTCGGCCTCGACGACGAGTCCCACGTTCAGGCAAGCCCGCACCAGGGCAAGACGATTGACGGCGCTGTCCTCCAACGCGAGGAGTTCCCCGGAGTATTTCTTCACGCCCTGCTTGTCGCCAGTTTCCTCGGCGACGAGCAGGAGTCCCTTGAGGGCGTCGATCCTCGTGCCGTCCTGGGCATAGAGCTCCGCGAGGAGCCGTCGGGCCTGGTCGAAGTCCCGGACTCGCAGGTAGTACCGCCACAGGAGCCGGCTGTCGTTCGATTCGATCAGCAACTGCCTGGCGCGGTCGTTCTGCCCTTGGACGCGGAAGTACGCCGCGTAGCTCTCGAGCATGAACTCATCCCTTGGGTCCATCTGCTTCGCCTGTTCGAAGGCCGTCTCGGCAACCAGGAAGAACGCCTTTCGTTTGTGCTCGTCCCTCTCCTTTTGGGCTGCCTCGGTCGCCACTTTCCCCAGCAGGACCGCGTTGCGCACGCTCGGCGCATTCATCTGGATCGTCTGGCGAAGGGCCATTGCCTTCACCGGATCGGTGTCGCCGAGGAAATCGGCATAGACGGAAAGCAGGTCGGCATCCCGCGGATTGAGCTGGATAGCCCGCTCCAAGGCCTGTCGGGCCTCAAGCTGCTGCTCGGACGACACGTTCGCACCGAGCTTGCCATTGCGGACGTGCAGCGCGTTGGCTCTCGCCTTGGCGACCAGCGGGTCCGTCGGATTCAGACGCGAAGCCTCTCGGATATCCTCGATCGATTCCCGCTCCCGGCCCAGCGCCGCCTTCACATGGCTGCGCAGCATGTACCCCTGGGAGAAAATCGGCCGCTGCTTGAGACACTCATCCAGGCAGGTCAGCGCAGCCGCATACTCCTTGCGGGCAAAGGCCAGCCGGGCCCGGAACAGGTAGCCGCCGCAATCGTCCAGGTTGTCCCGTTTGGCAAGCGAGACGACCTCGTCCGCGAGGTTCCAGTCCTCGCGGTCGCGGGCCAGATCGAACAGATGCCCAGCCGCGACATGCCGGGGACTGATGCTCCTGATCTTGAGGTACACCGGCATGTCCTGGGTCCCCTGCGAGGCCGTCGCGTCGAGCACGTTTCGCCATTCGGCGGTCGCCTGATCCGCCTGCCCTGCCTGCTGATGGAACAGGCCGAGTTCCAGAGATCGACGAATGGGATCGGCGATGCTGCGGATGGCCTGCTCCTTGATCGCGCGACGCCTGGTCTCGGGACAATTTCGCGGGTCCGCCTCCGACAGCAATCCCCGGTAGAACAGCGCCCCGAGATTGTCAGGTGACTGTCGCACGACAGCGTCAACCAGCGTTCTGGCCGTGTCAGTCTCTCCTTGTTCCAGGAGCGATTCGCAAAGCCTCACGACGTGCTGGTCCTCCACGGCGTCGGGAGCGATCCGCAGCAGTTGCTGCATGAGGTCCGCCTCCCGCCGGTGGTGGGCTCGCAGCTCGGTGGTCATGGCGGTCAGCGACTCGGAATCCGCTCCGGATGCAGAGCCGGCGGCGGCGCGTTCCTGGCGGATTGCGCCCATCAACTGGGCGGTTTTGGCCCTGACCAGGTCCAGATTCAGTGCGATGACCTTCGGATCGTCATGCTTCAGACGGGCGACAGCCTCTTCGGCCTGAGCGGCGTGTCCCTGTGCAATCAATGCCTGGACGCGAAGCGCCCGGCTGCGGTCGTTCTCTCCGAATCGCTCCTCGAACGACTCCACCGCGTTGATGGCCGTATCGTACGAGCCGGCCCGCAGAAGTGCGTCGCCATAGTCAAGGAGAGTCTCGGGCTTCGTATGGAGGATCCCCGAGTTCAGGGCCGTCCCGAGGAAATCGATGACCGCCCCGGTCTCGGAGGTTTCCTTGAAGATCATCGCCAGCGTCTGCGAGAGGAACGGGTCTCGCTGCTCGGGCAGGTTGGCCGCCTTGATCTGCTGGTAGGCGGCGTAGAGGCTCTGCACCGCTTTGCCCTCGCGTCCCTGGGCCAGATCGAGCATGCCCTGCCACTTCAGGATCTCGGGGTTCTCGGCCCCGCCCTGGATCTGCCGGATTTCACGGACAGCCGTCTCGGCACGAGCCAGCAGCGATTCCCGCGACGGGTCCGATTCGGACAGCGAGAGAATCCGCTCGACGCAACACCGAGCCAGTAGTGAGCACAGCGAGAACCGATTGAGCCGCCGGGCAATCTGCGTGGGACCCGGCGTATCCTGCGCATCAGGCAGCTCGAGCGCTCCGTCCGTCAGATCGATCGCCTTTTGCAGCGCGGATACATCCTTGTAGATCGAGGACCTGCGGTACTGGTAGCTCGCCGCGAGGATGACATATTCGGCGCTTTCTTTGTCCAGCGAACTGGCCTGCTCGGCGGCCGCGATGGCCTTGTCGAGCTTGTCCGCCGCCGACGCGGAATCCAGGTAGGCCGCGAAGTACGAGTAGAACCGCGCCTTGGCGGCAAACGCCTGAGGACTCGACGTAAATCGTTGGGTCAGGCCCTCGTACTCGGATTCCAGCGACTTCATCTGCTCCCGTGCCGCAGCGATCGTCCCCTGCTGCATCACAGCCAGCTTTCGCGCCAGCACGTGGATGTGGGCCTCGGGGACCTCCTGCGCAGCGCGGACTCCCTCGGCCAGGATCACATCCGCCTGCTTCTCCCAGGCAGCCTGCTCATTCCGATTGCCCGCAGAAGCCGCGAGTTTGCCCTTTTCCACAAAGACCTGCGCCAGGTAGTGATGCACCTGCGCATCGTTCGGATCGAGTTTCCGGGCTTCCTCCAGATCGCGCTGTGCCTCTTCGAGCAACGCGCCGGGCGATGTGACCGCTCCCATGCCGGCCAGCTCCAGCGCCGCCCGCCCTTTGACAAAATGCAGATAGGGTCCCAGGATCGCCGCTCCCCGATCCTTCACGACCCCGAAGGACGGCTCCCACTCGGCGCGATTGGCGTTCAGCAGGCCGGCATTCTCGACGACGGCAATCGTCTTCGTCGCGCGGGACAGGACCTCCTGCCAGTACTCACTCGTGCTGCGACCGGCGGAACCCAGGCTGTCCGCCAGGATGGAGAAGTACTTGAGCCGGCCAAGATGGGCCTTCACGTTCGCCAGGTCCGTCGTGACCACCGTCTCCCAGCACGCCAGGACCTTGTCCCACTGGTCCATTTCCCGGTACACCTCGGACAGCTTGAACAGCAGGTCCACCTTCATCTCCGGGGTGTCGGCGAAACCGTAGGCTCGTGCGTAGTTCTCCCTCGCTCTCGGATAGTCGTGGGCCGCCCAGGCCGTGTCGCCGTCGGCGATGAACGGAGCCGGGTCGCGGTTCAGCCGCAGGATGACGAACACCGCCGCCATCACGAGCAGCAGGGACACCGCGGTGCCCATCAACGCCACCTTCTTGTTCAAACGCCTTCGCGCCATCCTGATTCCCCTTTCCCGGCCGGATCAGCCGAATCCGCTCGGCTTCATCGTGAATCCGGCCAGTGTTCCTGTTCCAGCAAAGGCAGGAGCACGCTCAGAAGTCGCTCGCTCGCCGCCACCGCCTCATCCTTCGTCGGCATGGCGACTGCCTGGTTGAAAGCCAACTCGATCTTGGAAAAATACGAATGCCTGCGGAAGATGCCACGGTTCAGCGCCAGGCGGGCATCGTCTCGATTGCCCGCATATTCCTCGTTGATTCGGAATAGATACACGACCGGGAATTGTCCGGCCTGCGGGTCGAGCCCGCCGTTCGGCGCACGAAAGAGAAGGAACCGCCCGGGAACGCCATCGCCGATCTCGAAAGCGACCTGGGACTGGTCCAGGCAATCGTATCCGCCGCCTGTGTAGCATTCTTCCGGCACGTGAGGCACCCGGTCCGGGACATCGTAGTAGGTGATGAACAGCAACAGCTTTCTCGCGGCGCCGGTCACAGGCTCGCGAGGGTCTTCGATGACCCACTGGATGCAGTCCTCGGTCCCCAGCGATTCGACGACCTTCTCGTTCTCGATCGCGTGCTTCGCGAGGACTCTGTATGGCGTCAGCTTCTGCTCGTCCATGGCGACGAGCGGCTTCTTCAGGGGCAACGGCTCTTTCTTCACGTAGACCCCGAGCGTCCTGGGCAGGAGGGACATGCCCGCTCCGGCCAGCGCCAGGACAGCCGCACAGATCACAAATGCCGGCTGCAAGAACGCCTTTCGATTGTTGCTCTCGGTATCCATCACGAGCTGCGCCTTCTGGCGATCACAAGTTCCGAACCGCCCGTGTCATCTTCCTCAACGAACAGACTCGACATGAACCACGCCAGCGCCCCGTACAGGCCCAGCGCCAGCGGCAACATGGCCAGCCCCAGCGCATCGTGGTAGACGCCCTGCGTGTACTGAGGTCCCGCCAGGACGTAGATGAATCCCGTGGCCGTCACGCGAACGATATTGCACAGCACCGCGATCGGCACGGTGCTTAGCAGGAGAATCGCCCGCTGCCACGCCGGACGGTCGTGCAGGTACGCCATTGCCACTCCCAGCGCCAGGAACGCCATCAGCAGACGCATCCCGCTGCAGGCCGCCTCGACATCCAGTGCGGGCTCCAATCGCTGCCCTCGGTACACAATCTCGATGATCGTGCCGCTGGCTGTCGCATTGAGGTCGGGGACCAGGTTCAGCAACGCGGTCGCTACCGTGGCAGCCAGGTGCCTCATCGGCATCGTCAGGCTGAAGTAGTACCGCCGCGGCAGCGGCACCGCAAACACCAGGAACGCGATCGGAAGCCATGTGTAGCGAATCAGACGCCAGCCACCCAGAAACAGGACTACCGCCCCCACGGCCGCGATCATCGAGATCGGCCGCAGGTAGGCATAGCCGGCCGGGCTGACCACGTTGAATGCGTAGAGACCCAGCACGGCCAGCAACAGCGGCAATCCGAGGTAGTTCGGCCGCGTCCCGCCGGTTGGCAAAGGCGACGGCCGGCGTCCCCGCAACAGGTCCGCCAGCGGGTCTGGCGCAAACTCCAGGCCGAGGATCTCGGTCCGTTTCTGATTGATGAAATAGAGACTGAAGAGCGGGATCAGAAAACCGTGCGACCAGTCGGGGTCCGTCGCCCACAGGTGAACGAGGTCCCGAAGCTCGCCGCGAAACAGGCAAGCCAGCAGGCCCCCGAGGACGAGGATTTTCACCCAGCCGATCGGCCACAGATCACGCCACGCTCGATCCGGTCGAGACGAAACTGTGTCTTGCTTGCGGGTCCGTAGTGAGCCAGCCATCTGAGCCATACCCCCGCATTCCCATTAGAACCAATCGGGCAAGCTGAGACTCTCGTAGTAGTCCACGTCCGCAAAGTTCCGGTCGTACACGAAGCCGAAGCCATACGCGGCGCGGAATGCATTCCGCAGCACGGCGCGCCATCGCGAGGTGGCGTCGGTCCCGACGTTGATCAGGTCATTCGGCTTGAGGAAGAAATCGGGCTGCTCGCCGCTGGCAAT
>JBDKRX010000239.1:0-16486 GCA_039683175.1 Phycisphaerales bacterium
ATAGATCGCAGACACAGATCACCCTCTCGTTTGACCGCGGGACGCTGTTGTTGACAGGTCCGCAGCCGCAGGACCTCTCGGCGGCGGCGGAGAACACCGTGTGGAAGTGGGACGCCCGCGTCGGGGCGTGGCGGTGCGACGCGATCCACTACGGCGCGATGCGGACGGCGCTGAGTCTGCGGTTCGGGACGCGGTTTCAGGATTGCCTGCCCGCTCTCGTTCGAGTCTTGTGGCCGAAACAGGATCTGCCTGAGCCGAGGGCCGAGCAACGCGAGGCGCTCGTCGCCTGGGTGCAGGCAGGCCGGCGGGGGCAGATCATCATGCCGACCGGGACCGGCAAGACGGAGGTGGCTTTCGCCGCGATGGCCGAGACGCAGGTGGCGACGCTGGTCGTGGCGCCCGTCCGGGACCTGATGTACCAATGGCATCGGCGGATCCTGGCGACGTTCGGCTACGACGCCGGAATCGTCGGCGACACGACCTTCGACATCCGGCCTGTCACGGTGACGACGTACGACAGCGCGTACATCCACATGGACAAGATGGGTGCGGGCTTCGGGCTGTTGATCTTCGACGAGGAGCATCATCTGCCCGGCCGGTGCCGGCGCGAGGCGGCGATCCTCAGCGCTGCGCCGATGCGGCTGGGATTGACCGCCACGCCGCAACGGTCCGACGGCCTGCACACGGACCTCGACTGGCTCATCGGACCGGTCGTGTACGACCTGCCGTTCAAGCACGTGCGAGGCTCGACGCTCGCGGATTTCGACGTGGTCCGCATCCCTGTGGCACTGACGGACGTCGAGCAGGCGACGTACGACCAGTGCAGCCGGACCGTGCAGCACTTCATCATGTCGCGCCGAAAGGAGCTGCCCGGCTACTCCTGGCAGGACCTGTGCAAGGAGATGGGCAAGGACCCGCAAGCCCGCCACGCGCAGAAGGCCTATTACCTCAAGCAGTCCATCGAGGACCGGGCTGCCGAGAAGCTCCGCGTCCTGGAGGACATCTTCCGGCTCCACTACGGCCAGCAGACGATCGTCTTTGCGGGCTCCAATGCGATGGCGATCGAGGTCTCGAAGCGATTCTTAGTGCCGAGCATCCTGTCGCATACGCCGAAGCGAGAGCGGCTGGCCGTGCTCGACGGATTTGCTGAGGGCCGGTTTACCGTGCTCGTAGCCAATCGCGTGCTCGACGAGGGCGTGGATGTCCCCGAGGCCAAGGTGGCGGTCGTCATCGGGGGCCAGGCCTCGACGCGTCAAGCCACGCAGCGACTCGGCCGGGTTCTGCGGCGTTCGGGTGGTGCGCGAGCGACGCTGTACGAGGTCGTCTGCGAGGACACGAAGGACGTCGAGCGGTCCCGCAAGAGGCGAAGAAGCGATGCTTACGAGCGAACAGTCCATCGTCGAGTATAGGGACGGGCGGGCCATCCCCGACCGCCTCACGCAGGGGACGCATCGGCACTATCGCGAGTATGCCGAGCGGATGCTCGCGGTCTATCGCAACGGCGCAGGCCGGCAACGTCACTCGCTGCACAAGGAGATCGAAGCGATCTTCGCGGAGGAGCCGGATTGCCCGGTCCGGCGCATCCAGTCGTTCTGCAAGCTGCTCGACGATGCCAGCGTCTACAAAGCCGATTCCGCCGGCAATGCTTCAAAACTCCGGCTGGAAGTCTTCTCCAAGGCGACGCGATTCCATCCGCTTGTGCAGGAACCGGATCGCCTCTTCGAGCACCAGGAGAGCCAGGCCAAGGCGCAACTCGCGGAGGAACTCGCCACGCCGTGGGACGAGATCGAGCGGGCCCTCTATGCGGATGTGCTCTCGTTCCAACAACTTGAGAGCTTTCCAGGCTATCCGGACGCCGGCGCATTCCTTTCGCGGTACAACGTCGCCCAACTCCAGGCGACTCTTTACCGCGCCGAGACGATGACCGTCACTGCGAGCGCCGATCTCAAGACGATTGTCCGTTACGCCAAACTGGCCCGACTGCTGCATGAGATTGAGCGGATTGGGCCATCTCGCTACCGCATCACGTTTTCGGGACCGGCCTCGGTGCTGCACGAGACCCGACGCTACGGTGTGAGTTTTGCGCGGTTCCTGCCGGCGCTGCTGGCGTGCAAAGGCTGGGATCTGACGGCGGTTCTGCAAACACCCTGGAAAACGCCCGCGCGGCTCGTCATCTCGGACGCGGACCGGTTCACGAGTCACCTGCCGGCGCCGGAGGAGTTCGACTCGACCCTCGAAGAGTCCTTTGCGAACAAATTCGGCCCGGCCCGCGATGGCTGGCAACTCATCCGTGAAGGCGACATTCTCCACGAGCATCAGACGACGTTCATCCCGGACTTCACGTTCCACCACGAGGACGGGACGGAGGTCTTCCTGGAGATCGTCGGCTTCTGGACGCCGGAATACCTGGAGCAGAAACGAGAGACGCTCCGCCGATTCCGCAGGCACAGGATTCTCCTGGCCGTGCCGCAGAGCTCGCTCCGCGAGGGCGTCGCAGTCGCGGACAACGTCCTGGTCTACAAGACCGCTCTGAAGATCGAGCCGCTCCTGGTCGCCCTGGAAGCCGCGAGGAGCCGACACCGTATGATGTAGGAAGCCATGTTCGATTCTTGTCGCGGGGTTGCTTTTTGCCGTCGGAAGCCTATACTGCATCGGCGATAGGTTTGGGGGTCCTGTGTAAGTAGTATGAAAGGGCGTCGGATATGACGGCAGGGATTCTCGCCGCAGGCAGGATGGCCATCGAGCCACTCGATTTGGCCGTGATCGTTCTTTATCTCGTGGTGATCGTCGGAATCGGCTGCTGGGTGGGCCTGCGCCGCCGTAAGGGCGAAGCGGACCGCAGTTACTTTCTCGCCGGCGGCACCTTGACGTGGCCGGTTATCGGACTGGCCCTGTTCTCGACGAACATCTCGACGATCCATCTCGTCAGCCAGGCCCAGGAAGGCTATTTGAACGGCCTGGCCTACGGCAACTTCGAGTGGATGGCCCCGTTCCTTTTGATCACGTTGTCTCTGTTTTTTGCGCCGTTCTACTTCCGGTCGAAGGTGGCGACGCTGCCGGACTTTCTTGAACAGCGGTACAGCCGGGGCGCTCGCGACTGGCTGGCGGCGCTGTCCATCGTCTCGGCCATCGTGATTCATATCGGCTTCACGCTCTATACCGGCGCCGTCGTGCTGGAAGCGATGTTCGGCATCGACAAGTGGACGAGCATCATCGGCACCGCGATCCTGACGGGCGTCTATACCGCAGTCGGGGGATTGCTGGCCGTGGTGCTCACCGAGTCGCTCCAGACGATCATCCTGCTGCTCGGGGCGATTTCGATCACGCTGATCGGCCTCTGGCACGTCGGGGGGTGGTCGGGCGTGGCGTCGAACGTCGATCCGGTCAAACTGACCGTGCTGCGCGACGCGAGCGACCCGGCGGGGCTGCCCTGGTACTCGGTGCTGCTCGGGTATCCGATCATCGGCCTGTGGTACTGGTGTGCGGATCAGACCATTGTGCAACGCGTGCTCGGGGCCAAGGATGAGAATCACGCGAGGGTCGGACCGCTCTTCGCGGGTTTCATCAAGATCCTGCCGGTGTTCATCTTCGTTTTCCCGGGGACGATCATGCTCGCCCTGCTGCACCAGGGCAAGGTGACGGCGCTGCCCACGCTGAAGATCGAAGCGGGACAGACTGCTCCGGCGGATCTGTCCACGACGGAGAAGCAGGTGTATCAGGCGATCCAAGGCTACAGCGGCGAAGAGAAAGATGTCCGCGTGGACTATGTCGTGCAGCAGACCGGCCTCGAAGAGCAAGAGGTGAGCCGGACCATGACCTCGCTGGTCGAGCGCAAGGTGCTCAAAGCGAAGTCCGACGCGGTGTACGCCCACATGATTCTCGAACTGCTTCCTGTGGGCATGCGCGGCGTCCTGGCGGCGGCTCTGTTGGCCGCCTTGATGAGTACGGTTTCCGGCGCCCTGAACTCCATCGCGACTCTGTTCAGCTACGACCTGTACCGTCGCTGGCGACCGGGCACCTCGGATCGCAAGCTGGTCGTTATCGGGCGGATTGCCACCTTCGTGGCGATGGTCCTGGCCATCCTGTGGTCGCCGTTCATCGCGAAGTTCGAGAGCATCTACAAGGGGTCGAACACGGTGATTTGCTACCTGGCGCCGCCGATCACGACAGTCTTCATCTGGGGTGTCTTCTGGCGTCGGGCCTCCAGTCGCGGCGCCCTGGCGACGCTGGCCATCGGGTCGTTCCTCGGATTGGCCGTGTTCCTGCTGGATTGGTTCAAGGAGTCCACGGGCTGGAACGTGCAGTTCATGATGGCCTCGTTCTACCTGTTCGTGACGTGCTCCGTCGTTCTTGTCGTGACTTCGTTGATCTGGCCGCACAAGCATACGCCGCAGAGCGAGCGACTCGTCTGGAAGAATCCGCTCCACGCCCTCCATGATCCCGGCTGGAAGGGCATCCTCAACTACAAGCTGATGGCCGGACTGCTGTTCGTGATCATGATCTGTCTGTACATCGTCTTCTCCACGGAGGCGACGCAGCGGTTCTTCGGATTGGTGAAGTGAGCAAGGTCTGTCTAATCTCAGGAGGCTCTCAAATGCCCAGGAACGGGAAGATCGCAATCCTTTCGATGGCCACTCTGTGTCTGTTCGTGCTGTGTGGCTGCTGTTCGACGAAGTGTCCGTTCTCGAAGCCCAAAGTCCAGCGGCACGGATCGGTAATTGCCATCCCGCAGGCGAGTATCGCCGAGTACAAGAAGTTGCATGCGGACACGTGGCCCGGCGTGCTGAAGATGATCGACAAGGCCAACATCGACAACTACTCCATCTATCTCGGCGAAGTCGCGTCCGGCGAACACTACCTGTTCAGCTACTACGAGTACACGGGCAAGGATTTCGACGCCGACATGGCCAAGATGAAGAAGGACAAGACCACGCAGGAGTGGTGGAAGCACACGGACCCGCTCCAGAAGCCGCTGCCGACCGCGAAAGAGGGGGAATGGTGGGCCGAGTGGGAAGAGGTATTCCATCATGGTGGACCGGCCTACAGCGCCAGCCAGGTGAAATCCCGGCACGGCTCGATTATCGGCATGCCCGAGCAGAATATCCTTGCCTATACCCAACTGCACGCGGCGGTCTGGCCGGGTGTTCTCGCGGCCATTGAGAGGGCGAACATCCGCAATTACTCCATCTACCTGGGCCAGATCAAGCCCGGCGAGTACCTCCTGTTCAGCTACTTCGAGTACGTCGGCGACGATTTCAAGGGCGACATGGCCGGCATCGCCGACCAGGTGACCAAGACCTGGTGGACATATACCGATCCGCTCCAGGTCCGTCTGCCGGGAACGCCCGAGGGGGAACAGTGGAAGGGGATGGAGCAGGTGTTCCACACGGACTGACGGTCGCGGGCGCCTACAGTTTTTGCTTGCCGGGCGATGAATATAAGGTACAATATGGACGATACTTACAGATAGCCACACGGAGAGGTGTCGGAGTGGCTGATCGAGCTGGTTTCGAAAACCAGTGTGCGGTTTACCGTACCGCGGGTTCGAATCCCGCCCTCTCCGTTCTTCATTCCCAGCATGGACCGTCCGCGGTCCTTGCTTCTTCATGTTCGCCCAGACGGTCCCGCCAAAACTCTAAGTGCTTTTTGTAGAGAGGGTTATGGGCTGCCCGATCCCAGGATCGAGATCGTCGCGTTGCAGACGAAGCTGATGCCGCCGGTCAATGTGCCGGTGACTTGGATGGAGAACTCGCCATAGCCTTCGGTGGCTGCCAGGAGGGGGGCTGTGTCGAAGAAGCACAGGATCTTGCCCTGCGTGCTGGAACCGTAGACTCGCATATCGGTGGACTGTGCGTCGCCCGGCGTCAACACGAGTGGCGTGTCCACGATTCGCTCCATGCCGTAGCCCTCGGGCAGGTGTATGACGACCATCACTTGTTGTGTGCCCGCCGACCGGTTGCGCCAGACGTAGTTGGGTTTGACAGCCATCTGGGCGCGGACGGCTCCGTTGCAGACGACGACGTCGGCGCGGGCCCGGCTGGGGGCTGCCTGCTTGCTTGTGACTGCGACCACGTTGCTCAGGACCGTCCTGGCTTCGACCGTCCCGTTCACCTGGGCCGTCAGCTCCAGACGCAGTTCACCGCCGGCGGTGAGCAGGGGATATACCCACGTATAGGTGTGCGCCTTCGCATCGTAGGACCCGAAGTCCTTGTCGCCGTCCGCGGAAACGAATGTCATCTCCGGCGGCAGCCCAGCCACGATTGTCACTTGCGTGACCGCCACATCCTGCGAGGGATTGCGCAGCTCGACGGCATATGTGACCTTCTCACCCGCCCCCACGCACGGGCGGCCTCGCTCGTCCGTTTCTCCGGTTGGGCTGATGACGGTCATTTCCACCTCGACCGGCGCGTATGCAACGGTGACGGCCGCTTCCTGGCTCACCTGCGGCGTCTGGTCGCTCCGGATTGTGACGTGATTCGTGATGATTGCCCCCGTCGGGACACTTTTGGACAGTCGAACGACGAGGTCGACGCAATCGCTCTGGCCGGCTCGGAGCGACGAATACGTCCAGGTGTAACTATGGGTGCTGCGGCTGTATCCGCCGAAGACGCCGTCGCCCGTGGCGCCGACGAAGTCCATCTGCTGCGGCAGGGTGTCCACGATGGCGATGTTGCTGACCGCGTAGTCGTTGTCCAGGTTGTCGAAACAGATCCGGTAGGTGACGTCGCCGCCCGGGTAGGCGTACACAACGGACTTGTCGCCATCGCCGGCCTCGGGCGAGACCACCACCTTGTGAAGGTTGAGCGGACTGTAGGTTGCCTCGGTGACGACGGCGCCGACCCCGATTGTCGAAGGAGGGGTCTTGTCGCTGTCGATCGTGACCCGGTTGGTGACGATCTGGCCGGGCGTCGTGCCCGATTGCAGCCGGCAGACCAGCTCCAGGCGCGTTGCGGCGCCGGTCGTCATGGGCGGATTGTCCCAAGTGTATGCATGCGCGTCATCGTCATAGCGACCGAACGTGCCGTTGCCGGTGGCGGTGACGAACGCCAGCTCTGCAGGCAGCCTGTCCACAATGGAAACCTCGGTCAGGCCGTACCCCGCATCCTCGAAGCAGATGGAGTACGTCACCTCATCCCCGATGACGATGTAGTACAGACCGTCGTCGTTGGGCTTGCCGCCCAGCCCGCTCGCGACCGTTTTGGTCAGATGCAGGGGGTTGAAGCTGGTATTGTGAACGGGGATGGCCAGCCCCGTCGGACGCCCGATATCCTCGATTGTCTGAAGTTGCCTGAGGCTCGTGTCGAAGACCATCAGGTCCTTGCCGCCCGGGCGGTTGTCCCGGCCGGTCGTCACGTAGACCAGGCCCGTGTTGGGATCGACGCCAAGCCCCATGACGCCGGCGTTCGGATCGACGAGCGTCTCGGTTGTGACGCCGTTGGATAGCCCATACCGGGACAGGTAGAGATTGTCGAAGTAACCGCCGCCGTAATAGAGGCAGTCTCTCTCCGGGTCCACCGCGATGCTCAGCGCATTCCGGCTTGTCGGCAGCGTCTGCACGAGATTCCAGTCCCACGTACTGTAGACGGAGACCCCCTGGCCGCCACTGGCGACATACAGCAGGTCGTTGTACTCGTCCAACGCGATGCCGTAGGCTTGCGCGCCTTCCAGAGTGAATGGGGCGCCCAGTACGGAGGCGAGCGTACCCTTCGCGGCGTCCCACCTCAGGACGTACAGCGTCTCGGTGCCGCGTTCTGAACAGTAGAGCAGTCCTTTCTCGTGGTCGTACACAATCCCGGCCAGATTCGCGGCGTTCGGGACGGCCAGAACGGCTTTCTGTTCGAGCGTCGCGGCGTCGACCACGAGGACACGTCCCGAATTCTCGTAGGTGCAGAACAGGTATCCGGAATCCGAGTCCATGGCGATCCCCACCATGCCGGCGCCGATGAATGGGGCGCCGAATTCGGTCTGATAGGTCAGCCTCCCATCGGTCCCGATATCGTAGACGTGAATGGGAAGATCCCCGTCGAAGTTGACGATCTGGGCGATGACGTACATCGATTTGGCCGTCGCCATGCCGCTCGTCCCGGCCAGCAGCAGCATGACGGCCGCCAGACGCCGCCCGGGACAGCGACTCACAAGGGGTTGGTGGACGCCCGTCGATCCGATCCGATGTGCCGGTCTCGGGATCACCGTCAGGAATTCAGTCTTCATCATTGAGCCCTCCCAAATGTTTGGCTGCACAATCACAAGGTTTCAGAGAATTCCATTTTCCGAACGGCGCAACGTCATGCGCCGGTTCCAACCGAAGGTTGGTCTGCGACATCTATTCTCTTTCTCATCGCGCCGTGGCCGATGAATGATTCCGGCGTCTCATGAAGATGCCTTTGGAGGGACCGGCCAAGCCGGTAGCGGAGGATTCCTTTCATCACGCCCCTCCATAGCTATTCTACATTGTAGCACCGGTCGTCCGGCCTGTCAATGCGAACGGCCTGAATCGTCGCCTTGACAGAGGCACAGGGGGCGACTATAGTCATCCCTGTTGCATCCCGGTGCGGTCCGATTGAGCGGGCGAAGGGGTGCGAGAATCCTCCGTGGAGATCCTTTCGTAGCTGCCGACCATGAATGATATGCAACGCAAAACGCCGACCCTCGATGAATTCGGCCGCGATGAGCGCGAACCGGCGATTCTGAGGTACCTGTATCTGCTGTGGAAACACAAGGTTCTGATCGCGGCGGTTTCACTGGTTCCGGCGGCGATTGTGGCCTTGGCGCTGTCGCTGTGGCCCCGCAAGTATACCGCGACATTCGTCTACGAGCGTCCGCTCGCCGAGAGCCAGTACGGCGTGCTGCAACAGCGGTTCTACAGCCAGGAGAACCTCGATAAGATCGCTGGTTGTCTCCGAGAGCAGGGACTGACGGGTTACGCCGGACGAATGGAGAAGGCCCAGGTCCGGCAGGCCTTCGACAAGCTGATCCGGTTTGAGGTCGCGCCGATGTATCCCCGGCGGCTCCAAACCACCGATCCGGCCACCTCCACCCAGATCAGTGCGTTCCAGGCCAAGCTGCTGTTCGTCCGGGTCTTCGGGGCCTCGGAGCCGGAGGTCCGGAAGGCCGCCGCGATCGTGATGGGCAACATCGAGAGCGTTCTTCCCATCTACGATATCCGAAAGGATTTGAAGGAATCCATTCAGCGGTACAGGCTGCTCGCGGCGGAAATCGAGGACAACCGGTTCACCCTGACGCTCGACTTGCAGAAGGAGCAGACGAAGCTGGAGAAGCTCACCGCCGTCGGCGGCGCCACGCCGGAGGCGGCGCTGGGCGGGATTGTCCTGCAATTCAACGACGTCCAGAACAGCCGGGAGTTCTTGCCCCTGTCCTATCAGGTTCGCGCGGTTCAGTCCAGGATCATCGATATGCGGGAAACCCTGGCCGCCAATGCCAAGAAGTACGAGTTCTACCTGAAGGTCCTGGATCTGAACGGTCGGCTGTTGAGCCGGATCGAGGAGAGCGTGCTGACCTATTACACGGCGGAGCAGTTCGTGGCCTCCCTGCAGGAGCAATTGCAGTCCTGCGAGGAAGACGCCCTTTCGGACCATCTGAAGTCCTACATCCGCAAGACCCAGAACCTGGTCCTGGTGAATACGCGTGCCGGCGAGAAACCCGTGGTCTACCCTGTGCGCAAGGGTGTCGTGAAGAACAGCGGCCTGGCGTTTGCGGTGTCCCTGATGGTGGCCATGTTCACGGCGGTCCTGTCCGAGTATCGTCGCCGACTCCGCGATTCCCAGCCGGGCTCGTCCGAGCCGCACCGGCCACAGTGACGGAAGGACAATCGCAGATCGGGCGTCTGCCGCCCCGGTGCCGTGGATACGATGCTGAACACACTCAAAACCGCCTGGGGCCGTAATCGCAGGGTCATCGGCAACTTCTTCGCGTTGTCCGTCGTCCAGTTCGCCAACTACCTGGCGCCGTTGATCCTGATTCCCTATCTTACGCGGGTCCTGGGGCTGTCCCGCTACGGCCTGGTGGAGTTGGCCCGCGCCGTCAGCGTGTACTTCCTGATCCTGACGGACTACGGGTTCAGCTACTCAGCGACGCGGGAGGTCTCCATCCATCGCGAGGATCCGGAGAAGTTGTCCGAGATTTTTTCCTCCGTGATGATCCTGAAGCTGCTCCTTATGCTCCTGAGTGCGGCGATCCTCTCGGCGATTGTGTTCGCCGTGCCCAGGCTCCGGCCCGACTGGCCGGTCTACTACCTCTCGTTCGCGAGCGTGGTCGGCATGTGCCTGCTCCCGCTGTGGCTGTTCCAGGGACTGGAGCGGATGAAGCACATCGCCGTGCTGAACGTCGTGGCGAAAGTGCTGGTCATCGTCGCCACCCTCGTCGTCGTCCGGGCTCCGGACGACTACCTGTATGTTCCCCTGCTGCATTCGGCAGGGGCTCTCGCCATCGGCCTGGCCGGCCTGATCATCGTGCTGCGGGGTTTCCACATTCGGTTTCGCGTGCCCGCCGCCGACGTGTTGAAACGCGAGCTCGTGAACGGCTGGCACCTGTTCGTCTCGCGGATTGCGACGTTCCTGTGCACGACGAGCAACGTGGTCGTCCTGGGCCTGTTCGCGGACAACGTCTTCGTGGCGTACTATGCGGCCGGAGAGAAGATCGTCTGGGCGGCCGCCGACGGGCTGATGAATCCGCTGTCGCAGGCGATTTTCCCGCATATCAGCCGGCTCGCGCTGCAATCGAAACAGGCAGCCCTGCGGTTCGCGAACAGGGTGGCGGCACTGCTGAGCGTCGTCACGCTGCTGATCTCGGCGGGTCTGTTCCTCGCGGCTCCGTGCATCGCCCGCTTCGCGCTCGACCAGGACTCACAGGGCGGCGCCACGGTGATTCGTATTCTCTCGCTCGTGCCGTTCCTCGTCGGGCTGAACACCGTCTTTGGCGTGCAGATCATGGTCAATTTCGGACTCCAGAGGCTCTTTGCGAGAATCCTGGTCACGGCGGGCGTCCTCAATATTCTCCTGGCCATGCTGCTGGCGACGTCCCTGAAACACGTGGGAGTGGCGATCGCCTCCCTGACCACGGAGGTCTTTGTCACTGCAGCGATCTGCATCGTCCTGCGGCGCAAGAGCGTGCGCCGGTTCGGCCCATCGGACAAGGGCGTTGACAATCACGAAGTCGATGCATAGCATCCCGGCTCTGGAATCCGCTCGACAGGCACAAGGACATGACGACCAGGACAAGATCGGAGATGGGAACGCAGGGAATAGCTGTCTTTGACGTTTGTGGCACCGTCACGAGAACGAACAACACGTCCGACTTCATCGGCTTCGTTCTCAAAAGGGACAGCGCGTTCAAGTATGGATTGTTCCTTCTCGTGCGGGCTCTATGCCTGTTGGGCCGTCTTCCCGGCATCCGTCGCGTCCTCCCGGCCGGCCGGCTCAGGAATCGGCAGATCGCCTTGCTGCGGGGGTATTCCGCCGTCCGACTCCGGGAAATGGCCGGATTGTACGTCGATTCGCTCTTCTCACAAGGGCTGCTGAACCCCCGGATTGTGGATGCGATGCGTCAGGAGAGGGAACGGGGCAACGCGGTGTTCTTCGTGTCCGCCGCCGTCGATCCGCCCATTGCGGCGCTTGCCGAGCGATTCCACGTCGAGGGCTTCTTCTCCTCCGAACTGGAGACCGCCGACGGAGTTTGCACGGGAAGACTGAAGTCCGACTTGCTGGGGCGCAAGGACGTCGTCCTGGAGAGGATCGCCGTGGACGGGGAAGGGCGGGATTCCTCGGTGTACTCGGACAATCCGCAAGATGCGGCGTTCATGGAGCATTTCGCCCGACGATACATCGTGCTGAACACGACCACGGCCCGCCGGATGTGGCGTGTCGAGACGGGACGATTCCATCCCTTCGCCAACTACGATATCCCCGGAGCCGGCGAGGACATCGATTCGATCAACGAGAGAACCGCAGGATGGATCTACGTCCCGCCGTTGTACTATGTCATCAGCCGGTTTCACCGGAGAGGCCTGTGCAGCCTGCTTCTCAGGGAGACCATCCCGGTCACGCTCGCGGGTTGCCTGTTCACGAGTCTCGGCGCGTTGTCTTTCGTCCTGATGCCCCTGTCCTTCCTGATGTTCTATTCCATCTATGAAATCGGCGGGTTGGTCAATGATTTGTGTGCGAGACGAGAGCCACCCGACACGAGGACGCGAAGGATCTCGCCCGAGGTGCGCGTTCACATCGGTCTGTTCGTCTCCCTGCGAATCGTCCTGGTCCTGCTCCTGCTGATGGGCCTGCCCGTGGCTCCCCTTGCGAAGCCGGTCTATGCAGGATTGCTCGGTTTGTGCCTGGGGGTCTATCTCCTCCACACCGCGTCTCCGCCACACCGGAGAGTCTTCACGTTCATCTTCCTGAAATGGTGCAGGTGTAGCGTTCCCTGGGCGATCCTGCTGTTCCGCGTGCCTCTTGCGACTCTGGCCTGGCTGTCCACGATCTTCTTTCTCCTGGACGGATTCTGGAGAGTATACGTGTACTGCCACATGCGGGGACTGATCCGGACACGGATCCCGGTGTGGCATACAAGATGCGTGCCCGCGGCGATCCTGTGCGGGCTGGGCGCCGTGGTCTACCTGGTCACCGGATTCTCCAGCCTTCTCATCATAGGATCGTACTATGTCCTGCTCGAGTGCCTGCAAATCCTCGTCGCCGCTCGATTGCGGGACGCTGGTGAGCATCCTGCGTCCGGCGTTCGGTAAGTCAGCGAGGAGAGGCGCCGCCGTTCCTGCGCTCGTACAGGTACTCAAACGCAGGATACCATCGGTCCTCCGGCAGGTAGAAGACACGAGGCTTCTTGAAGATTCGCCGGAATTTGTGCGGGTCCGGCGTCAGTTCCGATCCGAGTGCGTTCTCGCACGTGGAGCCGTCGGGATCATGGTATATGATCCGAGTGTCGTGGTTGATGTGTGAGAAATACCCGCGACAGGCCCGTTCGATGACGCCCAGGTAGGCCCGCGACGACCTGCGGTCCATTTCCGAGAAGCTGCATGCGTTATGAAACAGGTCCACAGATTCATCCGCCAGCTCCGTGACGGTGAAGTGCGGGAAGATCGCCAGATCGTAGTCCTGCGCGGCACCCGTGGAGACCGGCCCTTCCCCAAAAAGGCGGATCCGTTTGTCCGGGAACGCGGACAGCAGGAGGTAGGAACAAACCGCGGCCGCCTCGGGAATGTCGAAGACGAGGTACTTGGCGATGGACGTATCCGTCCTCCGCATCACCTGGAAGGCTTGTGCCCCGATCCCGCCGCCGATCTCGACAACGACGGCGCCGGACCTGTCCCGCAGCCACTCTCCCATTTCCAGGGCATGATAGGCATGCCGGAACGCCTGAATCGGGATCACCTCGCCGTGGAGATGGATGCCGGCGGGATTGCCGACGGGCGAGCCGCGCACATCCTCATCCGATCGGGCGATCGACCGGAACTTGTCGCGGTATCGGCACCACACCGTGCGGGCGTAGAATCGGCCTGTCAGCGAAGTGCGATATCGGATGTACTCGTCGAAACTGCCGCCCAGGCCGAGAGTGAACTGTTCCCGGTGCAGATTCTCCAGCATCGCGGCCAAGGCGGATGTGTTCTCTTCGCGGAGGGCCCGAATGAGGTCTTTGAAGTTGATGTCGATCCACTCGGCCCAGAGACCGCGGATCTGAAAGGCCTGCGGAGCTGTTTGCTGAGCCTGTTTCGATGCGTTGTAGGCCGCGATGATCCTGCGGAGATGTTCCGGGTTCGAGACGTGGTGGCCCTGCGTGCCGCGGTGATCGGTAAAACCTGCCGCGACATCCAGGCGGCGATCTTCCCTGGCCAGTTTCCCCTGCCGGACTGTCACTTCAAGGGGGATCCAAAACGACGAGAAGAGAAAACGCGAGGCCTTCTCTCGCAGCGTGCCGTCCGACCAGGCCCGCCGAACCTTGGCGATGAGATACTTGAGCCGTTTCCACAACATGGCGGTTTCCCGGAAGAACGAAAAGGGCCTCATGGCAGCCCTGAGGTCCGGCCCCCTGAGGATGCCGCGATGATAGGTGCGCCCGCCGGCCCTGTCAAGTCATCCGGGCTGCGGGCGCGAATCCCCTCTGTTTCCATCCCCGCGACATGTCGGTTGACGGCGCGTGTCCGCTCGATACACTGGTCGGATGCAAGGGCGGACTGTCCGCCGGCAGATGAGCGTTGGGGACGTGGATCAGCTATCCGTGACTCGTTGTCTTGCGAACCCATTGGGCCTGTTTCTCCTCGTCTGGGGCGCCGCGACGACCCTGTACCTGGGCGGCGCGCGCAGCGGGGTATTCCCTTCTCCCGCGTCGCTCACCCTCGCGTTGGTGCTTTTGAATATCGTCGCGTTCTCGCTTGGGTCTGTGACGTGGACCCTGTTTCGGGGCCTGGACCCGAGGCCGGCGGGTCTTGCGACCGCCTCCGGACGACTGCTCACCCCCGACGCGCTGGCCCGCGGGCTGCACTGCACGCTCGCGGTGGGGGGGATCGCTCTGCTGCTGGAGATGTATCGCCTTGAGGTGATCGCCCGCTACTTCGATACGACCTGGCTGGAACTCGTGACTCACCCCGATATGTTTCGCATCCGGCAGGTGGTCTTCATCGAGGCGAACCTCCTTCACACCAGCGGTGTCGTCATGTTGCTTTCCATCACGAACAGCCTGTTCTCGATCGGGTTCGTGCTGCTCGGGATCTTCCTTCGCCTGGACGGGACGAGAAGGAAGTACGTCTATCTCGTCGCCTTCCTGGCGATTTCGCTGACCATCGGCATGATCCATCTGAGCCGCTTCGAGGCAACGATGAACATTCTATACCTGGTGTTCGCCTACTGTCTCCTGTGCTCGTCGGATCGATCCGAGCGGGAAGTCCCGGAGGGGGCGATTCCGGACGTCACGCCTCGCGCCTCTTATCTGCGGCTTGTGATTCCGATTGCCGCCGCGGTGCTGTTGTTTGCCGTCATCGACGTCGTGCTTCGCAAGAGCAGCGTATACGACCAGCCGAACAGGCTGCGGGGCCTTGCGTTTCACTTCTACTGGTATATCGCTTCGCCGCTGGCGGCCTTCAACGAATTCGTGACCACCTTCACGGGCGACCACCTCTGGGGCCAGGGCACGTTCTTCCCGCTGTACAAATGGCTTTGTCGGCTCCACCTGGTCCCTGAGGCCGAGGTGACCATCTATGGCCAGAGAGCCTTCCTCCCATACATGGCGAACGTATTCACCTACCTGCGGAATCTCTACGAGGACTTCGGCATCCTCGGGGTCGCGGTTATCCCGTATCTTCTCGGGTGGGCGATCTCTGCCGTCCGCGAGCGGGCCCGACGGCATTTCGGGTTCTTGAACCTCTACGTGGTCCTGTTCGTCTTCATCTTCTTCTCGTTCTACAACTACTTCCTCATCTCCAACCAGGTGTACCTGCAGGTTCTCTTTGGTTTCGTTCTGTTTCGTTATCGGATTGACCCGGACGGCGCAACCGCGTATAAGGAAGCTGCTGAACTGAAACGAATTCGGGGATCCACCTGATGGCCGATACACGACGAAACACCTGGATGGCGAAGATCAAGAGGACGTTCACGTCGATCCTGCCGGTCTCGAGCCGGCGGCGCGGGCAGTGCGTGAATTGCGGGGCCTGCTGCGCGCTGCCGAACGTCTGTCCATTCCTCAAGACCAACGGCGACGGCAAGGGCTACTGCGGCGTCTATCCGTTTCGCCCGCTGAACTGCCGCAAGTACCCGCGCACCGAGTCCGAGCACATCACGAAAGACACCTGCGGCTTCCGGTTTGAATAACCCCCTTCTTGCGTGCCCGTGGGGGGCCTGCCCTCCGGCGTGCCTGGAATTTTGTGAGAGCGCCGCGATTTCCCTGCATCCGCCCTTTCTTTCGGGTACAATAGGACGGTTTATGCTTAGTTAGGGTCAGTCTTGTCTATGAGTGAAACGTGCTTGGAAAAGATCAACAGCCCGGCCGACCTCAAGGCACTTTCGGTCGCCGAGTTGGAGCAACTGGCCGGGGAGATCCGCCAGTTCATATTGAATTCGGTCAGCAAGACGGGCGGCCACCTGGCCAGCAACCTGGGCGCCGTCGAGCTGACGCTTGCGCTGCACCATGTCTTCGACTTCCAGCGGGATAAGCTCCTGTGGGACGTCGGCCATCAGTGCTATACCCACAAGATCGTCACGGGCCGCAAGGCGGGTTTCGACCGGCTGCGGCACGCCGGCGGCAACAGCGGGTTCCCGAATCCCGCCGAGAGCGACCAGGACCAGTTCACCGTCGGCCACGCCGGCACATCGGTCGCGACGGCGATCGGCATGGCCCTGGGCGAGCAGTTGAAGACCGCCCGGGAACAGGGAATGAAGGATTCCACCGGCTCTTTAGCCTCCGGCCTCCCCACCCCGGCCTCCCCACCCCGGCCTTCGCCCCGGATCGTGGCCCTCGTCGGCGACGCCAGCAT
>JBDKRX010000240.1:0-36048 GCA_039683175.1 Phycisphaerales bacterium
GGACTTGTCGATAATGCACATGATAGGCCTCCTTGACCCATGAGTAGGATAGATGGTTTCCACCTATCTCATCGACAAGGCAGGCCTTCTTTTATGAAAGCCAATCGCTTAACTTAGTGCCATTATAAGGCGTCCCCGGAATTCACCGAAACGGGGCACTCGAAGCCCCAAATGAGCCATCTCCGCCCCCAAACGGCCCTGGCAGGCTAGCGGCAGGTCAGGCTATCCTGTTTCTGGAAAGCCGAATTGACTGCGTAGGAATTCCAATGTAGGACCGTGGCGCAGCTTGCATACCACATTCTGATTCGCAAACGCCCCTGTGAACGTCTTGCCTTCGCTGACTGGAAACGTCTTTAGCCAATCTACGCCAACGACGCGCTCACCGTGATCATCTGCGCTGCCGCGAATGTCCGGCGCGATAGCAGCAAGCGGGCGACCATCAGTGAGCTTGAAATCGTCGGCCGGGACGGATTCCGAGCGAACGGTACCGACCCCGAGATATCCAGCCTTTTTCTGATAGGCAACCAAAGTATCGCCGACTTTCAGATGATAAAGCGGGTTGTAGTACTTTGGCGCACCGCCGGCGGTTATGAACCCGTGCTGGCGCCTGATCTCCCAATCACGATCCGCGGTGTGATTCACATACCAGATGCCGGACCATGGTGCGCGTTCTTTTCGTCCCGCCCGCTCCTGCGTTTCAAGCGGGTCAGCCAGCCATGCGCGAACCAGCATTTCCTGACCAGCGACCTTGTATACAGAGAAGAATACCGCATTGATATCAATTTCGTGCTCATCCTGCAGGTAGCGAATAATGCGCTCGGATGAATCGTCTAGTTCGGCTGCAACGATAATCATGCGGTGCGATTTGCATGCACCATCCGGAAGATCGAATTCGAATTTCTCCCGGAACGCCTGCGCCAACGACTTGGTGGTGCGCCGTTGAATAAGTTCGTCGATCTCTCGCGGCGATCGCTCCCGAATCCATGACCCATAGTCGAGCACTTGAGCTACCACTTCGCGCGGCGTGCGATCGCGCTTGAGCTCCACGATTACGAGTTGGCCGTCGGCATCCATCGCCAAGATGTCGAGTGGGCCTCCGATTGTTCTGGTTTGTCGGTCAATAAGCAGAAGCTCTTCGCCTAGCAGCGAAAGGTCGGCGGCAATCCAGTCTTCGAGTCTTCTTTCGGAATCGAGGACAACGCGGTCCTGCTCGGCAAGACTGTTGCCGTTCACAAACCAGACTGCTGTGTTCAATGCCATACCCGGTTCCTTTGTGCCAAACAATAATCAGATGGCCCCGCACAAGATGCGAGGTCTCTCGTTCCTGCCCGTACAAGACGGCCTCGGATCTATTGCCAGAGATGCCATGTCATCCTCTGATGCATTTGACAATGATGCTGACGACTGCAATCAGCATCAACAGGACGCCAAGGGAATCACATGTGAGCCCGAATCCGTCCGGTTGTCGGATCTTAGCGCTCATGAGTGCTGGGCCACCCGTGTAGATGTTTGCCGGTTTGATCCAGTTCGTCGTCTTATGGTTCTTCCACTCGCCGATCCCGAGGAGGAAGAAGCCCATGGTAAGGAGCTGCGCTTGGCCGTTGCTCAACCCTTTGACCTCAGCAAACAGCGTAGCGATGAAGCCCAGGCCGCCGATGTACACAAAGGCCTTGTACCATGTGTCCAAGGCCAGATTCTTGAATATGTCAGGCACAGCCATGTTTCCCTCTCATCTCGAACAACGGTCTTACGGTCTGCACGAAGGGGGAAATGCAGGCTGTCCCTTTCTGTGTAAGAAGATCCCGGCTCTTGCCACGGTTCTCCCCAGAAGCCATCCATCGGACTTCGCACGCCATGACCTCCCTTGTTCAGAATGCGGGTCTCTTGCACTCCCGACATCCGATTCTCCTTCGCCTGCAGCCGTGGTAATAACGCGCCACACCGAGCAAAGCAAGAAAAAAGGCATCCGATTCCCCATTTCTGCGTCTTTCCTGCATTGCTGCCTGTCAGAGTCTTGTTCTCTTGCGCAAATCTCTCGCGACGAGGGATGTGAGTCATCGGAAAACAAGGAACTCTGTATCGCGCCAAGCCGCCAAGAACGCAGAGGGTGAAAGCATGGCGTTCCCTTCTTCTTGGCGTTCTCTGCGTCTCTGCGAGAGGATAGCCTTTGGCTGCGGCCGCAGGCCGCGCTGAGTGTCTTGGGGATTCCTTGCCCACAGCCGGCGTGAGACTGTCCTTTCATGGCGGCGTGCCGGGGCGTGTTGCGCACTGGCCTCAGTTCTTGTCCCCCCGGCGGGAAAATCGTCTAATTCGCTAATTTGGTTTGACAATGAACGAACTCTATACTATCATGTTATGTAGAGTAAATATGGCACCATGGATGACGGATTCGCGTCCTCGCCCTTCATGAGAACACCGGACAGGGAAGAGCAGCCCACAACACTACCCGCCGGGATGAATCCTGCGAAACGAACCCAATTTGCCTCCGGCCGAAGTTGGTGTAACCCTCGTAACGGAAAGGAGTTGGAAAAGGACATGCGCAAGACGGGCGTGCAAGAACGAAGCCAATTTTTCGGGCGACTTCGGCGGTTCTTGCCTTCTGGGGTCGGTGCGGGCCCAATTGGCTTCGTTTTGCACGATGACCGCTCCCGCTTCGGCCCGGACCTGAGAATTGGCTTCGTTTCGCCTGATGGGCACGCTATGAACACGCGACCCTTGCGGACCTGCCGGAGTGGTTGTAGCATCGCGGCATCGCTTGAGCAGTTGGATGCAACGGGTCTTTGGAGCCATACAATGAACCACGGGTTTCCACGGCGTACACAGGCCGCCTCAGTAATCCTCGTGTCGATTGTCACGGTTGCGATGCTTGCTGGACGATGCCCGGCTGGGCAGGCCTCGCAGAATGCTGTCTTGCAATCGGATTCCTTCCGGCACTATGTCGAGCAGTTCAATCGGGACGATGAGGAGCTGTACGTGCAGCATGTCTCGAATGAGCGGGCGTGGGAGTTCCTGCGGGACCGGATTCCGCTCTTCGAGTGTCCCGACAAGGACATCGAGCGGACGTATTACTTCCGCTGGTGGACGTATCGCAAGCACATCAAGCAGACGCCGGACGGGTTCGCGATTACCGAGTTCCTGCCGGCCGTCGGCTGGGCGGGCAGGCACAATACGATCAGTTGTGCCGCGGGACACCACTTCTACGAGGGCCGCTGGCTGCGCGATCCGGCGTATCTGGACGACTACGCCGTGTTCTGGTTCCGCAAGGGCGGCGCCGTGCGGACCTATAGCTTCTGGGCGGCGGACGCCCTCTGGGCTCAATACCTCGTGACCGGGGACAAGGGCCTCGTGTTCGATCTGCTGCCCAACCTGATCGTCAACTACGAACAGTGGGAGAAGGAGAAACTCGAGCCGGATGGCCTGTTCTGGCAGGTCGACGGCTGCGACGGGATGGAGGTCTCCATCGGCGGCTCGGGCAAGCGGGCGACGATCAACTCCTATATGTATGCCGACGCGGCGGCCATCGCAAAGATCGCGTCCCTGGCGGGCCAGTCTGAGATCGCCCGGCGGTTCCGCGAGAAAGCCGGGCGAATCAAGACGCTCGTGCAGACCAGGCTCTGGGACCTGCAGGCCCAGTTCTTCAAGGTCCTGCCCGGTGACAAGGACAGCCTTGTCGATGTCCGCGAACTGCACGGCTACAGTCCCTGGTACTCGAACCTGCCGGACCAGGGGTACGAACAGGCATGGAAGCAGATCATGGACCCGCAGGGCTTCTACGCCCCGTATGGCCCGACGACCGCCGAGCAGAGGCATCCGGGATTTCAGCTTTCCTACGAGGGACACGAGTGCCAGTGGAACGGGCCGAGCTGGCCGTACGCCACTTCTATCACTCTCACCGCGATGGCGAACCTGCTCAACAACTACGATCAGTCTGTCGTGGGCAAGGCCGATTACTTCGATCTTCTGAAGATCTATACCAAGAGCCACCGGCTCGCTCGCGAAAATGGGCGGATCGTGCCCTGGATCGATGAAAACCTCAATCCCAAAACGGGCGACTGGATCGCGAGGACGCGACTGAAGACCTGGAAGGATGGCACCTGGGACACCGGCAAAGGGGGCAAGGAGCGAGGCAAGGACTACAACCATTCGACCTACTGCGATCTGGTCATCACGGGGTTGGTGGGCCTGCGACCGAGGTCGGACGGTGTCGTCGAGGTCAATCCCCTGCTCCCGCCGGACGCTTGGGACTGGTTCTGCTTAGACAATGTCGCCTACCATGGGCACGTGCTCACGATCCTCTGGGACAAGTCCGGCGAGAAGTATGGGCGAGGCAAAGGCCTTCGCGTCTTCGCCGACGGCACGGGGATCGCCCATGCCGATTCGCTGGACCGCGTCACGGGTACGCTGCCCACTGCAACAGGAGGGACTTCGGCGGGCTGGACCAAATACGAAGGCAGTCCCGTCCTGGGCGGCGATCTCGGAACGTGCTTCGACGTGACGCTGCTCAAGGAAGCTGGGACTTATCGCATGTGGTTCTCCTGGCGGCCGAAGCAGGCGGTGGCGCTGGTCGAGAGCGCCGACGGAATCCACTGGAGCCAGCCGCAGATCGTGCTGGGACCCAACAAGGACACGAATTGGGAAGCCGACATCAACCGCCCCGCCGTGGTCAAACGTCCGGACGGCTACCACATGTGGTACACCGGTCAGGCCCGGGACCGCAGTTGGATCGGTTACGCCACCAGTCCCGACGGCGTCCGCTGGACCCGCCGTTCGGCCGAGCCGGCGCTGTCTCCTGAAGAACCCTGGGAGAAGGGGGCCGCGATGTGTCCCCATGTGCTCTGGGATGAGGGCAGCCGGCAGTTCCGAATGTGGTATTCCGCCGGAGACCAGTATGAGCCGAACGCCATCGGCTACGCGACCAGCCCGGACGGCCTTCACTGGGCGAAACGCCAGGACAATCCGGTGTTCGCGGCCGACCCGGCCAACCCGTGGGAACAGCACAAAGTCACGGCCTGCCAGGTAATCCCGGCCGGCGATTGGCACATCATGTTCTACATCGGCTTCCGCAACGAAGACCACGCCCAGATCGGTCTGGCCCGCTCGCACGACGGCGTCACCGGCTGGCAACGTCACCCCGCCAACCCGATCCTCTTCCCGGTGGAAGACGCCTGGGACGGCGACGCCTGCTACAAGCCTTTCGCGATCTACGACGAGAAGACCAACCGGTGGATGCTCTGGTACAACGGGCGGAAAGGCGGATTCGAACAGATCGGCCTGGCCATCCATCCGGGTTACGACCTGGGATTCCCAGGAGAATAAGATATGCCATCGCCCTTTGAGAATGCTTGAGATTCCGTCGCCTGCCCGGTAGACTGGAGCACGATTCGTTGTTCCTATTCCGTTGGGCATAGATGATCTTCTGTTACAGGTGAGGGCTTATGACAACCGAATTCACACGCAATTGCAGTCTTTCACTCAATCGTCGCAGTTTCCTGGGTCTGGGAGCCGGGGCGGCAGCCGCCGGGATAAGCGGTGCGGGTGCAGCCCCTGCCGCCCAGACGGGTGTGCCACGAGTCGTCACTCCCCCAGCGGGCAAACAAATCCTGCTGGCCTGCAAGCTGGGCATGCTGCCGAAGGAGATCGAAGGCAAGAAGCTGACCATCGTGGACCGGCTGCGTCTGGCGGGCGAAGCGGGCTTCGACGGCGTCGATTTCGATCAAGCCGGGGAATTCACGCCCGAGGAGGCCCGCCACGCGGTTCGCGAGTCCGGCGTGTTCGTGCATAACGCGATCAACCACGCGCACTGGTCGCAGCGGCTGACCAGCGCCAAAGAGGAGGAACGCAACCAGGGCCGAGCCAACATCGAGCACTGCCTGCGGGTCTCTCACGCGGCCGGCGGCAGTGGCGTTCTGATCGTGGTCGGCCAGGGTGGCGATGGACCGTCGGATGAAATCGAAGAACGCGCCTGCCAGGAGATCAAGAAGCTGCTCCCGCTGGCGGCCTCGCTGGGACAGATGATCCTGATCGAAAACGTGTGGAACAAGATGATGTACGACCACGACGCCCCGCCGGAGCAGACGCCCGAGCGGTTCATCCGATTCGTGGACAGCTTCAACAGTCCCTGGGTCGGGATGTACTACGACGTCGGCAACCACTGGAAGTATGGCCAGCCGGGCGATTGGATTCGCGCGTTTGGGCGGCGCTGCGTGAAGATGGACGCCAAGGGTTTCAGCCGGGCCAACAACAAGTGGGCCGAGATCACAGGCGAAGGCGACGATCTGCCTTGGGCCGATGTCCGCAGGGCCCTGGAAGAGATCAACTTCTCCGGCTGGGCAACCGCCGAGGTCGGCGGCGGCGACGTCAAACGTCTGACCACCGTCCGCGAGCAGATGCAGAAGGCCTTTCTCGGGTAACGAGAAATCCGAAAGAGGAATCATGACCTCGCCGCAATCCAGCGAAGGTGATGAGCGGGTCTCGCAGGCTGGCGGGAATCTTGCCGGCCGTGAACGCGGCGGCGAAGGTCATGACGTCAGGCGGCGGAAGAGGTGGTACGAGAAGACCTCGGTGACCCTGTGCGTGGCGGCAGTTCTGGCTGCTGTCGGGTTGGGATTCATCCACGTGATCGTCGGCGTCACAAGCTCGTATGGACTCCCCTTCGACCTCGCCTTGCGGGAGTCCTTCGGCTATCGAGAGATGGTCATCGACCCCGAGAGAATCCAGGCACTCCCCTACTCCGCGGCCAAGCTCAAATATCCGCTGAGCCTGGAGGTCCTTCAGAGGACAGGCTACCTCCCGGACGGTCCGGGCTTCGAGGCCCAAATGATGGCCCGGCAGCAGGAGAACATCAGCCAATGGCAGCGCCAGTTCGAAGCGGCACTCGCGCAACCGCGAGTTTGTTGGCAAGACCGACTCCAGAGCACGCAGCAGACCTCGGCAGACCCGGAGGCCGCCGAAGCCTGTAACCAACGGGGAGTCGTGCGCGCCAGGCAGGACGAGTACCAGGCGGCCATCGCGGAGTTCACCCGGGCGATTCGCAGGGACCCCACGTGCGCCGACGCCTTCTACAATCGAGCGATGGTCTCTATCGAGATCGGCAGCATCGGCCAAGGGGCATCCGACCTCGGCACGGTCCTCTCGATCAGGCCGGGATTCGTCGAAGGCCACGTCCATCGCGGCCGTCTCTACGTCGCGATGAACGAGCCCGACAAGGCCATCGCGGACTTCACGAGAGCCATCGAACTCGACTCGAAGTGCGTGGAAGCCCTCTTCCATCGCAGCCTCGTCCACTATATTAGGGGCGACGCTCAAAAGGCGTTGGACGATGTGCACAGGATAGAGGGCCTCGGCATGGCCCTTCCCACGGGTCTGCTTCAGGCTCTCCGTGGGGGACGTGACGACCGTGTTTCGGCACGCGATCCGAAGGAGCAACTGGAACACTGATAAACTCGCGAGTTGCGAGGTTTGATCGATCAAGAGAAGAACAAGGTGGGAGAGTAGGCTATGGCGACTGAGACAGTCTTGTGGTGCCCTCGGCTGCGGAGGCTTTCGATCAGGGTGTGTGTCGGCCTGGTATTGTCCGGCACAGCCTTGGCCCAAGTGCCCCAGGCTCCACCGGCCCAAAGCGACGAGACGCAGGATGGCACGACGGGTTCAATCCAAGAAGAGATAACCGCCAATGGCGAACGGCGGGTTCGATTGCGGTTGATCGATCCGAACGGCGGGCCCGTATCCGGAGCGAGAGTGGCGTCCCCTGCCCACATCGTTGCATCCTCTCCATCCGGCAAGGAACTGTACTGGGATTTCGGCCCAATCTCTGACGAAAATGGGCAGGTCCACGTCAGCCTCTGGAAGAAGAAGAAGTCCTTCTACATCCTGCACGAGGAGCGTAGAATCGGCGCGGTGCCCGAGATCCCGCGAGAGCCCACCGGCGAGAGACCCCCCATCGTGCTGATGCCTGTCTGCCGCGTCCACGGAACGCTCACCGCCGAGGAAGCACGTGCGGCGGGTATTCCGGTGGACTCGATGGGCATCGTTGTCTCTGCGGCCAGCACAAACACCTGGCTACTGACTGATGGGTCCCCCGCCGAGGAGAAATACGACTTTGGCCTGCTGTTGCCGCCAGGACAGTATTCGCTCCTCGCACATGGGTCGGAGTTCAAACCGGGAAGAGGTTCCTATATCAGCAACCACGTAAAATTCGAAACGCGTACCATCACAGTCACTCCGGGACAACGAGACCTCGATCTTGGCACGATCAGTTTCCGTCCGACCAAAGTATGGAGTCTGACGGGGCAGCCGGCGCCGGAGATCGGACCAATGAAGGGGTGGAAGAACGGCTCGCCCGTGACCCTGGCGGACCTCAGAGGACGGGTCGTCTGGCTTGATTTTAGCGGCAGAATCCCCTCGACGTTCAGCTCCCTGCCGTGGCTTGCGAGACTCCACAGCACTTTCGCCGACAAAGGACTGACGATCATCGCGATCTACAACTGCGATTCCATGGAGGAACTGGAACGGGAATGGGCAAAAGACTATGAGAGAAACCGATGGGTGGAGACCCAAGGAGGAGGCACCGGAGCTCGGGAAGTGCCCTTCCGGGTCGCCATTGACGGCGGCGAACCCAACTTCTGCGAGGGAACAGAGGAGCCGCGACGCGGAGATACGTACGCACGATACGATATCACTTTTCCAACGAGCGTGCTCATCGATCGGGCGGGGAACATCGTCGCCAGGCCGGACTCGGACAAACTCGAAGACACTCTTTCTGAAATGCTCGGGCTGCCGGTGGAGAAGCCGCAGCCGGTCGTTTGGCAGCCCCGGTTCCATGAGGTGTACCGTCTGGACGAGGGCCAGATCGTCAGACACATTGCCCCGCCGTTCATTCCTGAGCGGACGGAGTACTTCAAGGACAAATACAAAAACCTCGATCTCAAGGCCGTTGGTTCTCCGGCTTCTCTCGATTTCATGATTCCCAGCCGGGTCATCTTCCAGTGGGATGGGGGATTGAAGGAGGCAGGTGCCATGCTTGGCAAGGGGGCCACGGACCTCAAGTCAATTCTCGAGTCCGTGTTTCGTCTGAAGGAAACCGAATACGAAGGGCCGGACGACCTGCTACGATTGGAGTTGCCCGGAGACTGGATCCTCCGCAGTGATTCCACACTCCAGGAGAGGTTTCTCGCCCTGGAAGGGATCATCGCAAACGAGCTCGGCCGCAGAGTCCGAATTGAGAAGCGTCCGGTGGAACGCTCCGTAATCGTCGTGACAGGTAAGTTCTGTCTTCGTTCGTCCCCCAGCAGTACGGAAGACAGCCTCGTTCACGTCTACAGCGCCGAGGGCGAACCTGAACCAGGAGGGAGCGGCCGCTGGATGCCCAATTCCATCGGCAGATTCGTCGGAATGCTCAGCCATCGCACCAAGACGGTCGTCATTGATCGGACTGAGCCTGCGGAACGAACGGACGATTTCTGCTTCTACGAGCACCCTTCCGCCTGGTTGCGAGAGATTGAGGACACAGAAGAGAAGGAGCGCCGCCTCCGGCTGCTCCTGGGCCGTTTGGAGGCGCAGACGCAGTTGCACTTCGAGATCCGCATGGAACCGCTGCCCACTTGGTGTGTCACTGAACAAGTCGCCCGTTGAGCCATTTCATACGTCCCAATACCGGCGCGAAAAAAAATCTTCGGCCGTCGCTGTTTTTCCTGTTGACATCTACTACGTATTGGAGTACTTTATTATGGAGTAGATGGAGCACAGGGTTCTTTGTCGCGGAGAAATGGATCATGCAACGCAAACCACTGGACGATCTGGGCGAGCTTCAACGGGCGGTGCTGGAGACCGTGTGGGGTCTGGGCGAGGCCAACGTACACCAGGTCCGCGAGCGGCTTGGCAGGAAGAAGAAGCTTGCCTACACCACGGTCCTGTCGGCCATGCAGAAGCTCGAGAAGGCCGGCTGGCTGGGCCATCGGGCCGAGGGCAAGACCTATGTCTACTTCGCGACCACCAGCCGGGAACAGGCGGGCGCCGGCTCCGTTCGCGGCATGCTCAAACGAGTCTTCGCGGGCGACGCGATGGCCATGTTCCAACACCTGATCCGCGAGAGCACACTCAGCGCCGATGAGCTCGGCGAGTTAAAGCGTCTGATCGAACAAAGAGAGAAACAAGAGGAGGGTGAACGATGACAAGCGAAATAGCGACACAGTACACGGGGTTATGGCCGCTCGCGTGGCAGAGCAGCGTCTGCCTGGCGGCGGGGCTTGGAGGAAGCATCATTTTGCGACGACGGGCGGTTCGCGCACACCAGATTCTGCTGTTCGCAACGATCTCAGCCGTTGCGATTCCCGTACTCGCGCGGATGGTGAAACAAAATGAATGGGGACTATTCGTGGCGGAGCGAACAGTCCCCACGAACTCGCCCGCGCCCCTGCCTGCGGTGAGAGAATTCGTGGTAACCGAGACAGCTATCTCAGACGTCGCAATCAACGAGTCCGGCCCCGCGGCACAGCCGGCTGAGGCAGCCGCCTCCCCTTCCGGCGGGATGACGTTACGACAGATCGTATTGGCGGCTTGGTTTGCGATCAGCTCGATCCTGCTGTTTCGCCTCGCCACCCGATTCATTCTGGGTTTGAGACTATCGTCTCGATCGGCGCCTGTGCATTGCACCGCCATTGACGACGCCCTGCGCAGCACCGCAGAAAGGCTGGGAATCGATGGCAGGGTCGTCGCCCATTGCAGCGACGACGTACGAAGCCCGGTGATCTGGTGCTGGAGCCGGCGGGCCATTCTCTTGATCCCGGAGGGCTCCCCCCGCGACGAGTCGCTGGATTGGAGGAGCATCGTCTGCCACGAACTGGCCCACTGGAAGCGCCGCGATCACATCAGCGGGCTCCTGGCCGAGTTGATGGTTTGCATCTTGCCCTGGCAGCCGCTGCTGTGGTGGGGACGCAAGCGGCTCATGGACTTGAGCGAAGAGGCCTGCGACGACTGGGTCATCGCGTCCGGGCAAGCAGGCACCCGCTATGCCAGAACGTTGCTCGGCCTGACCCCGCAGGGCCACGCCGCCCTCGTGCCCGCCGTCGTCGCCGGCAGGTCGGGTCTGGGTGCGCGTGTTCGGCGCATCGTGGCAGGCCAATGCGCCGATCCACACAGTAGTCTGCACTGGACCCTGGCGGTCGTGGCCGTGACCGCATGCCTTTCGCTCGGCATCGCCCTGGCGCAGACACGCCCTGCCCCGGCAGGGACCACGAGCAGAACCGCCCTTGGCGACGGCGCCGCAATCGTGCAACCGGTGTCCGCCATGAGCATCAGGGGCCGGGTCCTGGATCCGAACGGTCAGCCCATGGGGGACGACCCTGTTGCGGTGACCGCCCTGCCAGTGACATGCTATGCGGTCAGGCCGAATTCCGAGGGGGACTTCGAGTTGCCATGGTCGCCGGACTCGACGAGCGACGGTCAGACTCCCCGTCTGCTGGTGCGGGATGAAGAAAGGGATCTGGCCGCTCTCGTAGAGATACAGGACCCATCAACCGCGATGATCGTCCGGCCCGAGCCGGCCGTGACGATCACGGGACGAGTCGTTGACCCGAATGGCCGGCCGATCCCCAAGGCATTGACGATGCTGTCGCTCGCCGACAGGTTCGCCTGCCGGGCGCCGCTGGCCGCCGCGGGCACAAACGACAAGGGGGAGTTCAAGATCGAGGCGATACCTTGCCGACAGGCGTATAGATTGAGCGTCCAGGCCGAGGGTCATGTCATGGGCTCGAAAACCTTGAGTGCGACGGATACGTCGGCGAGAGCGCTCGACACTGGGACCATTGCGTTAGTGCCACGACGTCCCGGCCAATCCGACGAGAATCAATGCCCCAATCCCAACTGGAAGGAGGACTTCCAGCGAACCTATCGTCTGGATGAAGGAGAAGTCCTCAAGCTCGTCAAGCCCCCCTTCCTGCCGGCACGCCAGGATTACGAGATCGATGCTTTTCTCTCCTACGGATTCGATAGCGCAGCAGAGAACCTCCAGTGCGTAATAGGGAATACATGCTACGTCTGTTCGGGGTACTTCTGGGAAGACCAATTGAAGCACGGCGCCATGTTCGCCGGCCAGAACTTGCCAAGACTCCAGACTGTGCTGAACTCGATTCTTGTAATCCCCGACTACGACCTCAGTCTCTCCGAGGAGATGCAGCAAACCCTCCTGCCGAAGGGCGATTGGATCGTCCGTAAGGGGGCGTCTACGGAGGAACGGCTCAAAGCCCTGGAGCAGATCCTCGCATCGGAACTGCGCCGGCCGATCCATTTCGAATGCCGGCCTGCCGAACGCGATACGATCGTGGTGACGGGCCGCTACGCCTTCACGCCTCTACCTGACAAGGATCCAGACCGGCTGCTGATCTTCTCCGACAGGGAGCCGCCGACAGACCCGTTGTTCTCGGGCGAGGCAGATTCCCTCTCCCAGTTTCTCGACTGGCTCGCCGACGGGATCGACGTGGCCATCGACAACAAGAGCGAGGCTCCGGCCGACCGGATTCCGTTTGCGTACGATCCTCCGCTGTGGTCGTGGCGTGGCAACGCGATCGACAAGGAGAAGGACCTGCCGCCCCTGCTGGACAACCTCGCCCGACAAACGGGGCTGCAATTCAAGGTTGAGCGACGTACGGTGCCGATGTGGTTTGTCGTCGAAAAGACTGACGGCTGATCGGCGACTTTCGTATGCCCAGGCGCCGGCCGAAAAAAAATCTTTGGCCGGCGCCTTTTTTCTTGTTGACATCTACTATCAACCATAGTACGATAGGCCATCGTGGAAAGACGATGGTCCTGATCGTAAGGAGATAGCGCGATGGGCAAGGCATCACTCGACAGTCTGGGGGAGCTTCAACGGGCGGTTCTGGAGATCGTGTGGGAACGGGGCGAAGCCAGCGTACACGATGTCCTGCGACAGCTCGACCATCGCAAGAAGCTCGCCTACACGACTGCACTGACCGTCCTGCAGAAGCTCGAAAAGGCCGGCTGGATCGAGCATCGCAGCGAGGGCAAGAGCTACATCTACACGCCCGCCGTCAGTCGGGAGCAGGCGGGCGCGGGCTCGGTGCGAGGGTTCCTCTCGCGGGTCTTTGAGGGCGACGCGGTCGCGATGTTCCAGCACCTGATCCGCGAAAGCGATCTGAGCGACGACGAACTGCGAGAGCTTCGTCGGATGATCGACGAGAAGCGAAAGGAGAGAAAGCCATGATCGGCGAGGTATTCTCCGGGAGTCTGTGGCTGCTGCTGATCGCGCAGGCGACGGTCTGTATCGCTCTGGGTCTGGCGGCCAGCTTCCTGCTGCGACGCAGTGCGGCCCGAGCCCATCAGGCCCTGCTCACTGCCGTTGCGATGGCGATCCTCACGCCGGGCGCGTACACGCTCGTGAGGCACTTCCAACTCGGCATACTCGCGTCGGAACCCGCGCCCGTCTCATTCCAGACCATGGAACCAGTTGTCTCGTTCGACACACCACTCGCAAGCATGCCTCCAACAGAGGTCGAGTATGAGCCGGCGCCACGGGATGACGCAGAACCGCCTGTGGCGATAGTCCCGCTCCCTGCCGAGGTGGCAGTAGCCCCCCTGCCGTGGGACACGATCTGTCTCGGCTGCTGGATTACGCTCACTGCGATTCTGCTGGGCAGACTGGCGATGCGGTTCCTCTTGGGGCTGCGACTCCTCGGGACGGCTCGTCCCGTGCCGAGTGAACGGCTTCGTCAGGCCCTTGAACTGGCAAGCGACAGGCTGGGCATCGCCGGGCCGATCCAAATCCGATGCAGCGAGAGGATCAAGAGCCCGATCATCTGGTGCTGGACGCGGCAGCCGGTTCTGCTCGTCCATGCACGAGCGGACACCCACCCGGACGGCGTGGATTGGGCGAGCATCTTCTGCCATGAGCTGGCGCATCTGAAGCGACGGGATCACATCAGCGGGCTGTTCGCGGAGCTGCTGACGGCGCTGTTGCCGTGGCATCCGTTGCTGTGGTGGGCCAAAGCCCGGCTCGCAAAACTCAGCGAGCAGGCGTGCGACGACTGGGTCCTGGCCGCAGGGCAGAGCGGCGTGGACTATGCGGAAACACTTCTGGGCCTGACCGCCCAGAAGCAGATGGCGTTTGTCCCAACGGTAATTGGAAAGGAGAAGACCATGAGCATGAGGATACGCAGAATCATCAAGGATCGTTGCGGCGACCCGAGGGTCGGAGCGAGATGGATGGCAGGCGTCAGTCTCCTGGCGATCCTGGCGATCGTGAGCGTCGGCTTTGCACAACGCCAACCCGCAGAACGGGAGATCGCAATCGCGGCCGAGCAACCCGCAGCGGAACAACCGCAGCCGGTCGGACGGGAAGAAGTGATCGAAAGCGCCGCTGTGCAATCCACACCGGCGGAACGTCGGGAACCGACGCCGGATTGGCAACGGGAAGTCCTGCAACGCAAGCTCGACGAGCTCGCCGGGCAGATCCAGAACAAGGAAACCATGCTCCGCGAGAACCGCGATCTGCCTCCTGAGGAGAGACGAGTACAGGAGTTCGAGCTGGAAATCCTGTACGAGATGGCCGCCCAGATCGAGCGACGACTCCGGAACATCGAGAGGCCGGCGCCCACGACCACGCGAGGGACGACGCGAGAGACCGCGCAACAACGAGTGACGGAGGATGATCTCGCCATTCGCAGAGACCAACTGGAAAGGCGGCTGCAGACCCTGAGGGCCACCTCCGACCTGATGGAGAAAAACCTCAGACAAGACGGCGCAACGAACCCCGACGTCAGGCGCGATTTGGAGGCCGAGTTGGACAAGACGCATCAGGAGATGCGCAAGACCGAGGACGAATTCCGCATCGTCGAGAAACGTCAACAGGCCCAGAGCCCCGTAGCAGAACAGCCAAGAGTCGTCGAGACTCGCAGACGCCGTGGGGACGTCAGCACATACGAAAACGTGTATGGCGTTGAGTCTCGCGGGGGTACCATGTACGGCACTCGTGGACGGACTCGTGCGGAACAAAACGGGAACAGGACCGAGACCCGGGTCTATGCGTTAGAGCATCCCAGCCCGGAGAAGATGCGAACCATCGTGGAAGTCCTGAGTGGCCTGCCGGAAACCACGGTCACGCCCCTCGGCGACAACAAGTTGGCTGTCAACACAACCACGGAACTCCACCTTCAGATCGAGAAGATCATTCACGACTTCGATGATACCCCCAAGCCTCCCCTCGAAGCTCAGGTCCAGGACCTTCGCAGTCAGATGCAGGGATTGCAGGAGCAGATCCAGCAGATGCAGAAGCTGCTCGAACAGGTCGCCCAACGCGGACAGACGAGCGAGGCACTGATTGAAACCCAGGAACCCTGAAGATACTGAACCTCCCGGGCACAGTGGCATATCGAGGCCTCCCCAACCAGCCGGACGGGGAGGCTTTTCTTTTGGTTTTGCTGATTCTCGTAGCATCGCAAGGACCGGTAATGTACAATAGTGATCGGCCGGCCGAGGAGGGCCGGAGGATGGGTAATGCGGAAACACCGTTGCCGGTCGCGTTTGCGCGACTGCGGGCGGCCCCGCGAAGGCTCTATGGAAAGGAGAAGGTCATGAGAAAGGGAGTTCACACCATCGCACAATCGAGACGCGTTGCTCGGGGGATCTTGATTCCTTGCCTGATCGCCGCAGGCGCTGCGCTGATCTGGGCATCGAGCGCCGTGGTCGGCCAGGAATCGGCTGGCGGGGCCGCGCCGGATGAACAGGCACAGTGGCAGCAGCAATGGCAACAGCAGGTCGACGAGCTGAACCAGCGTCGCGAGAACCTGCAGCAATCCGCGGGCGACGCTGAAAGGCAGCTACAGGAATCCGAGCAGGAGCAGAAGGAACGCCAGCGGCAATTCAACGACCAGCTTGAGGACCTCCGCCGGCAAATCCGCGAGACCACTGCACAAACGCTGGAGTTGCAGCGCGAACGCTTGAAGCGAAATTACCAGCGGGAGATCGAGGCCCTGGAGCAGAAGCAACAGGAACAGAACCCGGACGAGGACGCTCAGTGGCAAGAGCAATGGCAACAGCGGCTCGACGAACTGAACCAGCGCCGCCAGAACCTCGAAGAGGCCGCAGGCAACGTCGAGAGACAGCTTCAGGAGTCCGAGCGTGAGCAAGGAGAACGCCGGCGGCAACTCAACGATCAGCTTGAGGACCTCCGCCGGCAGATCCGTGAGACCGCGGCACAGACCATGGAGCTGCAACGAGAACGGCTGAAACGGAACTACCAGCAGGAACTGGAGGCCGTCGAGAACGCGTATCGGCAGCAGACAGGCATCGGTCGGGAAATGCCTCTGCCTCCCTTCGGTCCGGCGCGCACCGAGCCGTGGCGGCGAGAACTGATTGAGAACGTCGAAGGAATCCGGCAGGAGATTCGCGAGATTCACGAGCAGCGAGAACAAGATGGGATTCGGTGGCAGGATGTCCGCGAGCGGCTCGGGACGATGAAAGAGCGCCTGGGCGACATGGTGCGGCGTGTGGAGGAGATCGAGGTCGCGACCGCCCGGGCCCGCGAGGAGCAGCAGGCCCTGGCCGAGCGGCAGGCCCAATCGGCACGCCGGCAGGAGGAACTCGGCACGCAGGTGAACCAGATGGCTGAGCAGCAGAAGGCGTTCAAGGACCGCGCCGGCGCGATGGCGGCCCAGTTCCGCCAGGAGATCGATCGGCTGTGCACAGACCTGCAGCGGATGGGCCAGACAGTCGGCCGGATCGAACAGGACCGACTCAAGGCGGAAGAGGGCCTCAAGACGCAGATCGGACAGCTCGGCAACGAGGTGCAAGCCCTGCAAACGGACCAGATCAAGACACAGAACGCCGTGAACTGGATGCTCTCGCAGAGCGACCGGAGCACGGTGGGCAGCGCCGGTCGCTCCTGGGGCTGGTAACAACAGAAGAATTGCAGAAGCATTGGAGCGTGGAAGCGTAGATGCGTGCCACGCTCCCGCGCTCCAACGCATCAACCTGGGCCTCCCGGGCAATAAGCCTGAGGAGGCCCCTCTTCTATCCACAGGAAATTTCACCCATCTACGAATTTTTTCGTGGAATTATTACGAATTCATTCGTAGACTGCCGATAGAGTAGAAGAGCATTACGGATCGATCAAGGAGAACGACGATGCCACGAAAGAAAAGCCTGGGACCGACGGAACGAGAATTGGCCATTCTGGGCGTGCTCTGGGAGAAAGGGCCGAGCACGGTTCGTGAGGTCCACGAGGCCCTCGACCCCGACGCACAGACCGGCTACACGACCACGCTCAAGCTCATGCAGATCATGGTCGAGAAGGGTCTGCTCGTCCGCGAGGACGACGACCACCGGCGAGGGCACGTCTACTGGCCCACTCTGTCCGAGGAGCGAACGCAAAAACAGCTCATCCAAGAGCTCCTCGACCGCGTTTTCGCCGGCTCGGCGGAGAAGCTCGTCATGCGGGCCCTCTCCGCGAGAAAGGTGTCGCCCAGAGAACTGAAACGAATCCGAGAGATGTTGGACGAAATGGAGGGAAAGTGAGTATGTCTCTGCTGGAGAATCTGCTTTCGCATGGCGCAATCGTACGATTGGGCTGGATGCTCGTGCACTTCCTGTGGCAGGCGGGGGTAATTGCAGTATTGCTGGCCGTATTGCTGAGGCTGCTGCGTCGGGCCAGTGCGAACCTGCGATACCTGGTCGCGTGCGGGGCCCTGGCTCTGACGGTCGCGATGCCGCTGGTCACGATGCAGTTCATCGACATCCCGGGGCCTGTGGCGGAGACGAGCCCCCTGTCCGAGACATTGACGCCGACCGTGACGCCAACGCCCATGACCCTGCAGTTGGTCGATGAGTTGCCGCCGCTGTCCTCGGCGCCGCCCTTGGAGGAGGCGGATCTGACCATGCCCATCCCCTGGCACGAGAGACTCGCGACGGTTCTGGAACCCGCCCTCCCCTACCTCGTGCTCGGCTGGCTCGCCGGCGTCTTCGGCCTTTCCGCGTGGCACCTCGGCGGCTGGGCTCAATTGCAGCGACTGAAACGCCGCATGGTCCGCGATGCCGGTGGCGCCCTGAGCACGACGCTCGATGAGCTTGCGACCCGGCTCGGGGTCCGCCGCGCGGTGACACTGCTCGAGTCGGCCCTCGTCGAGGTGCCCACCGTCGTGGGCTGGCTGCGTCCGGCGATCCTGCTGCCCGCCAGCGCACTGACCGGCCTGAACCCCGACCAACTGCGGGCAATCCTCGCCCACGAACTGGCCCACATCCACCGGTACGACTACCTCGCGAACATCGCGCAGACGGTGGTCGAGATCCTCGGTTTCTACCACCCCGCGGTCTGGTGGGTCTCGCACCATATCCGCATCGAGCGGGAGAATTGCTGCGACGATATGGCGGTTCGAGTCTGCGACAACTCGCTCCAATACGCCCGGGCGCTGGCCTCGATGGAAGAGATCCGTCACAGCCGGAGTGATCTGGCCATGGCCGCCTCCGGCGGCAGCCTGATGGCCCGCATCGCCCGCTTGCTGGGCCGCCCTGCCGTGGACGACCGGCACTTCACTTGGCTTCCCGGCCTGATCGCCCTGTTGCTAGTCGTCGGCGTCGTGATCCCCGCGGCGCTGGCCCTGACCCAGCCGGCCGCGCGCGGGCCCGAGCCGCTGGTCGATACGGTCTCTGCTCCGGTGAATCCGGCACAAAATACAGCAGACCCGACGCAAGTCCTGATGAATTTTTACGTCTTCCCCAAGATTTCGCCGGAAAAGGCGGTGGATCGCGAGACGCGACTCCTACTCGCCGGGGTTCTCACGGCGGAGAATACAGATGCCTTGCGAGAGGTTATCCATGCAGACGCCGAGCGGAGCGTGACCCTGGGCGAACTTCTGCAAACATGGATCGCAGGCAAGCCCATGGCGATGGAAACCATGGAGCTTCTCATCGATGCGCTTCAATCTCGCGGGTATCTGGAGGGCGAGGGCCGCTTGGAAGCGATGGCAAACAACAACCAGCAGGCCCAGATAATCGTGGGAGCTGAGGAGATATCTCTGCCGTCGCCAGATCCGGCATCGCCGCCCAAGACGGTCAAGTTGGGGACCTTCATACAGGTGACACCCCGCCTTTCCTCCCCGGCGGACAGCTACACCACGCTGGACATCGCGGCCCAGTGGAGAGAGCGAGCCAACCCAGATGATGCAGGCAACATGTCGGCTGTCCACGCCACCGAGATGGCTTCGACTGTCACCATTCCCAACGGCCAGTGCCAGGCCCTCATCGCAACGAATGCCGGCGATCCTGACGCGGGTATGCGACTATTGTGGATCGGCCCGCCAGCCGTCATCCAGCCGACCACTTCGCCTGACCCGATTGCCACTCCACAGTCAGGTGCGCCCACGCCGGACGAACCCGCCCGCACACAAGTGCTGCTGGCGTTCACAGTCCTCGACGTCGTCAGCGATCGTACGCTCGACCCGGACACTGCGGCCCAGGTAAGGCACTGCCTGGCGAGAATTCCGCCCGCCGATGGCGGCACAGTTCCCACTTCTACTGCGCCGCTGCTCGCGGAAGAACTCGTGCTGCCCCTGCGGGATGTGTTCGCCCAGTTCACGCCGATCCCGGAGAAAAGCAAGGACTTCACGGACCTGCTGATCTCGCGTGGCTATGCGACGGTGCTGAGCAAACCCATGATCCTGACCTTCACAGACGAGCCCGCGACCCTCTCGTGGGGAGAACCGGACGATCCCAACGCCGCTTACGGGTACATGCGATTGACCGCCACGGCCCACGTGCTGGACGACCGGAATGCCACCCGGCTGGAGATCGACTACCTGGATCGACGTGCGATGGGCGACTCCAACGATCCGAACCGGCCGATATCGAGCACGCAGATCGCTTCCACGCTCGTGGTTTCCAACGACCAATACGCAGCCATCGTCGGGATGAACGCCGGTACGCCCGGCGCCAGCATGCGCATGCTGCTGATCGGCCCGACAAAGGTCTATCGGCCGCAACGCGCCGCAGGGCAGAACCTCAACGCAACCGAACAGGCAATCGTCAAGACCCGGGCCCAGAACAGCACGGAAGACCGGGACCAAACGCAGGTTCTCATCGATTTCATCGTCGCGAAGGCCCTGACGGAGTCCGTGCCGGACCGCGAAACCCTGTCGCGCATCGGAGAGATCCTTTCCGCCGAGAGGCCGCAGATCGCGCAGGAACTCGCCGGCGAAAGGAAGACCACGCTGGGCGAGGTGCTCAGGAAATACGTGGCGAGCCAGTCCCTCTCGCAGGAGACCGGCCAGGCCCTCATCGACCTGCTCCAAGCACGAGGGCTCATGAAAATCCGGTTGAGCCCGCAGGTATCCGCCGGGGACGGCCAGCAGTTTGAAATCCGAAACGTATCCGATGAGCAGTTCTTCCTGCGGTCTTCTCAGAAGACTGACGCCACCACCCAGACACAGTTGCAGAAGGTCGAGTACGGGACGTGGATCAAGGGGACTCCCCATGTCGAAAACGACAAGAACATCACGCTGAAGATGGCGGTGCGGGTGGCCACCCCCGGGCCGCAGGGGCAATCTCCCGATCTGCCTGTGGTGCAGACCCAGAGTGTCGAATCGACCATGACCGTGGCGGACAATCGGTGCTTCTCGCTCCTCGTAGAGCCGGTCAGCAAGGACGCTGTGGACGTCAACGAACTGGCAGGCCTGCTGGTCATGTTCAAGCCGAAGACCGAGGAGAACCCGTCCGGGCCGGCGAATCCGCTGCTTGTGCAGAGCGAGCCGGCTGTCTCGCATCGGCCGCAGGTTCTGCTGGACATCCGCGTGGTGGAGATCCCGCCTGACAGACTTCGGAATCTGGACGTGAAATGGGATTCGCCTGTGTCGCAGGCCGGACAGGCTGCCACCGGCGTCGACTGGGCAGGAGCCTTCACGATGGGATACTCGCCCGACGAGACCTTCACGAATTCCCTGATGATAAAACTGAGGCAACTTGAGGCTGCCAACCAGGTGAAGGTCGCGTCCAATCGCAGGGTACTCACCGTGGACGGGTGTCCCGCTCGACTGCAATCCGTTCAGGAAGAATGGCTCCTGATCGGCGGCGATGAGGATTCGGAACTCCAGGATATCACGTCCGGGACAACCTTGGACTTCACGCCGCACGTCGGGGACAGCAGCGAGATCACGCTCGAAGTGACGGTCGAAACAAGCAAGAGCCATCCACAGAACGGGGGCGCGAGCGGCCTGCCCATCGTGACGCGCCGTCAGGCCAAGAGCAAGGTCACCATACAAGACGGCGGCACGATTGCATTGGCCGGACTGGTTGAGAATCCTGGCGGTCAAAGTGGTCCACCAGCGAAGACCGTCGTGGTTTTCGCAACAGCATCCATCGTCTCGGAGACCGGCGCACTCTCCCAACCCAGATCAACGGTATCGCAGAAGACGCAAACGCAGATCCGGCCGAAGATGACTGAGACACGGCATCTGCGTCTCAATCACCAGACGCCGCAACGGGTCAAAGACGGGCTGCCTTCTGAGTATCAAGAGTACGTCAACGTAGAAGACGCCGGCACTTCTGATCTCAGCAACTCGGGGCGTTTCCTCACGATCACCGCGCCAGCGACAACCGCCGACACGATCATGGGGATGATTCGGAAACTCGATGCACCTCCTCGACAGGTTCTGCTGGACGCCCGCGTGGTGGAGATCGACCGCGGCAGCATGGCGAAGCTGGGGATTGAATGGGACCGTTCGACGGTACGTGGCGGCAGGTTCAACAACGACAGTTGGCCAAGGAGCATCCAGATTGGTCATTGCCGCGATTCGGCACTCGTGGATTCCCTGATGAAAACCCTGAATCAGCTCGAATCAGCAGATCGCGCGAGGGAAATGGCCAACCCGCAGATCGCCGTCCCGAATAGACGGGAGACACAACTGAGAACCATCCAGGGAGAATGGTTCATGATGAATGCCCCAGACCCGAACTCGCTCGTTGACGGGGCTGAGTTGGAGAAACTCCCGTGTGCAGCGATCCTGAGCATCGTTCCCCGCATCGGCGACAGCAACGAGATCACACTCGAAATGGCGATCAGCGTCAGCGACAGCTTCCCGAACGGCGAGGCCGCCGATCTTCCGCTTGACGGGCGTCCTCGGAATAGAAACCCCGTCACCGTCCAGGATGGCGGCACTGTGGTCCTGGCGGGATTTCCCACGAAGCCCGCTGGACAGCATGGCCCACCAACAAAGGAAATTGCGATCTTCGCCACGGCGCACCTCATCCCGCAGGCAAGCGTGATCCCTGGGCCCGCGGCGTCTCAACAGCCGGCGGCAACAAAGCCGGCAGGCGTTCCGATTACCGCTCGGTTTGAAGGCGTTGACTTACGGGAAGCCCTGCGCGACCTCGCCGACAACGCTGGTGTGCCAATCGTCGTGGACCTGAATGTACATGGAAGGGTCTCCGCCCGGATCGAGAATTTGGATTTGGAGAAGGCGATGGATATTGTGTTGGCGGGCACGCCCTACACCTTCAAGAGAATGCAGAGTTGTTACCTGGTGGGCGACTTTTACCCCATCCGTATTGACTACCGAAGGCCGTGAGCCAACGGTCATTGCACGATGAAAATGCATCCACGTGTCTACGGCCGGCCCGGCGTCGGGGAGGCCGCTTGCCAATTGGCGGGGTCGTCGCCGCTACCGGTCGCGCTGAGATTGATCTTCACCAGCGAATTGCCTTGACCATCTGCGCCGACGGGCCAGGGGACCACATCGCTGTAGACCACTTCGTCCACGACCACCCAACCGTCCGCGTCCGTCAGGTCCTCAGCGGGCAGCGTCTTCTCCAGGGCCAGGCGCTCGCCGCGGTTCGACAGGTTACCCTGCCAGGGTCCGAAAATCTGGATGCCCGGCGTCAGCAGCGTGCCGCCATAGGCCGTCACGAGGGCGTTGAGCCGGGAGGTTTCCACCGCCGGATCGAAGCCGACGATCACCACTCGCCCGCCGGCGGGGATCGAAGCCCCTGCCGGAAAGTCGTAGTCCACTGCGCCATCCAGGCGCCAGACGATGTCTCCCTCAGACAAGGCCACCGCCTGGCCCGTTGGGTTGTACAACTCGACGTACTCGTCGTTCGGATCGATCGGATGGTACATGATTTCGGAGATCATCACGTCGAGGATTGGGGTGGCGTTCGCCACACCCTGCGAGGGCGTCATTCGTTGCCAATACGATCCGCCATCCGGGTAGCGGCCGCGAGTCACATCCGGCTCCTGGGCCTTGAACTTAATCGCGTCCACGATCCGATCCTGGCCCGTGCCCGGCAGACAGGACAGCATGACCTCCTCGCCGTCCCAGGCCAGGCCGAAGCCGTCGATATCGTCGAAGCTCGCATAGCCATGGGCCGCAATGGTGCCTGTGGGGATCGCCCACTTCGCCGGCTCAGTCACGTCGTCGCTGAGATACCAGCCCGCCAGGCTCACCGCGGAGGCGGTCGGATTGTACAATTCAATCCAGTCGCCCCCACTCGCGGCGTTGGCCATGAACTCGTTGATCACGAGCGACTGCATTGTGGCGGGATCATCTCGACCGGGGGAACCGCCTGGATAGGTGCTCGCCCGCCAGTTGAGCGGATAGTTCAGGGAACCCTGTGGCTTGTCGGCCAGGGCCGAATCCAGCGGCACGAGGGAATGCCCCCCGCCATCGGCTGCACCGGGCCAAAGCGCGCCATCGCCATATTCGAAGTTCGCGATTGTGCCGCCCCAATAATCCACAAGCGAAACGGACTCGCCCGTATTCGACAGTCTGCCCTCGTACCGGCCGGCGATGAGACCCGAAAGGGTCGAGCCGTAGCGGGATTCGAACGCGTCCTGGTTCTCGACCACGAGGACGAATTGCCCGGGACCGAGCGTCGTGACATTGCTGTCCGCGAAGGCAAAGGTGAGGCCGTTCTGGAACGATAGGTCGCTCACGTCGAGCGTGTCGTCGCCTGTGTTCTTGAGCTCGATGAACTCGAATTCATCGCTGTCCAGCGTGCCGCTGGGCGAAGGGTTGTACATCAGCTCCGTGATTCGCAGGTCCGCCATGATTCCAGTGGCGACGGGTTCGCCCGCGACGAACTGGACCGGGCTGGACCAGTGGCTCCATCGGCCGCTCGTGTCCTTCATCTTGCAGCGGACACGGTAGGTCCCGCCGGGACTGACCGCTGAGCCTGGGATCGTCACATCACTCTCGAACGCGGTCAGCTCGTCGCTTTCCCAAGCCGCTTCGATTTCGTACTTGCCGGGGGTTTTCCTGTAAACCGTCGTTGTTGTTGTCGTCGTCGCAGACCCGCCGCCCGAAGTCTGCGATGCATCCGTTGTCAGTCGAAGGTCGATGAAGCAGTCCGAACTGGTATGCGAGGAATTGAGCAACTGAACCGCGATCACGTTCTTGCCCTGGACCAAACAGGCGGCGGCATCGCCGAGGTCAAACTGGCGGAAGGTCTGGTCTTCGGTGGAGGACAAGGCAAAGGCGCTGTAGGGCTGCTCTGCGGAGGCCACGTTGTCCTGGTAAACGAGAACACCGTTGATCCAGATATTGACGCCGTCATCGTACTGGGCCTCCAGAATGAGGCTGCCCAGACCGGCGAGGCTGGCGACGTTGAACATGTTTCGCAGGTACACGGTGCTGTAGGCGCCCCGCATGTCGTTCAGATTGGTCACAATGAAGTTCTCGCCGAAGCCGATGGCCGTGTTCCCAATGAGCCACTGGGAATCGTCGAAACTCAGGAGCCGCCAGGCGCCGGCCGTCGTCGAGGGTTCGGAAAGACCCTTGAAGTAGCGCCATGATGCGCCGGATGGGAGCAGGGCTGTGCCGGCGCCGGAGCCGGTCTCGGTGGTCGTGGCCGCCTGGGAGCCTGGCATCACCTCCGCGATTCGCCACTTCATCGCCGCGAAGGTATTGGCGCCCTGCGGATCGCTGAAGGCGCTCGTGCGGAACGTCAGCGCGTTGATCGGGAACTCGGCGGACCCCGTCGCCATGACAACCGGCGTGTTGGGGGCCTGCGTGTCCTCGGAATACGTATTGAACGCCCGATTGTTGGACACCACGTAGTCCTTCATGATCTGGACCATGCCGCGGAAGTCCTTGGTGGCGGCCCTCTGATAGTACCGGCCCTGTCCGGCTTTGCCCGGGTTCACATAGCCCGAGGCCATGATCGGGTTGTAGTCCCACATGGCGCGGTCGGCGTCGACAAAAGTCGGACCGCCCGTCGGCGGATCGATGATGTTCGCGAGGTCGTCGAGCACCTGGTATGCCTGGTCGCTGTTGAAGAGCAGATCGCGGAACTCACGCTGGCGATTGTCGTACTCGATCTGGAGGTTGGAGTTGGAGCCGGAGAAGACTCCGTATCGTGTGAAGTCGTCCGCGCCGCCGCCGTACATGTTGTTGGCCCAAGTCAGGTCCAGATCCCACGGCAGAATACTCCACTGGTTGGTTTCGGGATTGTGATAGAAGAACCAGTTCTTGCCGCCTTCCATGTCACCGTGATGGATAGCCTCGACCGTGCAGCGGAAGCCGTAGTACGACGTCAAATCAACATTCTGTCGCCACCAGGGCTCTTGCGGCCGAGCGCGGTAGCCGCTCACGAACGCCACCAGGTCGGAGTGGTCACTGGGTTGGGTCGGCCCCTGGTTGTTGAGAGCGCCGCCGCCCGGACCGGCATCACCAGAACCTGTATCCATTTTATATAGATTTCCGTCGGGCAGGCCATGCTCATCGAGGAATCGGCCGTCCATCTGCTCAATAGTGAGGTACAAGCCCCAGAAATCCCCGTCGTACTGAGTAGCCCCGACCTCGGCGGCCTCGTCGACCACACGGAAATGCACCCAGCTCGTCTTGGACGCGGGACAGCCCATCAGGTTGAACAGCTTGAAGCCCGCGGCCTCGAACATGCCCTGCTCGCCGCGATGCTGGTAATCGCCCTGCTGGATGCAGGCGGAGAAATTAATTTTGGCCCATTTCTGGTCGTAGGATCGCCCGTAGTCGTCGCAGGCCTGGAAGTAATGTCCCCTATTGAGATCGAATTTTGGCATATTCTTGCCCATGGCGTACCGCCAGACGCCGCCACGGGCTCGGAAGTGGATATGGTCGTACACTTCGCCGCCGTAAACGAGCGTCCCCGCCCACGGATACTCGCTGCCGCCGTACTGGCCTTTCTGTGCGCCGGGCATGTAGAAGGCGTCCAGCACGTCCTGCTTCTTGGCGATCAGGTGGTAGACGGGCAGGCTCCGCATTACCTCGGCGTTGTACTCCACGACCGTCTGGCCCGACCGGACCGCCCCCTGCCAGCCGGGGACACCGTCATAGACGAAGTACGCGAAGTTCGGCTGCGGATCGTCGTCGTAGGGCACGTACACAAAGCCCCCGGGGTTGTCCATTGCCACGATCTTGTAGCGAACCAGCCGACGATGCTGCTGCACCGACGCGGGAATCTCGAAGCTAAACACTCCATCCTCGGCAACGGCATCCCCTTCGAGCCCGTCGTCGTGCATCGCGGCGGCCGTCCAGTTTGCCGAGTACCCTGCGTCCGTCAGCGAGACATACGCGCCCGGGGCCACGACCTGGTACATCAGCGTAACGCTCATGATCCCGTCCGGGTCAGTGACTCTGGCCGTAATCGTCACGGGTTCGCCCGACGCCGGCTGCTTCGGCGAATGCTGCACCTGCCGGACCAAGGGTGGAATACCGGCGGACAGGACCGCATTGTTTGCGGCCATGGGCGTCGGCAGTGCGGATCGCCAACTGCCGCCCAGGTCGTTATCTGCTGCCGGATTGATCAACTGCATGGAGCCGCCCGTGCCCGCCGTGGCGCCGGACATCGGATCGCCGACCGTCGGCCAGGGGAAACCGAGCTGATAGTTGACCTCGTCCACGATCCCGCCAGCCGCGTCGCACAGGAGCACGCGGTCGCCTTCATTGTCCAGCTTGCCGCCGAACGGGCCCAGAACGCGAGGCGCATAGGTCGCCTGCTTCAGTGTGGTCCATTTGGCCTTGGCGTCGGCCGGATCCTGGGTCACGATCAAATACCCGCCGGCAGGCAGACCCGTCCCAGCGGGGAAGGTGAAGAAGACGCCTCCGTCGAGCCGCCAGCCGGCCAGATCGACCGCCTGCGCGCCGGCGTTGTAGAGTTCGACGAACTCGACCTGCTCGGTCTTGACATCCGGATCGATGTGGAGCTCATTGATGACCACGTCGGAGGTGGCTTGGAGCACTACTTTCCCAGAGCCGGCGCTATCGGCCGCTCGTGCCGGACAAACACCCAGGAAACAGAAAACCACCACTGAAACGACGAAAGATGCGAGCCTGCTTGATGTGATCACGTTTCGTCCTCTTTCCTATTCGTTTGCGCGTCAGGCTATTCGATGGGCGCCGCGACCGAGGGGGCCACGGACAGCATCCGCCCTCGCGATTCCCTACCATTTTACCCAATTTGACACATTCACGTCAAGCGAGAACGTCCCCGCCTGCATTTTCGGACGCAACCGGGGTTCAATCACGGCCGTGCCAGCATGGCCCCACGCAACTCCCGGCGGTTGCGCCGGAGCCATTTCGTCTTGCGCAGGATCATCTCCAGAAAGGCCTGGCCGCTATGGCGGCCGAAAAACCCGGTCGCCGCGACCGGAAGGACGGCCTCCGCGATCATCGCCTCGATCATCATGTCGATCAGGCCGTAACGCTTTCGCTCGCTGAGCCTGGTAACCTCATGGTAACCGCCGAAGAACTCAAAGAGCCGGGTGCGGTCGAAGTGGGCGGACCACTGGGCCGGGTCCGGCCGGTCTCCCACGATGGAGAATTGCAGCATACCGTTGGCCAGATCCGTCACAGCCGGCGCGAAGCGAATCGAGTCGAAATCGACCACCGCGACCACCTTCTGCCCCTCGAACAGGAGGTTCCCGGGGTGCCAGTCCCCATGCACGACCTGCCTCTTCCAGGATCGAAAACCGGCCTGGTTCACGCGCACGGACGACTTGTCGTATCGCAGCAGCAGCTCATCGGCGACCGCCTTCATCCGGCGGGCTGCTTCCGTACGTTTGTCGGAGCTGAGCAGCTTCAGATGCCGCCGGACCAGGGCCGCATCGTGGAAACACAGGGGCGAGGGTTCGTTGGACCGCTTGAAGTCGGCCAGATACTTGTGGAACAGCGCCAGTTGCCGACCCGCTTCGTGGGCTGCCTCGGCCGATCCGTCATACCGTGAGCCCTCGACGTACCGGAAGAACTCGTAGATGTGGTTATCCATGCTCAGCGCGGTGGTCCCCTCATCCATCGTCGCCAGCAGAGTGGTGACGGGGAACGACCGGGCGGAAAGGGCCTTCTGGACCGCATGGGCGAAATCGACCCGTTCGAGGTCGTCCCGCCCCTTGGGCCGGCGTTTGAGCAGATAAGTCCCCTTCTCGGCGACGATGACCACCTTGGGGGCCTTGCTATTGCCCACCGACAAGGGCTTGGCCTGATGCACGATCCCGACGTCATAGCGACTCAGGACCCGCACCAGTTCCTCAGAAGAAAAATGGGCACCACCTCTGGGCATATACCGCTATATCGACCTGAATCCAGACCAGATTCGCCGTGTTCCCACTTATATCACGCCCGATAACCCCTCTGCAAGAAAGAGCCACAGAGGAAATGGTGCCGAGTACCTGTCCGCCGGCGTCAGAGAACCAGCATGGCGACGATGACGAGGATCGCGATGGTGGAGACCGCGCCGAGGATCAGGAGATAGAGGCGGTAGCGGGTGATGATGTCGTCGGTGTCGGGTTCGCGCTCGATCTCGACCGTGTCCCCGTTTTCGAGCTGCTCGAGCATCGAGACATCGAAACGCTTGTGGGCCTGAAGGGGCGCTTGGCCCTGGCGGAGGGCTTCGAGGTCCATGAGAAGCTCCTCGACGCTCTTGTAGCGGTCCTCGCGGCGCTTGGCCATCATGATCTCGATGACCTCGGAGACGCCGGCCGAGAGTGAAGTATTGATGTGGTCCGGCGGGATGAGCTTCTCGCGGAGGTGGCGCTTCATGATCTCGGCGGAGTCTTCGCCCGTGAAGGGGACGCGGCCGGTGACCATGTGGTAGAAAGTGGCGCCGAGGCCGTAGATATCCGCCCGGCCGTCGATGTCGATCTTGCCGCGAATCTGCTCGGGGGCGATGTAGTACGGCGTGCCGTAGGCCTTGCCCTCTTCGCTCTGGGCGGCCTCGATGTCCGTCGTCTCGCGGGCCAGACCCATATCGGCCAGCTTCACGACGCCCTGCGTGTTGATCATGATGTTCTTGGGCTTGACGTCGCGGTGGACCAGGCCGTGGGCGTGGGCGTGCTGGAGGGCGTGGCAGACCTGAATGATGATCTCGATCGCTTCCTGCTCGCCGAAGATGTGCCCGTTGGAGATGTCGTCGGCGATGGTCTTGCCTTCGACGTACTCCATGACGAAGTAATGGTAACCGCCTGCCTCGCCGACGTCGATGGCCTGGACGATGTTCGGATGGTTGAGCTTGCCGGCGGCCTGCCCTTCCTTGTAGAACCGCTGGACGTACTCGGGATTCTCGCTAAACCTCCGAGGCAGCACCTTGATCGCGACGCTGCGGTTCAGGCTGAGCTGCTTGCCTTTGTAGACGACGGCCATGGCGCCGGCCCCGAGCTTGCCGAGGATCTTGTAGCCCGGGATCTGCGTCGCGGCGACCTTGCTCTCTCTGACGCTGGTCTTGAGCCGTTCCGCCTGGCTGGCCGTAAGGTAACCGAGCTGGACCATCAGGTCCTGAAGCATCAGTGGATCGGTCTTGCGGCGTTCCTTGCACTCTTGTATGGCCTTGCGCAGCTCCTCGTCTGTGCAGAGCCCCTGATCCACTGCCATTCGCCCGAATAGCGTGTCGTAAGAGGTCTCAGTACTCATTCACATCCCCCTGGCTGCCCCAGGGGTCGCATCCTTTCGCTCAGCAACCCAGTATTGACCTCGATCAATACACCCGATAAAACCTTCGTCGCCGCGAGGGCTATTATGAGTTTATCGGGGCTGCTGTCAAACCATTTTTCCATCATTCTTCCACGCAAAAACACAGACCGGGCTATCTTTCGGCGATTTTTCGGCGGAGGATTAGCTGCTTTTATGCGACGTCCGGAAACGCGGGCGCCGGCAGGAACTTTTGGGTTGACCGCAGCGTCCCGCCCGCTACACTATGGCGGGCTGAAAATCTCTAAGTATGCAAAGACAACTGTAGGAGACCACAGGTGGGGTATAACTGTGTAGTATTGGTCAAACAGGTGCCGGATACACACCGGATCACCGGCCAGGTCATGAACGACGACGGCACGGTGAACCGCGCGGCGCTGCCGGCCATTTTCAATCCGGAGGACCTCAACGCCCTCGAAATGGCGTTGCAGATCAAGGACCGTTTCGGCGGCCGGGTCACGGTCATCACGATGGGCCTGCCCGCCGCGACCAAGGTTTTGCGGGACGCCCTCTATCGCGGCGCCGATGACGCCATCTTAGTAACCGATCAGCGGTGCGCAGCCAGCGACACCCTGGCGACCAGCTACATCCTGAGCTGTGCAGTGCGCAAGCTGGACCATGACATCGTCCTGTGTGGCCGCCAGGCCATCGATGGGGACACTGCCCAGGTTGGGCCCCAGCTTGCCGAGAAGCTCGGAATTACCCAGATTACCTACGTCGAGGCAATGGAAGGCATCGAAGACGGCAAGATCACCGCCCGGCGCAACCTCGGCAATGGCTGGCAACTCGTTCGGGCCCCCCTGCCGGTGCTGTTAACGGTCACAGGCGACGCACCCGCGCCCCGGGTGGCCGCCGCCCGACGGATGATGAAGTCCAAGAACGCTCGGACACTGGCTGAGATCGAGCAGAGCATCCGCGCCGCCAACCCGGCTGCAGACGACGCGACTATCAAGGGCATGGCGAAGGAACAGGCGTATGCCTTGGCCAGGCGAGGCCTTCTGATCCAACAGTGGGACCTGACCGACCTCAAGGCCGACCTGACTTGGTGCGGCCGCAGCGGCTCGCCCACGAAGGTCCATCGCATTCAGAGCGTCGTCCTGGCCGCCAAGGAGAGCAAGGACATCGCCCCGACGGAAGAAGGCGTCGCCGGAATGATCCACGAACTGATCCAGGACAAGATCATCGCGTAGGCAAGGAGGCAGGAATCCGATGGCCGATGAATGCCCAGTATGCCAAACAAGCTGCACAGAGAACGAACGTGCGGGTTGTGAGATATGGCGATGGTCCTGTCCGCGTTGTGGAGAGTTTTACGTAATGGGCCACAATACTCTCCGTTGGATACCTGGAGATGACGTGCAGAAAAGGGCTACACTGAGCCATTGGATTCGCACAAAGCATGAGGCAATAGCTAAAGAACCAGTGGACGAGAACGGGACCGCGAAGTGTATTCGCCTTGATAGGCAACTGGTGGAGTCGATTATCAAGAACCCCCGCCCATCCATTGCGGAGCAAGCGGATAATTTCGTTCGGTGGTTGGGAGACAGTACCCAGGCTGGCGGCGATTGCGTTCGGCGCAACATGTTTGCCGTTGAGGCGATTGTTGGTTCCGCGACTTCTCGCGAGTTGCTGCTCGTCTTCAACCATCTCAAGGCCAACGGGATCGCCACCGGCGATAGAGAGCTTGACAAGGCCAGTCCCGCTGGCTTCACGCAAATCGCAGTTACCCTGTCATTCCCCGGTTGGGAGTACTATCGCAAGCTCAAGCGAACTGCTCCCGACAGCCGGAAGGCCTTCATGGCGATGGAGTACGGCCATTCGGACTTGGATGGGCTCTTTCAAGATGTGCTGAAGCCTGCCGTCAAACAAACTGGATTCGACCTATTCATACTTCCCGAGAAACCCAAAGCTGGATTGATAGATAATCGACTCAGGATGGAGATTCAGACATCACGGTTTCTGATTGCGGATTTGACTCACGAGAATGCCGGAGCATATTGGGAGGCGGGTTACGCCGAAGGGCTGGGCAAGCCGGTCATCTACACCTGTGAGAAGAACAAGTTCGAGACGTGCAAGACGCACTTCGATACGAACCATCATCTGACGCTTCAGTGGGATTCGAATGGATCGACGGAGATGGTCGAGGAGTTGAAGGCTACGATTCGGGCCACGTTGCCAGCGGAGGCGAAGCTGACAGATGATTAACGTTCACAAAGCCTCTACCATGAAGCTCGTCCTGCACTTACGGACTCCTGAGCGAAGCAGTGCCCAAGGACCGGGGACTCTGTCCCCGGACCCCTGGCATTCTGCGCTTTTCGCCAGCAGCATGGTGCAAGGGCAAGGCGATGCCGCCACGAGGGCGACACCGCCCATGCCACTGGACTGCTGCGGCGCTCGGGGTGCCTGCCGGCAGAGCCCTACCCTCCACAGCAGCACCTCCAGACTATCGGCAATGCCGGCCGTCGGCAAGGGACAAACCAGGTGGCTTCGCTCTACTATCATGCCATTGGCCCAAAGCGAAAAATGCCGGGGGTTTGGGGGCAGAGCCCCCAAGAACACAGGATGCCCGTCTGGGCTAATGATTACTGAATAGAGATACTACTTCGACAGAATAAGGACGACGAGAAACCAGAAATGATTGAAGTGAACAGACAAGGGGAAGTGTGGGTGTTCGCCGAGCAGCATGGCGGACGGCTGGAAGAGACGCCGCTGGAGCTGATGAGCAAGGCAAGACACCTCGCGGATACACTGCAGGTGAAATTGGGGGCAGTGCTTCTGGGCGACGGCGTCAAGAAGCTGGCCACCAAGCTCACGCGGTACGGGGCCGACAAGGTCTACCTGGTCGAGCACCCGCTGCTCGGGGCCTATCAGGCCAATAGCTATGCGAAGGCCATCCTCGGCCTGATCCACAAGCATAAGCCGCAGGTCGTGCTCTACGGCGCGACGGTGTCGGGTCGGGACCTGGCCCCGCGAATCGCCAGCGCCGCGAAGGCGGGCCTGACCGCGGACTGCACGGATCTGCAGATCGGCGACCATGAGATCACCAAGACCGGCGAGGTTCACAAGAACCTGCTGTTCCAGATCCGTCCGGCGTTCGGAGGGAACATCATCGCGACGATCATCAACTTCGACCGCTGGCCGCAGATGGCGACCGTCCGCGAGGGCGTCATGCCGATGCCCGAGCCGAATACGAAACGTCGCGGCGAGGTCATCACCGAGAGTATCCCGCTCGCGCAGGACGACCTGCCCATCGAGATTCTCCAGGAGCACACACGGGCCAAAAAGGTCGATCTTAAGGCCGCTCGGATCATCGTCGCAGGCGGCGCGGGCGTTGGCAGCAAAGAGAACTTCAAGCTGGTCTGGGACCTGGCCAATTGCCTCGGTGCTGCGCCGGGCGCAACGCGGGCCGCGGTCGATCTGGGCTTCATCGACCACGACCACCAGATCGGCCAGACCGGGACCACGGTCCGCCCAAGTCTGTACGTCGCCGTGGGCATCAGCGGCGCGATCCAGCACCAGGCGGGCATGGCCCAGAGCCAGAAGATCGTCGCGATCAACAACGACCCGGAGGCCCCGATCTTCAGCGTCGCCCACTATAAGATCCTCGGCGACCTCAACGAGGTCGTCCCGAGAATGATCAGGACGATCAAGGAAAAGGGAACCAAGTAATTTGCGATTTACAATTTACTATTTGCGATTCAGGACCATCGATGACCCGGCCGTAAATCGCCAATAGTGAATAATCAACGATAGGATAGGGCATGGGAAATTTCTACCAAGACAATGACGACATTCGGTTCCTGTTCCGGCACATCGACCTGGTGCCGCTGGCCGAGGCCTATGAAGAAGGCTTTCGCTTCGCGAACGAGTTTGACTCTGCACCACGCAACGCGGAGGAGGCTGTCCGCAACTACGAGATGGTGCTCGATTCGGTCGGCGAACTGTGCGCGGATTTCATCGCACCGCGGGCCGAGAGCGTGGACCGCGAGGGCAACACGCTCAATCCTGACGGCTCCGTGACCCGGCCCAAGGGAATCGGCGAGGCCATCGAGAAACTCGGCCAGGCGGAAGTCATGGGGTTCACCCTGCCACACCGCTTCCATGGGTTGAACTTCCCCAATCTGGTGTACTCGATGGCCAATGAGATTCTCTCGCGGGCCGACGCCTCGCTGATGAACATCTTCGGCCTCCAGGGTATCGCCGACACGATCAACGCCTTCGCCTCTGAGGAGATCAAGCGGAAATACCTGCCGCTGTTCGCCGACGGCAAGGTCACCGGCGCCATGGTGCTCACGGAGCCTGACGCAGGCTCGGACCTCCAGGCCGTCAAACTGAGAGCCTTCCAGGACAGCGAGGGCAACTGGTTCCTCCACGGCGTGAAACGCTTCATCACGAACGGGTGCGGCGACGTGCTGCTGGTGCTGTCCCGCAGCGAGCCCGACCGCGCCGGCGGCCTGGGCCTGAGCTTGCTGCTGTGCGAGCCCGGCCCGACCGTCCACATCCGCCGGCTCGAGGACAAACTCGGCATCCACGGCTCGCCCACCTGCGAGATTTTCTTCGACAACACGCCTTGCGTGCTGATCGGCGAGCGGCAGCGCGGCCTGGTCCCCTACGTGGCAACGCTGATGAACGGCGCCCGGATCGGGATCGCCGCCCAGGGGCTGGGAATCGCAGAAGCAACATACCGGATCGCACGCGACTATGCGGCCAGCCGCAGGCAGTTCTCCGTCGCCATCGAGAAGCTGCCCGCCGTGCGGGACATGCTGATCGATATGAAGATCGCCATCGAGGCCGGACGCGCCCTGCTCTACGAGACCAGCCGGGTCGTGGACCTGGCCATCGGCTTCAACAATCTTGTCGAGAACCATCCGCCCGAGGACAAGGAAGCCCAGAAGAAACTCAAGGACAACGCCCGAATCTACAAGCGATTCGCCGGCATGCTCACGCCGATGAGCAAGTACTACTGCACGGAGATGTGCAACCGGGTCGCCTACGATTCGATCCAGGTCCTGGGCGGCAGCGGATTCATGCGGGACTACGCCTGCGAGCGGCACGCCCGCGACGCGAGAATCACCACGATCTATGAGGGCACCAGCCAGTTGCAGGTCGTCGCGGCGGTGCGAGGCGTTTGCAGCGGCACAGTAGAGAAGTACCTCGCGGAGCTGGTGGCTCTGCCATACGATCCGCAGGTGAGCGACCTGCTCGCGAAGCTGGCGGAAGGGACGTCGCAATTGAACGAGGCCATCGCGTTCACGAAGCAGCAAGGGAACGAGTACATGGACCTCTACGGCCGGGCGCTCGTCGACGTCGCGATCGACCTGATCAACGGCTACCTGCTCTGCGGCCAGGCCAGCACGAAGGTCGAGATGAACGTGCCTGTCGCAGGCGCCGCCAAGAACGGCCAGACCGTCCCGATGAAACAGCGAAAGCTCATGCTGGCCAGACGATATGTCGAGAAGAACGCCCCGAAGATCGAGGCATTGACCGATCTAATCCGACAGGGCGACAAATCGACGTTCAGCGACTATGAGGCGCTCGTGGGACCGGTGCCGGAGAGTTGACCGGCGGAATTGTCGAGGATCGATGCTGCGAGCTGTGATTTTTGATTTCGACGGCGTGATCACGGACTCCGAGATCCTGCACTTCCGCGCATTCAACGCGGTGCTCGCGCCGCACGGTTTCGAACTCAGCAAGCACGAGTACTATAAGGACTATCTCGGCCTGGCCGACAAGGACTGCTTCAAGGCACTGATCGGCGAAGGCCGGCTCCGGATTCCGGAAAGCCACGTTCCGGACCTCATCCAACAGAAGACACGGATCTTCGAGAAACTGGCCCGCACGGAGGGCAGGATCATCGAGGGCGTGCGGGAGTTTCTCGGTCTGCTGGCAGGAGCCCAGATCCCGATCGCCATCTGCTCGGGAGCCCTGCGTCCGGAAATCGAGCTGATCCTCGAAGAGGCCGGGCTGCGCGACCGCTTCGATGTCATCGTTTCCGCAGAGGAGGTCCGGCACGGCAAGCCGGACCCAGAGGGATTCCTCCTGGCCCTCCAGAAGCTCAACGACGTCTGGCCCGATCCGATCACCCCGGAATGTTGCATTGTGGTTGAGGATTCCCACTGGGGTC
>JBDKRX010000241.1:0-18441 GCA_039683175.1 Phycisphaerales bacterium
AGCCTTTTTCACGACCCTCCCTATTGCAGAATGTTCAAAAACCTATCCCCGAAGTTCAGGAACTGGATGCTCGACCAACTCACCCAAGCCGCCTGACCCCTCAAAAACGGCAGAAGTCGAGGTAAGGTGTTGTCTTCCACGCCGGCAAAGATATGCCCTTACGGGCACACCACAAGCGCATTCAGGCCAGTGGCTCGTAGAATGCGGCGGGCCGGGGGCCGAGGGTATTGGTCAACGTCCCCAGATGCTGGATGGAGCACTCGATCTGGTCGCCGGCCTTGAGGAAGTTGCCGGTGGCCATGCCGACGCCGGAGGGAGTACCCGTGCAGATTACGTCGCCCGGCTCCAGCGTCATCAGGTGGCTCAGGAACGAGACGATGTCAGCTACGGTGTAGATCATCTGACCCGTGTTGGCGTTCTGGCGGATCTCGTCGTTGACCTTCAGGGTCATCTTGAGGTTCTGGACGTCGGCGATCTCATCGGTTGTCACGAGGTATGGGCCCATCGGGCAGAAGCCGTCCGCCCATTTGCCGTTGAGCCAGTCATAGAACTCGTCCCACGGGCGTTGCTGGCGGGCCTTCTTGAATGTCACGCTGCGGGCGGAGATATCGTTGGCGATTGTGTAGCCTGCGACGCAGTCCAAAGCGTCACTCGCCGGGATGCATTTTGCGTCGCGGCCGATGACGACCGCAAGCTCCAGCTCGTAGTCGATCTGCTCGCTGTAGACGGGCCAGGGCACCGTTCGGCCGGGGCCGACCACACAGGTTGCGGGCATGAGGAAAGGTCGCGGTGTAGTCGTCCGGCGGGGCGACTCCGACAGGCCGAGTTGGAAGCCTCGATGGAGAGATGCCTCCTTGATGTGCTCGCTGTAGTTGCCGGCCAGGGCCAGGATTTTGCCCGGCCGGGGAATCGGGGCCAGGAGCTGGATTGCGTCGAGAGGTGTGGCTTGCTCTGCGGATTCGGTCAACTCTCGCACTTGGTCGAGACAGGCGGGCCCGCGGTCCAGGATTTCTTTAATGCTTTTCGGCGGCTCGGGATTTTTCCAGGAAGCGGGGACATCCACCACGCCCCGGTCGGTCAAGACCCCGCACGAGGGGCTTCCATCGCGCATGTACGTCAGCATCTTCACGTTCGTATCTCCCCGGAAACTCAGGAATTACATGACTTTCAGGCATATTGTACACCCTGCGCCGTTGGGCACAAGCCCGTGACGTACGTTGTGCAGACTCCAGATGGGGCGTCCCATAAAGGTGTGCGGGGCCATAGTGGGGACCACGGCCAAACTGCCGGGCGTGAAGATGGGTAAGTCCGGGACGACATTTGACGCATGCAGACGGGCATTGGCGGGGATGACACGGCCTGGACGGCCTGGAAATGGGGGTTCATCCGGCGGCGTGCCATTTGTCTCAAGTGAAAATTGCCCGTAATCCGATGGAATGGGTACCGATAAAAGGTCCCTCGCGTGCGGTCTTGTGCATCCGAGGGCTGTGGCGGTGCGTGGAGCCGCGACGAAAGGGTGTTCGAAATGAAGGGTGTTTCAGGATGACACTACGGGAGATCTTGAGCGGAACGAGCAACTGGTTTCGGTCGCATCGGTACGCACCGGCGGGGCACTGTGACTCGGGGCTGGACAGCGAGGGCCTGCTGACGATGACGCTGGATGCACAGGATGGGGATGGGGACATGCCGTCCCTGCGCGTTGGGCAGGTCCCGGCGTCTCGCAGGCCGAAATCCCCTTCGTCACGGGCTGCATTCGACGGGCCCAATGCGGCGACCTCGCTGGACCGGCGGGACTCCGCGGAAAAGCTCCAGGAAGGTTTCAACCGGCTGATCGATCAACTCCAGCAGATCAACGAGCACCTGAACGACCAGGTTTCGCAGCACCACGAGCTCATGGGCCGGGTCAAACAGCTTCCGCAATTGCTCGAGAGCCTGCCGTCGGCGGTGGAGAATCAGAAGATGCTCACGACGCAATTGCTGGATCAGCTCCGCAGCACGGCGGCAAAGGACCAGCAGTTCCTGGACGTGGTCGGGCGGATTCCCGTCGAGACGTCGCGTCAGACGGACACCCTGACCTCGATCGATCGCCAACTCGCCGCGGCAGCGGATGCCGACGTGCAGATGGCGTCGGGCTTCCTGAAGTTCAAGGATACCCTCGACCGGCTGAACAACAACACGGTCAGCAATACCGAAGGCATCCTGCAGATGAGCAAGACCTTCGCCACCAGCGACCGCTATCTCAAGTATGTCGTCAACAAGCTCAACAAGCGGTATGCCTGGGTCTTTGGTGTTGCGGTGGGCGTCTGTGCCGTGGCGATCTGCACCCTGACGGGGATCATCCTGTATCTCGCCAGATAAGAAAGGGGGCCTGCACCGGTCTGGTACAGGCCCCGAACGAGCAACAAAACGCGATGGCACTGACCTCGCGGCCACACTCCACCGGGATTAGCCGGCAGCGTGCAGACCTTCGAGGAGGACGCTGCGCTGCTTACTTGGTCTTCAGCCGCACGTTGTCCGCGCCAATCGTATTGTCCATGACATTGGCGATCTCAATGCCGAGCTTGTAGCCGGCTCCCTTGCGGGCGCTGGCTGCCGAAACCTCCAGCTTGCAGGCCTTCGCGGCATCCGCCAGCACAAAGCTCTTCGATCCCAGCGAGACGCGAGAGCCGTTGTTGTAATAGAACAGCGAGATCTTCAGGTTGTCCTTGCTGTCCCGAATTGCGCCCATGACGACGGAAGCATCCACCGTCACCGCGAACGCCTCACCATTGATGATGGTGTAATCGGTGACCTGCCAGATCGACGGATCACCGCCCCAGAGCAGCGCGGCCCAACTCCCATTGGTGGGCTTTGCGGCTTTGCTGATCCTGGTGCGGGCGACTGCATCCGTGTTCCAGCCCGGGATATTCGTGAAGTATGCTCCCGTGTTGGCCGGATAGAGCAGGTTCGACTTCGGATTCGGCTGTTCGAAGCTGTAGTTCACGACGTTCACCGTGACCGGCTTGACCACGCGGACGTTGGCGACCTGGATCGTGCCTGTGCCGTCTGCTTGGCCGTTGCCGACGCCGACGATCACCTGCGTAATCTCCTTGAGATTCACGCCGGAGAACTCGGACGTCAGGATCTTCCAGTCCACCCAGTCGGTGGCAAGCGTCAGACCCGGATTGCCCGGATAAGACACCTTCTTGGAACCGCCGGCGCTATCCACCAGGGTCACGTACACGTCTGCCGCATCGTTGCCGCCCTGGGCGACGCCGATATCGGCCACCGCGTAGTCACCGGTGATGGTGCCCGTTCCGGCGATGCTGTCGAGCACGAAGGTGCGCAGCTCGCCGGAGGCGTGAGACGTTGCGGCCAGACCGATCAGGACCGGGTCATTCATGTCAGCCACGTCGATCGTGATCGGATCGCCCAACTGGGTCCAGTCGTTGACATCCCCGGTGGCGGAAATCGAGCCTGTGAAGGTGTTGCCAATCCGCTCGATCTTCACGAAGTACGGGGCCGTCACGGCCGTGCCGCTGTCGTTGTTCGACGAGCCGCCGTCGGTCACGAGTCTTCGCTGGAAGCTGGCGCCGTTGCCGCCGGCTGCGGCCGTTGCGCTGGCGCCGGTGATCGGCATGAAGGCATGAGCCGAACCGGCTGCGAGGCTCTGGCGGATCATGACGCCCGCCTTGGCCCACTCGCTGGAGCCGGTGCCCGTGCTGACCACGCGAGCGACCAACGAGCCGTCGCCGGTCAGCGTCTGGTACACATAGCGGAACTCATCGGCGTTGTTCCAGATGTCCGAGCCGGCAGCCTGCATCGTGACGACGCCATTGCTCATGCTGACCTTCGGGGCGTTGCCCTTGACCTGCAGTTGCAGGGAGGTGACGCCGTTCTTCGTCCAGTTCTGACCAGCTTCATACTCCTGGACCAACTCGGTGACGAACGGGTCTGCGGTGTTGTCATAGTCGATGGTCACGGCCTCATCGATGACCGGGATGTAGTCGGCGATCTTGAAGCTCCAGACATCGCCTGCGACGACCGAGCCGTCCGCGGCCACTTCATCGACTTTCCAGTAGTAGGTGGTGTTCCAGTTCAGCGCGGTCGGGACATAGCTGGTCTCGGCCTGCTGGCTGACGCGCACCGAGGCATCGCCTGCGGCCACCTTGGCCTCGCTGCTGCTCAGGTAGACGTCGTGCGAGACGGCGCCCACGCCGGCGACCCAGCTCATGGCCGGCGTGTCGCCCAGACCTTCGGTGCCATTTACGGGCTCAGGCGAGGAGGCCCAGGTCACGAACTGCAGGGCGCCCTGCGGGATGATCTCCTTGGGGATGCCCGGACCGGACCATCTCAGGTATGCCGCCGCGCCGCCGCCGTTCTCGTACATTTCCATCACGATCACGTAGCGCTGTCCGGCAACCAGCTCCAGATCGGCGCTGGCGTCCTCGGTGGTGCCGCGATCGACCCACCCACTGGTGATCTGCTCGTCGTTGAGGAACAGCCGTGCGCCGTCGTCGCTGGCGGAATAGAGCTTGTACGTGCCCGTAACCGGCACATTCAGCGCAGCCGTCCAGCGGCAGGAGAACCCATCCACGGGGATGTTCACATCGGGGGAATCCACGCCAGGCACAGTGCCCGGCCAACTGAAGTCGACCTCGCCTGTGGTTGTGACGACCTTCGGGTCGCCCGACAGGGCCATGTTGTCCCAGTACTCTGCGACAGCCCCGCCGGCGGGATCGAAGGTTGTGAAGGTCCAGACCTCGCCCGGATACACGGTGCCGGCGTCGTCGACTTCATCGATTCGCCAGAAGTAGGTCATTCCCGGAACCAGGATCGGGCTGGCATCGATCGACGATTCGGCAATCGTGGCCAGCAACACGTTCGGATCGCCTGCGGCCACCAGGGCCTCGTCGATACCCGCGTAGATCATGTGTGATACGGCGGTCTGACCGGGAGTCCAGCTCGCCGTCAGATTGGTCCTTCGCCACAGTGCGCCGTCATACGGGCTGGGGAAATGGGCCGTCATCGGCATGACCGTGAAGGACCAAACGGGGCCTTCATACACCGTTTCGGCCGCATCCACCATGTCCACGCGCCAGTAGTAGGTGACGCCGGGCTCGAGAGTCTCGAGATTGTAGAACATGTTGATTGCCTGACTCTGCTTCAGGTCGTTCGGGCCGAGAACCGGGTTGGTGCCCATGTAGACGTTCTGCTTGGCCGCGGTCAAGCCGGCAGTCCAGGAGAACATCGGGCTGGTCACATCCTGCTCGCCATCCGCCGGGTTGGGGTTCGTGGCCAAGAAGAGGGGCTCCGGATCGCGAATGAACGCGGTCAGGACGTCGCCCTTGAGGACCGTCGGGGTCTCGCCGACGCCGGGGCCTGCCCAGCCAACGCTGCCATGGCCGCCGCCGTTGCCGTCGGAGAACATCATTTCAATGTAGTACTTCTCACCTGCAACGAGCGAAACCGGAGCGGATTGCCGGTTGGCGCCCGGTGCGCCGCTGGTGCCGGTCCAATCCTGGTAGTTGTTCCAGCCTTCGACGCTGCAAATCTCGACCGCGTTGACCGCGTTCGCGTCGGTGCTGAGCCACAGCTCGCTGTCGTCATCGCTGGCGATCCAGAAAGTGTAATCGCCGGACTCCGGCGGGGTCAGATACGCACGGGCACGAGCGCCCCAGTAATCCATCCCACTCCAGTCCGGGCGATCCATGCCGTCCCGCCATTCACTCTGTTCAGGGTTGTCCGGGAAGTCGGCGTCAGCTTTCAGGGTGTCGAGATTGCTGCCGACGGAACCTCCGAACCAGTACTCGAAGAGTACCTTGCCCTGCTGGGCGCCTGCGCCGGCGGTCATCGTGACCACCAGGCACAAAGCAGCCAAACAACTAAGTTTGCGACTCATACTCATCCTCCTATCACAAAGAAACACTCGTTCTGCCTCCCCCGGCTACACACCGAAGGAAATGCAGCTCCCGGCAACAGACCGACTACACATCGTTACTACCTGACATCTGCCGGGAATTAATCCATTCATCATGATTCGGTTGCGCACCACAAACGCACAATGCGCAGAACCCAAGCACGAGGACATCCTGTCCCGTACTGAAAAGAATACACCTCCCTGATACGCACTGACCCGTTCGGAGATGGTAGCGGTCTCCAAACTCAGTTCTCAAATCCACACAGAAAAACGCGTCGCCAGGACCCACGGAACCCGATTAAACGCGAATACACCACTGCCTCGAATGAAACCACCATAGCTCCGCTGTGGTGGCAGCGGACGCCGACACCACGTCCCATCATGTTTTATCTGTACCATAATCGGCTTCTGCACGCAATGAAGAAGTTGCCGTATGGACAAAAATTTTTCCCGCGTCCGACCTCCTCGCGTAACCATCCTACGAATCCCTTTGCGTTTCTCGAACACCTGTCCATGTTATGTAAGGTGATAAGACGCTCTGTTGCGTGGTATATTGCGGCGAAATGCCCGTTTCCGCTGTTTCCCTGTGCGTGACTCGTATCGAACCATGCTGCTTGAAGGGCGTAAAGCTCGAAGCTACAATGACAAACGGCTTGAGCTGGAAGCATCGACGCGGTTGATGCAGACAGCAGCAGGTCAATCGTTGGGGTGTGGAAGGAGTTCGGCCGCCGCTTCGGCACGACACATAGACTGTGAAAGGGACGAGTCTCATGGATAAGCACATGCATGTTTCATCTGGCGAAGCTCAGCATTTCAGCCGTCGTCAACTCGTGGGCGCAGCGCTGGCTGGAGTTCTGGCTGCGAGGACGCGTTCTGTCTCGGGATCGCAGGCGGCCGGCAACTCGTCGCCGGCCACACGGATCGTGACGCTCGGCCGCACAGGCATCAAAGCCTCGCGGCTCGCCCAGGGCACCGGCTGGAACGGCTCAGGACGCTCCTCGGCGCACACGCGTCTGGGCGAAAAGGCTTTCAACGAGCTGATCCGTCACGGCCTGGAGCGGGGCATCGCCTTCATGGACTCGGCCGACCTGTATGGATCGCATCCCTATCTGCGCACGGCGCTCAACGGCGTCCCGAGAGACAAGTACATCCTGCTGAGCAAGATCTGGCCCCGGACGGAATACTGGAACCTCGCGTCGGGCGGGGCCCAGAAGGAAGTGGACCGGTTCCGCAGGGAACTGAACACCGACGTGATCGACATCTGCCTGATCCATTGCATGACGAACGGCAACTGGCCCAGCGAGCACGAACGGGTCCGGGATGAGCTGTCCGAATTGAAGGCGAAAGGGGCGGTCCGCGCCGTCGGCGTTTCCTGTCACGACCTGGGCGCCCTGAAGGCGGCCTGCACGCACCCGTGGACGGACGTGGTCCTGGCCCGCATCAACAACGTGGGCAAAGAGGCGGCCATGGATGCTTCGGTCGAGGAGGTGACGCCGATTCTCAAGCAGGCGCGGGCCGACGGCAAGGTCATCCTCGGCATGAAGATCTTCGGCGCCGGCGCGCTGAAAAGTCCCGAGCAGAAGGACGCTTCGCTCCAATACGTCTGGGGCAACGGCCTGGTGGACGCGGTCACGATCGGGATGCTCAGCCCGCAGGAGATCGACGACACGATCGAGCGGATGAACAAGGCCCTCGTCGCCTGATCGAAGACCTGTGTCCATCCTGCGAAACGGCGGCGCGTTGCATCGAGTGCCGAAATCTGCTACAATGCCCAATGACCGGGTGCGGCGGCGCTCGGGTGGTTCAGCGATGTGATTCAAGCTGGTGGCAGGAGCGGCGGGTTGAGCGGGGTCATGCGATGAAGAGTAGTTCCGCGGTGTCCACAGTCCTTGTGGCGTGTTTTTGCGCCTGTATGGGCGTGTTTCTGTCCGATGCGGCGGGGGCGGATGGTCGCCGTAATCCAGCCTTGAAAGGGCAGGGCGAGCCGGTCCTTCCGATCATCACCGAGTTTGTCGCCTCCAACAAGGACAGCCTGATCGATTCCGACGGCGATTCCTCCGACTGGATCGAGATCTACAACCCCACGGGCGAAACGCTGAACCTGGACGGCTGGTTCCTTACGGATGACCTGAACGACCTCGCCAAGTGGCAGTTCCCTGCGGTGCCGCTCGCTCCGGGCGGGTATCTCATCGTTTTCGCCTCGGGCAGGGACCTGCGCGACCCGGCGGGCCAGCTCCACACGAGTTTCTCCCTCCAGGCCGACGGCGAATCGCTTGCGATCGTGGAGCCCGACGGCCGGACCATCGCCTTTGCCTATCGCGACTATCCGCCGCAACTGGTGGACATCTCCTATGGGCTCAGCGGCGGTGGTGTCTCCCAGACCGAAACCCTGCTGATTGCCCCAGGGGCAGCCGCAAAGGCCCTGATCCCGACCGGCGACGGGCTGGGCCTGACGTGGACGCAGCAGGGGTTCGACGACTCCGCGTGGCTGGCCGGCACGACGGGCGTGGGCTATGACTACCCCGGGTATACCGGGCTCGACGTGGCCGCGATGCAGAACGTTAACCGGACGGTGTACGTGCGAATTCCCTTCGAGGTGAGTGCGACGGCGAACGTCGACAAGCTGCTCCTGCGGATGCGATATGAAGACGGATTCGTCGCCTGGTTGAACGGCGTGCAAGTGGCTCTGGCCAACGCGCCGACAACTCCGCAACTGACCTGGAACTCCGGGGCGACCGCCACGCGGGAGGACGCGGATGCTGTCGTGGCACAGGAGTTCGACATCACGGCCTACAAGGCCTCCCTGGTCGAGGGCGACAACGTGCTGGCGATCCAGGGCCTCAATTCGGGCGTGATCAGCTCCGATCTGCTGATCCTGCCGGAACTGGTGGTCGCGGAGATTGAGCAGATCGACCCGGACGAGGTGATCGAGAGCTATTTCCTGCAGCCGACGCCCGGGGCGCCCGATCAGGGATCGTTCGCGCAGGTGGGCCCGTCCATTCGGAATGTCACGAAGAATCCACCGCCTCCCTCGGCGGACGAGGACCTGGTCATCACGGCCGAGGTGTCTCCGACCCTGGCCGCGATTGGCGAGGTCAAGCTGCAGTCCCGGGTCAACTACGAGATCGACAACCGCATGCTCCCTTCGGAGGGGTTGTCCATGGTGGATGATGGCACGGGCGCGGATGCCGTGGCGGGCGATGGGATCTATACGGCGGTGATCCCTCGCGACTGCTACGCCTCCGGCGATATGGTTCGCTGGTACGTGACGGCCGAGGACATCGACGGCAAGACGTCGCGCAACCCGCTCTTTCCCCGTCAGGGGGACTGGCCGCAATACTACGGGACCGTCGTCATGGGCGGCGTGAGTGTGACCGGTGTTGCGGTCCTGCAGTGGTTCACGGAGAATCCAAGTGCGGCCTCCACGCGAAGCGGGACACGGGCCTCGGTCTTCTTCGACGGCGAGTTCTACGACAACATCTTCGTCCGACAGCGCGGCGGATACACCGTTGGCGCCGGGTCGAAGAAGTTCGTCTTCAACAATGGGTACAAGTTCCACATATCCGACGACTATGGGCGGATCAAGGAGTTCAACTGGAACCAGAATGGGTCTGATCCCAGCTACATTCGCCAGCCGCTGGCGTTCGAGACGCATCGGCTGGCGGGCTGCCCCTCGTCCTTGACCTTCTACATGCTGTCGGTGGTGAACCGGCAGGTGGATCGCGTGGGGATCTTCATCGAACAGGTCGATGAGGTGTTTCTCGAACGAAACGGACTCGATCCCCGCGGCGCGTTGTACAAGTTCGTGCAGCGGTCCCAGACCACGCCTGTTTTCGGCGACACGAGTTCGGGCATCGAGAAGAAGACACGCAGATACGAGGACCTCTCGGACATCCGCGCCGTCGTAGCGGGTCTCAACGCTTCGACCGCCGAACAGAGAAAGGTCTTTGTCTTCGATTCCTTCAATCTGCCGGAGATGCTCAACTACCTCGCGGCGCGATGCCTCCTGCAGGATACGGACGACATCCGCAAGAATTTCTATTTTTACCGCGACACCGAAGGCAACGGCGAATGGTCGATCTTCCCCTGGGACAAGGACTGGACCTTCGGCATCGTAGGCGATGGCTGGATCTACACATCCCATCCCTTCCTCGGCGATGTAGCACATCCCAAGAATGGCGGCGCGCAGTGGAGCATATTCCTGGAGGTCATGTACAATCTGCCCGAGACGCGGGAGATGTTCCTACGCCGCACGCGGACCGTGATGGACGAACTGCTCCAGTCGCCGAGCACCCCGGCCGCTCAGAGGTACTTCGAGAATCGGATCTCGGAGTTGTATGCGCCGGTGCGGCCGCTTCTGGGCAACCTCGACAGTTCGGTGAACTCGCTGAAGAGCTATTTCCCCCCCCGGCGGACGCAGTTATACATCGATCACAACATCGACAACAAGACGAGCCAGCCGGTAGGTGGCAACGCAGGTATCCCCAATGCGCAGCCGGCGCAGGTAGCCCTGGCCTTCGGCGACTATGACGTCGACCCGGAATCGGGCGATCAGGACGAGGAGTATGTCGAGATCGTGAATCCGAACGCCTACGCCGTGGACATCTCCGGCTGGCGGCTCGAACGCGGAGTCGAGCACACGTTCGCGCCCGGGACCGTGATCATCGCGGGCGGTAGCCTGTACGTCTCGCCCGATGTCCGGGCCTTTCGCGGGAGGGCAGTGAGCCCCACGGGTGGCGAGGGCCTCTTTGTCCAAGGCGACTACAAGGGGCATCTGTCCAATTCAGGCGAGACCGTGACGCTTCTCGATCGCAACGGGCGCACGGTGGACACGCTGACCTACGCCGGCGCGCCGGGGAATTGACGGTGCCCTCATGCTTTGCTTCGATACCCTTGCGTTACTTTGCGTACGGGGCGAATGCGGGATCTCGCCGGTGGTCACGTGAGCCTGCCGCCCGGCCAACCTCGTCGTTTCGCGTTCTCGATGAAGTAGACGTAGAGCACAAGCAAGGTCAGCGGGCCGAAAAGCAGGCCTGCGAGCAAGAAGAGAATCTGGCGTACCTGGCTGGCCCCAAGCTCCATCGCCCACTTCGCGGCCACGACTGCACAGACGATGTTGGCAACCGCGATAGAATCCATCATGTCGTTGCCCTTTCCTAATCCCGGCGTTGCCGGTCTGTAGTCATCAGGCAATCGGTCGTCGCCGCCGATCACCTGTATCTACAGTCGGCTGTGACAGCCAGATATTGCCTTACTGCGGCAGCTCGAATTTGTAGCCGATCTCGCGGATCGTGTGGATGTAGACGGGATTGGGTGGGTCCGGCTCGATCTTGTTTCGTAGCGTCGTGACGAACCGGTCGATGCTCCGCGAGCCGACGAACGAATCGTAGCCCCAGACGAGATTGAGGATCTCGTCGCGGGTCAGCGCCCGGCCGGGATGCTTGACGAACAGCTCCAGCAGCCGGAACTCCTTGGGCGAGAGCTTGATCTCTTCGTCCTTGCGGGTGAGCTTGCGGGCGGGCAGGTCCAGCTTGCAGTCGCCGAATTCGTACACCTCCGGCTCGGTGGTTCGCACCCGGCGAAGCAGCGCCTCGGCCCGCGCCAGCAGCTCCTTGATGCTGAAGGGCTTGGTCACGTAGTCATCGGCCCCGAGGTTCAGGCCCAGGACGATATCCGATTCTTCGCCCTTGGCGGTGAGCATGATGATGGGCATGGCCAGCTTCTCCCGCCGGATGAGCCGGCAGACCTCGTAGCCGTTGATCTTCGGGAGCATGATGTCCAGCAGGATCAGGTCGGGCCGGCCGTTCAGCGCGGCGTTGAGGCCTGCCTCGCCGTCCTCGGCCGTGAGCGTGTGGTAGCCGTGGAACTCGAAGTTGTCCTTCAAACCCCGCAGCATCGTCAGATCGTCTTCAACTATGAGCACGGTTTGCATAAGTAAGTGTCAAGTGTGAAGTTTGAAGTGTGAAGTCAGAGGCTTCGCACTTCGGGTGGATCGCTTCAAACTTCAAACCTGAAACTTCAAACTCTCTTCTGACCTCAAACTTCAAACTTCGAACTTGAAACATCAAACTTGTATCCGATATTCGGAATCACATGGATGTACTGGGGCCTCGCCGGATCGGGCTCGACCTTGCTTCGCAGGCTCTCGACGGCCTTGTCGATGTCCCGCACGGTGATGAAGTGCGAGTAACCGAAGACAGTCGTGCGAATCTCCTCCTGGGTCAGGGGGCAGCCGGCTTTGCGCAGGAACAGGTGCAGCATCTTGAATTCGCCCGGCGTGAGCGGCACGGGCTTTCCATCTCGCTGCAATGTCCGGCCGGCGACGTCCAGCCGGCAGTCGCCGAACTCGTACGCGGTCGGCTCGGTGTCCTTGCGCCGCCGCAGGAATGCCTCGGCTCGGGCCATCAGCTCCTTGATACTGAACGGCTTGGTCACGTAGTCGTCGGCGCCGAGGTTCAGGCCGAGCACGATGTCCGACTCCTGGTCCTTGGCGGTGAGCATGATGATTGGCGTCTCCAGGCCCTTCTCGCGGACGTGCGAGCAGACCTCGTAGCCGTTGATCTCGGGCAGCATGATGTCGAGCAGGATCAGGTCGGGCTTCTCCTTCAACGCGGTCTCCAGACCCTGCCTGCCGTCCATGGCGGTCAGGACGTAGTAGCCCTTGCTCTTGAAGTTGTCTTCAAGCCCCCGCAGCATGGCGGGCTCATCTTCCACGATCAGCACCGTTCTCATAATCGGCCACACCCATTCCCAGTTTCCCCGCAGCCCCTCGGCCGCACCGGCCCTATACGATAGCCGCCAACTGCCGCCTGTGTCAAATACATCCGGGTCAATGTAGGGTGTGCCGTGCACACCAATATTTCTGAAGAAACGGGTGTTCTGCTCTGTGTGCTCCGTGTCTCTGTGATGAAGGCTTCTTCTCTTCCCGAAAAATCACCTTTCCCTTGTCACTTTTCGCTTGTTCGCCCCGTCCGTACTCGTCACAATACTCCCGGCAAGACAACTATGATAAAGCTGCGACGAATGCGTTGGAGCCAGATGTGGGTTGCATGGACGTGCTGAGGTCGAAAGGAGCGCGACGCCCGCACGAGCCCGAGGGCCGAGAGGAGAATGGAACAGGCGGGCGAGAAAACAAGCAGCGGTCGCGCGATTGGGTCCTCTGAGTCGGCAGTCATCCGGAAATTCCGGAGAAATGCCTCCGACGCCAACAGTGTGTTACCCTCGAGTTTGACCTCGACAGCACCATCTCAGGCATCTCGATGTGCACTTTGGCAAAGCGGTCAAGGAGATCAAGCGTCTGGAGCAACCGCCGGCATCCAAGCCTCGCATACAGAGACAGACGAATCGAGAAGAAGCTGGAGGTTATCAGTGGTTACGGGAGCGCATCTCATGGATTCAAAGTGGAGATCCCAGATTGAACAGGCAACGAATTGGGAACAAACTCAACTGTTCTTCAAGAAACGTGCCGATGAGCAAGACCCCACCAAAGAGGCAGTGAAATGGATCTACAGGGGACAGAGCTACCATTGGGACAAGACAGTCCCAATCACAGAAGTCGCCCCTGGATTGGAGACCAGTCTGGAACGGGCCTTCGTGGATTTTGAGGTGAGGAACGAAGCTCGGCCGAGATGGGAAAAAGATATAATACGAGATTTCCGACGAAAACTCCCTTTGTACATGAGTAATACGCCCGGCAGATATGATATTTTGGGGTGGTTGGCACTAATGCAGCACCATCATGCTCCGACACGCCTTCAAGATTGGACCTATTCACCCTGGGTAGCTCTCCATTTCGCTGTAAATCGTCTCCGGCCTGAACAGGTTGGAGAGGTATGGGCCCTCGACGCGAAATGGTTTACAGAAAAAACCGAGTCCATTTTTGGGCTGTGTGGCGAATGGCGGGATGGGATGCTTGCGTGGCAGGAGAAGATCCGCTTGGGTGCAGATGCTCTCTACATGGACGATGGGGCGGTTAAGGACAACGCCAAGATCATGCAGCTTATTGAATCCCCCAAGGCACTGATCTATAACGTCAATCCTTTTCGACTGAACGAGAGGTTGACCATCCAGCATGGTGTCTTCCTCGTGCCGGGCGATATGACTCTCTCCTTCATGCAGAACCTTGAGTCCAGCACCTACGGCAATGACTTATACGAGAGGATCCACATTCTTCGGATAGGGCATGAGCATAGGAAGGACATTCTGCGTGAACTCCGCCGAATGAACATCAATAATGCTGTCCTCTTCCCGGGTCTGGACGGATTTGCAGAATCGCTCTGGACGCGGCTGGCTGTTCCGTTCCACGATCTACGGAGTGCCTACCCTGATTCAATGTGACATGATCGGCCACGAGGTCAGACCTTCGCATTTCACATTCAGTGAGGAACAAGGGTATGGGGCTGGCCATGTATGCTATCCAGATAATCGTTCGTGGAGCAGGATTGCTGCAAGAGCCATCTGAGCATGGGTGGGAGCTTGCGTCTGCCTAAGCAGCGCTCTGTTTTGCTTGGTGCCACATGGCTGACGGCGGCCTCGCCTTTGGGATTCTTGTTTGCACTTGCCTGGGGTCGTCCCTACAATATCGCCATAACCCTTTACGCAAGGAGAAAGACATGACGCAGTCGAACGACACATCGAAGGTCAACCGCCGGGAATTCCTCAAACACAGTGGCTCCGTCGCCGCGGGTGCGGCTGTGCTTGGCACGCTCACGCCGGGCCTCTATGCGGCTGCCGACGACACGATCCGCATGGCCCTGATCGGCTGCGGCGGACGCGGCACCGGCGCCGTCGGGGATGCGCTGAACGTGCCCGACAGCGGGCCGATGAAACTCCATGCGATGGCCGATCTCGATCCCAAGCGGATGGAGAACCAGCGCAAGGCACTCCAGGACCAGTATAAGGACAAGATCGACGTCCCCGAGGACCGCAAGTTCGTCGGGTTCAAGGCCTATCGCCAGGCCATCGACTGCCTGAGACCGGGCGATATCGCCCTGTGCACCACGCGGGCCTATATCCGCCCGGTACACGTCGAGTACGCGATCAAGAAGGGGATCAACGTGTTCATGGAGAAGCCCTTCGCCTCCGATCCGGGCGGTCTGCACCGCCTGCTCGCGGCGGGCGAGGAAGCCCAGAAGAAGGGCGTCAAAGTCGCCGCGGGACTTCAATGCAGGCACTCGCCGGCCCGACAGGCCCTGATCGAGAAGATTCGCGACGGCGCGATGGGCGACATCCCGCTGATTCGCGCCAATCGCTACGAAGGCGGCGGCGGGCTCGGCAACATGGGCGCCGACGCGAACAAGCTCAAAAGCCAGCTCGAATTCGGCCGGGTCCATTTGCTCTACGTGGGCTCGGGCCACATGGTCGATAACCTGATCCACCAGATCGACGAATGCTGCTGGATCAAGGATTCCTGGCCGGTCTCGGCTCACGGCCTGGGCGGCTGTTGGCCCCGCAGCACAGATCACGGCCAGAATATCGACGTCTACGCGATCGAGTACACCTACGCCGACGGGACCAAGGCGTTCTGCGAGTTCCGGCGGATGAACGACACGTACGGCGAGTTCGCCACCTTCATCCACGGCGCCAAGTGCGCCGCCCAGTTCTCGGGGATGACGCACGCGGCCACCGTGCACCTGTTCAAGGACCAGCGGATCGACAAGGACAACATTGCCTGGACGCCCACGAGGGACGCGGTCAGCCCGTGGCAGTACGAATGGAACGACTTTGTCAACGCGATCCGCAACGACCGGCCGTACAACGAGCTCAAGCGGGCGGTTTACTCCGACCTCACGGCCCTCATGGGCCGCGCCGCCTGCCACCTCGGACAGAAGGTCACCTGGGAGGACATGATGAAGTCGCGGTTCCTGTTCTGCGACTACCTCGACGACCTGAACGAGAACAGTCCCGCCCCGGTCCAGGCCGACGCAGAAGGCTGGTTCCCCGTCCCCACGCCGGGCCAGTGGAAGGAGATCTGACGGGAGCATCTCGCGCAGAGACGCTGGGACGCGGAGAAGAACGAGTATTCTTGCACAGAGCCACAGAGGCGCGCATCGGATCATCCGTCGTCCTTTGTGGCTCTGTGACTTTGTGCGAGCCTCTATTCTATCCGGTACAGGTGCTCTTTTGTTCTCAGGATGAGGGCCTTGCCCCAGACGGCGGGGGAGGCCATAAAGCCGGCGTCTAAGATGTTTGTTGCCAGGGGTTCGTACTGGCGCGAGGCTTTGAAGACTGTCGCTCGGCCCTCGCGGCTGAAGCAGTACACGTTCCCGTCTGCGTAGAGAAGCGAGGCCGCGTAGTTGCCTCGGATCCGCTCTCGCCACACCTGCTGGCCTGTGGCGGCCTCCAGGCAGGTTGCCGTCCCGGTGTCGTTGATCATGAAGAACAGGTCGCCCACGAGCACGGGCGACGGCGTCTGCGGCACCATGCTGCCTGTCTTCCACGCGACCTGTGTGTCCGTGACATTGCCTTGGCCGTCGGGGCGAATCGCCAGCAGCTCCGTCGAACCGAACCCGGTGACCATGTAGGCGGTCCCATTGCCGAAGACCGGGCTCGCGGCGCCGGAGAAGGCCGGCGTCTGCACCTTCCAGAGTTCGCGGCCGTCTGTTGGGTCGTAGCCGTAGACCGCCTTGGCGCCGACGCTGAGCATTTGCTTTGTGCCGTTGACGTCCACGATGAGCGGTGTGGAGTATGCTTTTCGCAGGTCGCCTTCACTCTGTGGCTTGCCGTCCTCGTCGAGGTCGTCCCAATTGGCCGTGCGGTCGGTCTTCCAGACAGTCTTTCCCGTCTCCTTGTCGAGTGCGACGAGATACTGCACGTCCACGCCGTCCATGGTCAGGACGAGCAGGTCCCGAAACAGGATGGGCGACGAGCCCGGGCCACGATAGTGCCGACAGGGCAGGTCGGTCCGCTTCCAGAGGACTTCGAATGTCTTTGTATCGAGGCAGGCGGTCCCGTAGCTGCCGAAATGGACGTAGACCCGGCCCGGTTCGACGACCGGTGTGGGCGACGCATAGCAATTGAGCGGATTGCCGAGGGGCTCGGGGTCGTCGGCGTGGAAGAGTCTCTCGTTGTAGCGGATCTCGCCCGTCTCGGCGTCGACGCAGATCACGAAGAAATCATGTCCGTCCGGCGTCGCGGTGGTCAGCCAGATCTGACCATCCATCACGACCGGCGAGGACCAGCCCTGGTACGGGATGGCGGTCTTCCATTTGACGTTCTGGGTCTCGCTCCATCGGATCGGCAGACCTCGTGGCTCGGCAGCCTCCGGGACAGTGGCGAGGCCATTGCCCGAGGGACCACGAAACTGAGGCCAAGCCGTCTGGGCCAACGACGCCCCGGCGAAGAGTAGTGAGATGATTGGATACCACCGAAACGACTGCTTCATCAACATAGTTCGAGCCCAGGTTTTCCATGGACTGTACGTCACTTCTGTTCTGGGGTCAAGTCCGGCGAGGCGTCCCGCGTGTCGCGCAGACCCGGCTGTGCCAGCAGACCGGTGTTCGCGTTCAAAGGCAGCATCATGATCTTCTGCCAGATCTTGTGCGAAAGGCCGTTGGTCAAGTCCTCCAGATCGTTGACGGCCTCGGTGGCGACGGGGTCGTGGTAATCCTGCACATACAGAAAGCCGGTCTTGCTCACAAGGGACAGCATTTCCGTGCAGTAGTCGAGATACCGGGCCATCTCGTACGGACTGAGCGCCCGCCGGGGCGAATGGGGGGTCGAGACGGCATGTTCCGCGATGCTGTCGGGGTCCTTCGTGAGCTGGTGCATGTCGACGATGTGGGCGATGCATCGCAGGCGGTTGACGGAGTGGATCACCCGGTTTCGCTTCCTTCGGTTCTCGAGCGTCACGAGGAACAGGATGCCCGCGCCGATCAGCACGAGGCTGTTGAGGCCGGAGTCGATCATCTGCACGAGGTCCGCGAGGTTCAGGCCGCCCGCGCTGACGTCCAGTTGCACGAGAGATTCGACGAACGCCAGAACGGCGATCAGAATGAGGGCATACGTGCCGAGACGCAGAAGGTAGTTCGGCTTGGCGATCCACTGAACCGTGCGATCCGTTTCCTTCGAGATATCAAAGAGCTCCTTGCAGACGTTGGCCAGGTTGGACTCGGGGAACCGGTCCTTCATCCGCAGGTGGAGCCGCTCGATGGTCTTGCGAATCTCCTCGGCGATGAGAATGCACTTCGATCTTTCCATGGCGTTCTTGCACGATGTCCGGCTTGTCTGGGCCAACGACGCCCCGGCGAACAGCAGCGAGACGATTGGATACCGCCGAAACGACGGCCTCACCATCCGATTCGGGACTTCTGCTTCCCTACTCCAAACGCACCGTCCTGATCTGTCGGCCCTGTTCCGTGTCGGCGGTGTAGGATACCCACAGACTGCCTTTCGTGTCAAACACGGCCGAGCAGTACCCAGGGCAAACGCATCTAAACTCGGAGGACTCGGAGGAGGTATTTTTCGTCCCAGCCGGCGAGGAGTCGTTTGGCCTTGATCCCGACCTTCGCGGTCGTTTCCTGTTTCAACAGCGTCAAGGCCAG
>JBDKRX010000242.1:0-38007 GCA_039683175.1 Phycisphaerales bacterium
GCGGGATCGCGACACTATGAGCACTATGACGAACGCAAAGGGTAAGACGCCTGGTGAGAGCGCCGTGGAGACGCGGTACCTCGTGATGCCGACGCAGGCCAACCCGCAGGGGACCGCCTTCGGCGGCGCCATTGTCGGCTGGATCGACATGACGGCCGCGATGGCCGCCCAGCGCCACTGCGGGCGGGAAGTGGTGACAGCCGGGATCGATTCCCTGGTCTTTCGACAGCCCATCCGCATCGGCGACCACGTCATCCTCAAGGCGGCGGTCAACTACGTGAGCCGGTCTTCGATGGAGGTCGGCGTCCAGGTCGTTCGAGAAGACCCTTACACCGCTCGACAGGTGCTCGCCACCACGGCCCACCTGACCATCGTGGCGCTCGATGAGAACAAGAGACCGGTTCCTGTCCCGCCGCTGCTGCCGCAGACGCCCGAAGAGAAACGGCGCTGTGAGAATGCCCGGCTGCGGGTCCAAGCCCGCAAAGAACGGCTCAAGGCCATCGACCAGGAGAACCAGGCGTAACGGGGCAACGTAGAAAGTAAGACGAGTGTTTGCGGCCGGGTCGCAAAAGGCGGAAGAACGTGGACGAAGACAAATACACTATCACCGACACGAAACAAGACATCCTCAGCCACCCCAGGAGACGCGATTCTATCCATGTCCTGACGCTCGACCCCGTGCTGGCCGCGGATGTGTGCGGGAGGATCGGCGCGGACAAGCGCCTTGTGCGATGCACCGTGATCTGCCCGCGTGGAACGAGCGTTCGCGATGCCCTGGAGGAGATGGAACGAACGGCGCCGGAAAGCGCTTCTTCCCGGCTGATTATCTTCGACGTGCGGCGGGCCACCCTGCCGAGGCTCCGCCACGTGTTCAACGCCGTCGTCGGCTATAATCGCAGGGATTTCAACAAGCTGTGCTACAGCATCTGCATCGGCGACGGACCCCTGAACCTGTTCCGCGACGGAGCGTTCGTCGAGCTGTTCGTCCCGCATCTGGCGGCGCACCGAATCGACTTTCAGCCGGCGGTCTTCTTCTACGACCCCTTCCTGCACTACGAGCCCAGCGAGGTTCTGCTCCAGAGCATCGGCGACGATTTCGAGCTCGCCGACGCCATTCCCAGGAGGCTGGCCCCCTTCTTCAGGAACGACAGCATGAAGGTCAGCACGATCCGCCAGTTCTTCCGCGCCGTGGACAAGGACGAAGAAACCCGCAAGAAGCGCCGGCGCATGCTCCGGCACGTGTACAAGAAGAGGCTGGCCGAGATGTTCCCGGGACAGGAGGAACAGCTCAAGGACCTGTTGACCCGCGAGGGCATTCACTGGGCCAGCGAAAAGATGAACCTCTATCCGCTATACTTCGAGGACTGGGTGTACGACCTGATCCGCCAGGCCCGCCAGAACGCCACGGCGAAGCCAACGACCCCTCCGGGTTGACAGTCCATCAATACCGCTCAGTCCCACTTGTGCTTTCGGGCGGCGCGGAGGATCTTCTGGGCGCAGCGGAGGGCGGCCAAGCCCTCTTCGGCGCTGACTTCGGGGGCAAAAGACCGGTCTTTGATGGCTCGCAGAAACGCTTCCTGCTCGAGACGAATCGGCTCCTTGTCGTCGATTTGAAGCTGCTCGACGTGCAACAGGTCGGGCCAGTTGACGGTCGTCGGGTTGAAATCGCCTCGCTGACGCCACTCCTTGATCATGCCGACGACATTCTTGTTCGGATCGGTCTTGATGAGAATGCCGCTCTTCTTGAGGTAATCGACGCTCAGATAGGCCTGGCGGCTGAACACGCGGACCCGCCGCTCCGTCTTGAGCGCGAGGCGCGAGGCGGTGATATTCGCGATGCACCCGTTATCGAAGACGATCCGCGCATTGCAGATGTCCTCGCCGCCCTCGATCACCGTGACGCCGACGGCATCCACCCGTTTGATCTTGCTCCGCGCCAGGGACAGGATGATGTCGATATCGTGGATCATGATGTCGAGCACGACGCCCACGTCGGTCGAGCGGAAGGGGTAGGGACTCACGCGGTGGGCCTCGATGAACTTCGGCTCGATGTCCAGCCGCTTCATGGCCTGGGCGACCGGGTTGCAACGCTCCGAGTGGCCCACCGCCACCACGGTGTCGTATTTCCGGGCCAGCGAGACGATCTTGCGGCCCTCCCGAACGCTCGACGCGAGCGGCTTTTCCACCAGCACCGGGATCTTGTGGCACAGGAACAGCTTCGCCAGTTTCAAGTGCGTCGTCGTGGGCGTGGCGATCGTGACGGCATCGACCTTGTCGAACACCTCGGCGCAGTCCGTATAGGCGGCACAGCCGTATTTCTCCGCAAGCTGTGAGGCTCTGGCCTTGTCCTCATCCACCACGGCGACGAGTTGGCTGTCGGGCAACTGGCTGTACACCTTGGCGTGGATTGAGCCCATCTTGCCCGCGCCGACGACCGCTGTTCGAATCTTGTCGTTTTCCATTGCATCCCGAGATTAGTGAATAGGACCTATGGGACTCATAGGACCGATAGGACCGCCGGCATGGCGGCCGGTGCTTTCTATTCGGCTCTGAGGGTTTCCAGGTACCGGCCGAACCGGTGCTCGTTGCTCCTGAAGATCGCATCGACCATCGCCCGCACGTTCTCGTCAAGTCCATCGTGCGAGGCCAGCTCCTTCGCGTTGTTCAGCAACGTGCTGCCATGGCGATAGAGGCACTTGTAGGCGTCAAAAATCCGTGCCTGCTGCTGCTCGTTCAGTCCGGCGCGGTTCAACCCCCGCTTGTTCACGCCGCGGATGCGCGGCGGATAATGACCGCTGACGATCAGGAAGGGCGGGATGTCGTGAGTCAGCCCGGCCAGACCGGCGATGTAGGACCAGCGGCCGATCGTGACGAATTGGTGGGAGGCCGCCAATCCGCTGAACCAGGCCCCCATCTCGATCTTCACGTGTCCGCCGATCTGGACGAGGTTGCTCAGGACGATCTTGTCTTCGAGGATCGCGTCGTGGCCGATGTGCGAGCCGACCATCAGGAGGTTGTCGCTGCCGATCCGCGTCGCGGTGCCGGCGTGTTTGCTCACGTGGATCGTCACGTTCTCGCGGATTACGTTGCGGTCTCCGATCACGAGTCCGCCGGTCTCGGCGTCCGGACCCATCCCGAGGATCTGCGGATTGCAGCCGATCATGGAATTGGGGAAGAAGTGATTCTGTCGGCCGATCGTCGTATTGCCCGTAACAATCACCCTGGCGTCGAGGATCGTCCCGGCGCCGATCGACACGCCGCTGCCGATCGTGCAATACGGACCGACGACCACGTCGTCGGCCAACTGAACGTTCTCTTCCACGACCGCCGTGGGATGGATTATCGCCATGTCAGTGGTTCCTGCCTTTCAACAAACTTGAGATTGTTGATTCTGACTGCTGCTTCTCTTCAATCAGAAACCAAACGCCTGCAATCTCCCTTTCTCAGACTGTCTCATCATCCACGAGAATGAATTTGATCTCCGCCTCCGCGGCTACGATATCGCCGACCATCGCCTGGCATCGGCAATGGGCGGTCCTGCGACGCAGGCGCACCGTCTCGGCGATCAGGATGAGCTGATCGCCCGGGACAACGGCCCTGCGCAGTTTTACGTTGTCCATGCTCAGGAGCATGGCGAGCTTTCCGGTGTGCTCCAGTCGTTGGGCGAACAGCAAACCCGAGACCTGGGCCATCGCCTCGACGATCAGCACGCCCGGCATGATCGGCGTCGAGGGAAAGTGCCCCTGGAAGAACTGCTCGTTGAACGTCACGTTCTTGACGCCCTTGATCCGCGTGTCGCCCTCGACCTCGATGATCTTGTCCACGAGCAGGAAGGGATACCGATGGGGCAGGATCTTCTGAATCCGACGGATGTCGAGGATCGCGTCGGTCCCGAACCGGTCCATGCGCTCCTGCTGCTGGACCGCGTCGTACAGCTTTCGGACGAGCTGCTGGTTCAGGGCGTGGCCGCTTTTGTAGGCCACGATCCGCCCGATCACCGGCCGGCCGACCAGCATGAGATCCCCGATCAGGTCTACGATCTTGTGCCGGACACACTCGTTGGGAAAACGATAGTTGTTCTTGATCGGCCCGTCCGAGTCGATCACCAGGACGTCGGCGGGCCCAATGTGGGTGCCGAGCCCGCGGGCCTGGAACTCCCGGGCCTCGGCCTCCAGCAAAAACGTGCGGGCGGGCGCCATCGTCGTTTCGAAGCTCTCCGGCGTCAGGCGATAGCTGAAAACCTGCCGGCCGATGGCCGGATAACCGCTGTAGTCCAGGTCGTAGGTGATGTTCAGCTCGCCGTCCGAGTCGGGCAGTGCATAGATCGTCGCATCGGCGGCGCTGACGTGGACGGGCCTGCGGATGACGAATTCCTTGCGCGGGTCCTTCTGCTCGACGATCCCGGCCGCCTTCAGGCACGTGACGAACGCGGCACTGCTGCAATCGGGGGCGGGCAGCTCGGGCCCGTTGACCTCGATCGTGAGGTTGTCGATCTCCAGGGCGCGGACCGCGGCCAGACAGTGTTCGACGGTCTCGATGCTGACGTCGCCTTTCTTGATGCTCGTGCGGCGGCTCCGCTCGGCGATGCTCGGAGCCGTCGCAGGAATCCGCACGGCGCTGGCAATGTCGGTCCGCACGAAGACAATGCCGGCGTCTTCCGCACTCGGACGAAAGATCACCGTGACGTCCTGGCCTCCGAACAGGCCTTTGCCCGCGAGTTTGACCTCATCCTTTATCGTTTTCTGCAGCTTCAAGTTTGTCTACCTTCGCCGTCAGGCGCTTGAGCTCTTGCGAGAACTTCGGCAGGCGCAGGATATGGGCGACCACCCTCACCGCTTCTCTGGCGTTCATCGCGGGGGTCCACGCGAGCCTTTCTCCGGGCCCGACGCTGCTCATCACCCCGGCCTGGGCGCCGATCATGACGCCGCTGCCGATCTCGATATTGTCGGCCAGCCCGACTTGGCCGGCCAGGACGACCCCGTCGCCAAGACGGCAACTGCCGGCCACACCCACCTGGGCGGCGATCAGACAACACTTGCCGATCACCACGTTATGCGCGATCTGTACGAGGTTGTCGATCTTCGTGCCGGCGCCTACTATCGTATTGCCAAATTTCGCCCTGTCAACGCAGCAGTTGGCGCCGATCTCCACGAAATCCTCGAGAATGACGCCTCCGTTGTGCGGGATCAGCCTGTGGACGCCGTCGATCAAGGCGTAGCCGAACCCAACGGACCCGATGGTGCTGTTGGCCTGGATGACGACGTGGTCGCCCAGAACGCAGCCGTGGTGCACCACGACGTTGGCATCGAGGCGGCAGTCTGAACCAATCTTCGTATTCTGCCCGATCCGACAGCCGGCGGCGATAACGGTGCCGGCGCCGATCTGCACATCGTCGGAAATGACGACAAACGGGCCGACGCTCACCCTGTCCGCCAGATGGACACCCGACCCGATTCGGGCAGACGAATCCACCCCCTCGGCGGCGGGCTTGAGTTCAGGGGCGAAGAGATTCAAGGTCCCGATGAGGGCCGCATGGACGTCTTTCACCACCAGTTGCGGCTTGGCCAACCCGTCGATGGCCTTGGTCACGAGAACCGCCGCCGCACGCGAGCCGGCGGCCGCCGCCTGGTGTTTGGCGTCGGTGGCGAACGTCACGTCGCTCTCGCCGGCGACCTCAATCGGCTTGACCCCCGTGATCAGACGATCCGCGGTCGCAGGGGCGCCCACCAGGGTGGCCCCGAGCCGTTTCGCCAATTCGACAATCGTGACAGTCATCTGCACCCCGCGATCAAAGGCTTCCGTCATGGCTTGAGGGTCTCGTCGGCGTCGAGACGGGCGGTCACCTCACTCGTCAGGTCGACGCACCCCCCGGCGTACAGCACCTTGTGCATGTACAGCGTGGTCATCAATTCGTCGCTGGGGATGGGAAACTCCGGCTCGGTCCTTTCCAGCACCAGGTCCAACCCTTTCTCCTGGGCAAGCGCCTGGGCGGCTCTCGCGAACGCCTGGTAGAGATCTTCGAGCCACTTCTTGTCTTCCAGCATCGACTGCTGCTTGATGAATTCCTGCTGGCTCTGCAGCTTGGACCGCTTGTCGAACAGGATTTGCAGTTGCTGGGTGTAGTCGGCCGTACCCTGCTTGAAGGTCTTTAACTCGGCTTCCTGGCCGTCCACTTCCTTCTTCAGATCGTCCAGTTGGGCCCTGACGCGGGCCTGTCGATTCATCGCCTGTCCGGTGTACTGCATATGTTTCTTGCAGTTCTTAAACACGTCCCGCATGCTCACGACCCCGATCTTGGCCGTCGGACTCGTCGTTTGGGACGCCGCACGGCCGTGATCCAACACGACCAGCATGGCCAATGCACAAATCACAATACCGCTGACCGCTATCTTTCCGTTCATGCAAAACCCCTTTCTTCTCTCGTTGTCGTCATGCTTCCCGCAGGCGGGACCCTCGCCGGTCGTCAGAACATGCCACCGCCCGAGAAGCTGAATATCTGCGTTTCGTCCTCGTCGTCTCGGAGCAACGGAGTGGCGATCTCGAACCGGATCGGCATGTTCCCGAAAACTTGCGGCACCTTGATCTCGATGCCCATGCCGATCGACAGGCGGTAGCTGCCTGTATCGACCGTACCGCTGTCGGTGAACAACAGCAGACCGAAGTTCTCGCCGACCAGCGGGATCGTGACTTCCGCGCCGGCCAGGAACACCCAGTCGCTTCCGACCGGGTCCTTCCGCTGGGCGTAGGCCGGGTCCACGTTCGTCTGCAAACCGCGGGTGCTCACGCCGCGATACTCGAACCCGCGAATCCCATAGCGGCTCGTGCCGCCTGCGTAGTACTTTTCGAACGGCGGCGCATCGCCGACCATGGTGCCGGCGAGCAGCTTGCCCGACAGGATGGTCCGTCGGCCGAGCACGTCCTCGTGCAGGGTGAAATAGTGCGTGTAGCTGCCTTCGAGAATCCCGAAAGCGTCGTCGCCGGTCACCTGCTCGTAGAAGGCGCCGACGTTCCGGCCCTCGCCCGGATCGTAGACGTCGTCCACGCCGCTGAACCCCAGGCCGAAGCGGACGCCATACAACTGCGTGTCCCCCCTGACGTCGCGGATTTCCTGGGGCGCATCGTAATCGAGGTCGCCGACCCCGACATCCTCCGCTCGAAACCCGATGCTCCTGCGCCATTGCTCGTCCACTCGCTGCTCGAATCCGAAGCCGCCCTTGAGCCTTTTCTCGTCGTAGCTTTCCCGGTACCGCTTCCAGCTCTGGCCGAGGGTGTTGAACGTAATCGGCTCGTCCCGCCAATAGGGATCCGTGAAGTTGACGGAGTACTGGCTGTACTTGGTGCCGGGTTCGAGCCGGACGCTGAATCGTTGCCCACCCCCACGGAAAGGCTTCCATGGCATGAGCCATTCGCCGAGACTCTCCGGCGGGTCCGTGATGTCGAAGTTCTGCTGCTGGTAGATGAGCTGGCCCAGCACGCCGTTGTCGCTGCTGAACCCCACGCCCGGGCGAATCATCCCGGTCATCCCCTCTTCCATGTCCACGCGGACATCCTTGCGGTTGGGATCGCCATCCTCGGGAGTGACCGGTCGAATCATGACCTGGCCGGAGGTGGAGCCGGCGGCCCGCGCCACGTACTTTTCAAGCCGTCCGTTGCCTTCCTTCGGGGCTCTTTTGGCGTCGTAGAGTTCGCCGGGGGTGAAGTTGTATTCGTCGAGGACCCGGCGGGCCACCTTGTCCTTGGTGGTTTCGTTGCCTGTGATATCGATGCGGCCGATGCGGAACTGCCCCCCTTCGCGGATCTCGATCGCCAGATTCACGAGATTCTCCTCCACCTGGGGCGTGAACTTCACGCTCTGGCGCACCTCGGCGTCCACGTACCCGATCTCCCGATAGCGCTGCTCGATCACCCGGGCATCCCGGTCGGCCTTCGCCTTGAGGCACACGTCGCCTTCCTGCATCTCGAGATCCGCCCGCAACTGCTCCTCGGTGAAGTGCGTGTTGCCCGTGAAGACGATCTGCGCCACGTGGTAGACGGCGCCTTCCTCGATAAGGAATGTCACGTCCATCGTTTCCCCGTCGGCGGACAGCTCCGTCTGGGATTCGATTTTGTAGTTCAGGTACCCCCGGCCGTAGTAGAACGTCTGCAGCCGCTCGACATCATCGTCGATCGCCTCCTCGGTGAAGTGGTACGGCCAGAGCAGCAGTTTTCTCTCCTTGATCTTGATGACCTGCTTGAGCGTCCAGGCGCTGAACGCGTCGTTGCCGACAAAATCGATGTTGCCGATCTGGACGCGAGGCCCCTCCTCGATCTGGTACAGCAGGTGCCCGTCGGTGAGCCGGCTCCGGTCGAGGGAGACTTTCACGGAGGAGTAGCCGATCTTGCGGTAGACCTCCATGATGGTCAGCCGGCCGCCCTCCGCCAGGAACGGGTCCAGGCGGTCGCCGAGCTGGAAGCCCAGCCGCTCCCGCAGGACGTGGTCCTTGTACTTCTTGTTGCCCTCGAACTCGATCGACTTGATGATCCCGCCGGATGGCTGACTGCTGACTGTGGATTGCTGATTGGGATCTGCGGCATCGGCTGCAATGCACGGGCTCACAGAACCGATCAGACACGATATGAGAAGAATGAGAACAGCATCCTGCATTTCAATCATCCATCATCAATTGTCAGTCAACAGTTAAAACGGTACGGCTTCCTGCTCGATCTGCGCGAGATTTTCGAAGCGAGTGCACTTTTCGCGGAACGTCAGCTTGACGGTGCCCGTGGGGCCGTTTCGCTGCTTGGCGATGATCACCTCGGCGGTGTTGTCCGGCTCGTAGGACTCGTCGCCCTTGTGGTAGTAGTCCTCACGGTGCAGAAGCATCACGACGTCCGCGTCCTGCTCGATGCTCCCGCTTTCGCGAAGGTCGCTCATTCGCGGCCGGTGGTCCTCCCGCCCCTCGGGAGAACGGTTCAACTGGCTGAGTACGATGACCGGCGCCTCGAGCTCGCGGGCCAGGGACTTGAGATACCGCGAGATTGTCGAGATTTCCTGCTGGCGGGATTCGATCTTGCCGGAGCCGATGTGCATCAACTGGAGATAGTCCACGACGACGCAGCGGATGCCGTAGGCGCTGCGCAGACGACGGGCCTTGGCGCGAAGCTCCAGCGGGGTCAGCGCCGAGGTGTCGTCGATGTAGATCGGCGCCTCCGAGATGACGCCGCACGCCTCCACCAGCTTCTGGTAGTGCTCCGTGCTCAGCATGCCTTTGCGGACGAGCTGGGCGTCCACGCCGCTGTAGCTGCACAGGAACCGCTCGGCCAACTGCTGCTTGCCCATTTCCAGCGAGAAGATCGCGGTCGGGATCTTCTCGACGATCCCGATGTGCTCGGCGATGTTCAGCGCGAAGGCCGTTTTGCCCATGCTCGGTCTGCCGGCGATGATGAGCATCTCGCCCTTCTGCAGGCCGCAGGTTTTGTCGTCCAGCTCGTAGTATCCCGTCGGGAGCCCCGTGACGTGGGTGCCTTCCCGCTTCTCGATCATCTCGTAGGCCTTCGTGACGAGGTCCTTAAGGGCTACGGCGGAGCTGGTGATCCGCTTGTCCGTGACGGCGAAGATCCGCCGCTCGGCGGCATCGAGTTTCTCGGCTGCGTCCCCGCTCTCGTCGTAGGCGTCGGTCAGGATCTCCGTGGCCGCGATGATCGTCTCTCGCAGCAGCATCTTCTCCCGGACAATGTCCGCGTAGTACTGGACGCTCGCGGACGAAGGCACCGACTCGATGACGCGTTGCAGGTACTCTGCTCCGCCGATGGCCTCCAACTGGTTGTGGCGTTCCAGCTCGTTTCGGACGAGCAGGCCGTCGATCCCGTCGCCGCGGTTCTTCTCATAGAGGCTGATGATCGCGTCGAACAGCATCTGGTGCTCGCTGTGATAGAACGCGTTGCGACTCAGCGTCTCGATCACCTCGCCGATGCACCTCGGATCGATGATCATGGAGCCCAGAACGGCAGCCTCGGCCCCCAGGTCCTGCGGCATGCTGCGCATGGGCATCGATCCATCCCGAGCCGGACGGGAGGGTCTGCCCCCCGAATCCGCAGGGGAGGAAGGCGCACCCTGTCCCGTAGCGGTGGATGCCGCCGATTTGGACGCCTTCTTGCTGTATTTTTCCGCCACTATCGGCCTCTGATTCAACCCATCTGTCGTGCGTATGAGGTCGTGCCGGCGCAGGATACCCCCTGCACGCGCAACTGAGACAGCCGGGCATTGTACCGGGCCGACACTGCGGCGTCTACAGTCCGATCGGTCCCATTTGTCCTACGGGTCTCGTCGGACCCATAAGACAGATGAGACGGATCGGACCTGCGGCCACCCGGCTCTCATGGCGTCTTGAGCCATCGGTCGAGCCAGGCGAGGACCGTCTCGTGCCATTGGATCGAGTTGGCCGGTTTGAGGACCCAGTGGTTCTCATCCGGCAAGTACAGCAACTGGCTGGGGATGCCGCGACGCTGGAGGGCGTTGAACGTCGCCAGGCCCTGGGTGGCCGGGATGCGGAAATCCTGCTCCCCATGAATTACCAGCATGGGAGTCTTCCAGTTGCCGACGAAACGCAGGGGATTCTGGTCCTCATAACCGGCGGGGTTCTCCCAGGGCGTGCCCATGTGATCCCATTCCGGGAACCACAACTCGTCGGTGTCGAAGTAGGCCACCCGCTCGTCGAGATTGCCGTCGTGATTCACCAGGCAGCGGAACCGGTCCGGCCATTGCCCTGCAATCCAGTTGACCATGTAGCCGCCATAGGAGGCGCCGAGGGCGCCGACGCGGTCGGCATCCATCCAGGGATACCGCTCCAATGCGGCGGCCAGACCCTTTTGCAGGTCCACGAGCGGCTTGCCGCCCCAGTCGCCTCGGATGGAATCGCTGAAGGCCTGGCCGTAGCCGGTGGAGCCGTGGAAGTCCACCATGACCACCGCGTAGCCGGAGCCAGCGTAGGTCTGTGGGTTCCAGCGATAGTGAAAGACGTTGCCGAACGAGCCCTGAGGACCGCCGTGGATCAGGACGGCCACCGGATACTTCCTCGCGGGATCGAAGTCCGCCGGCTTGACCACGTAGGCGAACACCGTCTCCTCGTTCCAGCCGAGGAAGCTGAACTGCTCGTACTGCCCCATCCGCGCCGCCGCAACCTTCTGTGCGTTGATATTCGTGAGTTGGCTGACGCCTTTGCCATCCGTCGATACGCAGAACAGCTCCGACGGATTGTGGAGATCGCTCAAGGCATAGACGATCCGGTCCTTCACGACGTCAAAGGCGTGGACCGTGCCGTCCTTGACGACCGTTCGGGCCTTGCCGTCCTTCACATCGATGACAAACAGAGAGTCCTGGCCCGTGTTCTGGGCGACAGCGAAGATCTGCTTGCCGTCGGGCGACCAGGCGATGGCCGAGGGGCTGCGGTCCCAGCCTTCGGCGAGCACGCGATTCTGTCCGTCAGGCCAATCCCGAAGCAGGATGCGGAACTGATCGGCTTCATACCCCGGCCGGCTCATCGCCAGGTAGGCGAGCGTTTTGCCGTCGGGGGAGAAGACCGGACACGTATCCCAGGCCTCGTTGTCCTCGGTCAAGCACTTCGGCGCCGAGGAGCCATCGAGAGGAGCGTAATAGAGGTCGAAGTCGGTGGACCATGCTTCCTCGCGGCCGGCGTCCCTGGCAGCAAAGACAATCCCCATGCTGTCGGGTGTGAAGGTGATCTCTTCAGGCCCTCCCCAGGGCATCGACGGCGTATCGGCATCCATCGCAGGCATCACATCGACCCCCATGAGACCTGTTGGCTTGGCGACAGCGGTAGGGTGGGCTCCGCCCACCAACTCCCTGAAATTCGGAACCCGCAAGACGAACAGGTGCGACCGCCGGCCGTCCTCCCACGTGTCCCAGTGCCGGACGAAGACCCGCTCGTAGATCCGACCGCTCGCCTTGCTCCCGGCAGATGCGTCGAGTCTCTTCTTCGTCTCGGCGGCATTGCAGCCCGGGAAGACCTCCATCGTATAGGCAACGTGCGCCCCGTCGGGCGAGACAAGCAGATTGCCCACGTCGAGCGGCTCCTCGGTCACCTGTTGCGCTTCGCCCCCGTCGAGGGCGATCCTCCAGACCTGGCTCGACGCACAGCGGCCGTCCGGGCCGGGGCCCGAGCGACCCGACAGGAACCAGATGCTTCGCCCGTCCGGCGACCAGCGAGGATTGGAGTCGGTCTCGGGGTGCGACGTGAGCCGGCGCAGGCCCGTGCCGTCCGTGGAGACAAGCCACAGGTCCATTCGCCCGCGATTGGCTTCGAGATCAGTCTCGCGGACCACGAACACGACGTGCCGCCCGTCCGGCGAGACCTGCGGGTCGGAAATCCGGCCCATCGCCAGCATGTCGTGGACCGAGAAGGGGTGCGTCTCCTGCGCGGCAGCTTCCAGCCCGAAGACACAGAGCATCAAGGTGCAGACGACGATTCGCACACGTGACATCCTTACCGACCCAGACTGCATGAGCTTCTCCTTATCTCCGAAGAGGTTTCAAGTGTGAAGTTTGAAGTGTTAAGTGATGAGGCCCGCGCGTCGGGTCTTCACACTTGAAACTTGAAACTTCAAACGCGACACTTCGTTCTCAGATCATCACCGCGCTAGGGCCTTTCGCAGGCGACTTCTTCTCCGTGCCCAGGTGGATGGGAATATCCAGCCAGAAGGTCGAGCCGAGGCCGACCTCGCTTTCGAACCCGACCGTGCCCGCGAGCATGCCCGCGAGCTCTTTGCTGATGGACAGACCGAGCCCGGTGCCGGGCGATTCACGCGTCAACGAGCCGTCGCCTTGTCGGAACTTGTCGAAAATCTTGTCCTTGTCCGCGTCGGCGATTCCGCAGCCGGTGTCCCGCACCGCGAATCGGACCATCCGTTCATCGAGCATGCAGGCGCGGATCTCAATCGACCCTTTGGCCGGCGTGAATTTCACCGCGTTGCTCAGGAAGTTGTACAGGATCTGCTGCACCTTCCCGGCGTCCGTCACAATCAACGGAACATCCGGGCCGACCTCCAGCGCGACCCGGATTCTCTTCCTCCGCGCCAGCAGGGAGAACGAGGAAGCCAGCGACTCGCAAATCTGCAGGACCGACGCCTGCTCGATGTGCAGCTCCATCTTGCCGGCCTGCGCCTTGGCCAGGTCCAACAGGTCGTTGATCATGGTCAGGAGCCGGTTGCCGCTGGTGATGATGTTCTCGGCGTAGCGCTGGCCCTTCTCTTTCTTGAGCAGAGTGGGTTTCTCCCGCAGCACCTGGGCGAATCCGAGGATCGCGTTGAGCGGCGTGCGGAACTCGTGCGACATATTCGCCAGGAATTCGCTCTTGAGCTTGTTGGCCTTGAACAGCTCGACGTTCCGCTCGGACAATTCGACGATCTTGCCGTCGAGCTGGCGGTTGGCCTCACGCAGTTCCTCCTGGGCCACCTGGAGGTTGTCGAGCATGTGATTGAATGCCTCCGACAGCCTCTCGTACTCATCGCCCGTCGCGATCGCGCTGCGGACATCCAGGTTTCCCTCGGCGACGTTGTTGGCCAGGGCCCGCAACTGGCGGATGGGCCGAAGGATGATCCGCTGCGTGATCCAGTAGAAAGCCACCATGGCGCCCGTCGCCCCCAGCACGGCGGCCACGAAGGTCCAGATCCGATTCATGAATTCGATCTTGCGCAGCTCGCCGCCGACGCCGCGGGTCTGGAGAATTGCGGCCCCGATGTTCTCGTTGAGCGCGAAGGGCCCGGCCGAGCCCTGCGCGTTGTGGCAGCTCACGCAGCCCTCGGTGGCGCGAAACACCCGCACGTAGGTGCTCTGCGTCGTGCCCTCGGTCCGGGTCAGTGCAATGGCCTCATCCCGGCCGGTGTCGTTCTTGATGCTGTCCAGCAGCTTTCGTTGCAGGTCGGTCAGTTGCCCAAGCCCGCCCTTGTCCGGCTCCTTGGGAAAACGGACCCACGTCATCCCCGGCTCATTCGGATCCCTCGCCGTGCCGCGGTCGTTCAGCACGGGCCCCTTCATCCCACCCGAGGCCTCCAGTTGGAAATGCGAGCGCAGCAGCACCTCCATCCTGGCCGCGTTCGTCTCCAGGAGCACCATGCGGGTGAGTTGCCGCATCCAGGCGTAGGGGATCAGCAGCGCGATCGTCAGGCTCAGGAGCACCGCCGAGCCGAACATGAGCCGGCACTTCTCCGCCAACGACAGCGGGCTCAGGTGCAGCACCCGCAAAATCCGCTGAAACATGTTGCCAAGGTTGATACGCATGCGTTGCGATTGATTATCGACGACTCACAATCGACTCCTGGCAGCCCCTGCCGTAAGCCAACTCCATTGTCTTCCATCCGCCCCCCGGCGGCTCGGTCCCATTCTGACATGGTCCGTGTCTTTTTGCAATGCGCCAGTCGGGCCCCTGCACGCGCCGGCCTGCGAGGGCATGCCTGCGCCGGCAAAGATCAAGATGCCGTCCGCAAAAAATTTGCATCTCACGCATTGAACTGGACCGGACGACATGCGACAATGTCATCCACACAAGGACCGGTAAGATCGCCACTAACAGGCGGTCAGGCCGCAGGGACGGTGCCGGCCCGCGGAGTGCAGCCGAGAGAGCTTGAGCATTGAGCTATGACGGCGAAGAGGATTCTAAAGCGCATACATCTGGCCGCGACAGTGTGGTTCCTCGCGTGCGTCGGTTATCTCCTCGCGACGGCCCTGCGCCAGGCGGGACTCCAATGGTGGCTCGCCTTCTCGCTGTCGGGGTATTCCACACTCTTCATCTTCCTCCTGGTCAGCCTCTATCTGTTCGCGTTCGTCCGGGGCGCCGGCCGGGATGGGCATGTCGAAATCGAGCATCCCTTGACGAGCGCCAACTGCTACCTCGGCTTCTACGTCGCGGCCCCCCTGCTCGGCGGGCTTGCGGCTGTCCTGAGGGCGGAGGACACCTGGGAGAACCCCAAATTCCCGTTCTCCGTCGCCATGGGAACGCTGGGAACGACGTTCTTCGTGTGGATCGTGCTCGATCCGTTGATCGGCATCGTCGAGATGCTCCTGCCCGCAAGCCGCAGGTACCGAGCGGAGCGCAGACACATGATGACCACGTGTCTCGGCGGCCACAAATAGCCCCCCGCGCGCTTGTAGTGACGCCGTAAGGCGTTCTCTTCCATCCCATCGAGAATACGCCCTTACGGGCACACTACGAACCGGCCTCCTCGCGACCCATACGGACTCGCTTGTCTATGCCTGCTCGGACGGATTCTCGACGGCGTGCAGGTGCTTCTGCACCCGCAGGTTCAGCTCGTCGAGCTGCTTCTGATCCACCTCGCTGGGCGCATCGGTCAACAGGCACTGCCCGCGTTGCGTCTTGGGGAACGCAATCACGTCGCGGATATTGTCCGTGCCGGTCAGGAGCATGGTGAGCCGGTCGAGGCCCAGGGCGATGCCGCCGTGCGGCGGAGCGCCGTAGTCCAGCGCCTTGAGGAACCACCCGAATCGCGACTGGGCCTGCTGGCGCGTGATGTTCAGCAGGTCGAAGACCTTCTGCTGAATCTCCGGGCGGTGGATACGGATGCTGCCCCCGCCGATCTCGTTGCCGTTCAGGACAATGTCGTACGCCTGGGAACGGATGTGCATCGGATCGGTCTCCAGCTTGGGCAGGTCCTCGGGCACCGGCGCCGTGAACGGATGGTGTACGGAATCGTATCGCTTCTCGTCCGCGTTCCACTCGAACAGCGGGAAATCGACGACCCAGACGAACTCGAACACGCCGGGATCATAGAGTTTGAGGTCCCTTCCGACCCGACACCGAAGCGGCGCCAGCGCCTTGTTCGCGATGGCCTCCTTGTCGGCCACCAGCAGGATCAGGTCGCCGTCTTTGGCGCCGAATCGCTCGATCAATTGCCTCTGTTGCTCGGGGTTGAAGAACTTGCCGATCCCGCCGCCGATGAACGTCGGCGTCGCATCTTCCATGCGGCCCTCCGGGCCGGGGGCCATCTTGATCTTGCTCCAGGACAGGCCCTTGGCCCCGAAGTCCATCACGAGGTTCGTGAGCGTCTTCTCGATGTCGGCGCGGGAGTACGTGTCGCCCGCCGGGGCGCACAGGCCCTTGACCACGCCGCCGTTCTCGATGGTCGAGGTGAAGACCTTGAACGTGCTGCCCTTCGCGATGTCCGAGATGTCCTTGAGCTTCAGGCCGAATCGCAGGTCCGGGCGGTCGATGCCGTAGTCGGCCATCGCCTCCCGGTACTCCATCCGGCGCATCGGCAGTTTCACCTCCACGCCCAGGATCTCCTTCCAGATCTTCGCCACGAGCTTCTCGTGGATGCTGATGACGTCATCGACGGTGACGAAGCTCATCTCGACGTCGATCTGCGTGAACTCCGCCTGCCGGTCGGCCCGCGGGTCCTCGTCGCGGAAGCATCGGACGATCTGGAAGTATCGCTCGACGCCGCTGACCATCAGCATCTGCTTGAAGAGCTGCGGCGATTGCGGCAGCGCGTAGAACGCGCTCCTCACGAGCCGGCTGGGCACGAGGAAGTCCCTGGCCCCCTCCGGCGTGCTCTTGGCCAGCATGGGCGTCTCGATCTCCCAGAACCCCTGCTCGTCGTAGTACTTGCGGGCCAGCGTCGTCACCTGATGTCGCGTCTTGAGCCGGCGCTGCATCTCCGGCCGGCGCAGGTCGATGTACCGGTAGACAAGCCGGGTCTCTTCGTTGGTCTTGGTCGCGCCGTCCAGCTCGAACGGCGGCGTCTTGGACATGTTCAGGACCTCGAACTCGTCCACGATCACCTCGATCTGGCCGGTGGGCAGCTTGGGGTTCTCGAGCCCCTCGCCCCGAGGCCGGACCCTGCCGGCGGCCGCGATGACCCACTCGCAGCGGACCGTGCGCGCCACGCGATGCGCCTCGGCCTGGACCTCCGGATCGAAGACCAGTTGTGTCAGCCCTTCTCGATCCCGCAGATCGAAGAACACCAGGTTGCCATGGTCGCGATAGGATTGAACCCAACCGGCCAGTATGACCTTCTTGCCGGCATCCGCCAGCCGAAGCTCACCGCAGTTATTCGTCTTCTTCAACATATTGAAGTCTTTCGACATCGGTTCACTGCCCGCACCCATGAGAACGCACCCTGGGCGTCAGGCAAAACCCATATGATAGCAACCAACGCCCCGCCGGTCAAGATCGGCAGTACAGACAATCCGAGCAGGGTACGACCAGGTCTCCTGGCATCAACACCCCGGATGGTCATGCTGAACGAAGTGAAGCATCTGGGCAGCGGATGCAAATGTCGTCTGTTCTCGTACCTGGCCCAGATCCTTCGCTGCTGCTCAGGATGGCGAAGTCGTGACAAGACATTGGGTCTTGTCTTCCAGGGCCCCTCTTGGGCCGGATCTTCCATAACCCCTTTTCCAGAAAGACGTTCTTGACCGCGTCCGCCGCGATTCTCTCGATCTGCCGGTAACGAATCCGTCGTACGGCCGTCTTAATGGGTAAATCAGCGTTTGGATCAATGTCTGGGCGAAGGGTCATTCAAGGAGCACGGTATGCGAGTTGCCTTGGGGATCATAGCGGGTTTCGTCGGCATGTGCGTGTTGCCTGTGGGCGTTCAAGCCGACCAGGCGGCGTCTGTTCCCCAGTGGGCATTCTACCAGGGTCTGGAGCCGGGCGCGTTCATGAAGCAGTGGTTGGTCAGCGACCCGTTTCCCGTCCTTGAGGGGTCCAAGGAGCCCAACGATCCGAACGCCCTGCGCGAGGCGTTCGACCGCGATTTCCTGACCGAGCACGGCGGCCAGACGCAGATCCAGCCAACAACCGACATGATCCACCAGAGAGACGGGAAGGAGTACCACTGGCGAAAGGTCGACAGTCCCACGAGCGTCGTCGACCTCGTCCGGCGCTTCGGGTACAAGGAATATGTGGTCTCCTATGCTTGGGCGAGGATCGACATGCCCGCCGAGACATCGGCCCTGCTCGGCATCGGCAGCGACGACGCCGTGAGGGTCTGGCTCAACGGCGAACTGGTTCACGAGAACTGGACGGACCGCGCCGCTCAGGAGGAGGATGACCTCGTTCCCGTGACATTCCGCGCCGGCGCCAATCAGCTCCTGCTGAAAGTGCAGAATGGCGCCGGGTCGTGGGGCTTCGCCTGCCGGCTGATGGACGCCAAGGCCCTCGGGGAGAAGCTGCTGGCCGCTCTGCACAGCGGGGACCTGAAGGGCGTGGAGATAAGCCTGTCTCATGGCGCAGAGTTGAACGTGACGGACGAATATGGATTCACCGCGCTGCAGGTGGCACGGATGCGCGGACAGGGCAAGATCGCGGAATTGCTGCTGGCCAAGGGCGCCGACCCGAATGTCCCCATGCCGAAGGTCGGGACGCCGGTCGGATTCCTCGATCTGCTCTGGAACTCCCTCAAAGAGAACTACCCCATGATGGAGTACGCCGGGGCGTTCGACGAGAGCTGGTACGAGGAGTGCAAACAGCGAATCCAGGACATGAACGGCCTGTACGAGGCACTGCCTATCATGGACGCCATGCTCGTCCAACGGCTGAACGACTACCATACGGGCATGTACTGGGACGGCAAGCCAGCGCTCGTCGGGCCGGCGGTCCGCGTCGGTTGGATCGAGAATCAGATCGTCGTGACGCACTGCCGACAGGATCTCGGCATCGCGCCGGGCGACATCGTGCTGGAGATCGACGGTGCCGACGCGAAGGAGCAGTTCGAGCGCGAATGGCCCGGTGCATTCGGCGCGACCGCCTATGGCAGGGCCGATTCCGCCTGCCGAACGATCCTCGAAGGCGAGCCGGACTCGCAGATCAAACTGAAGCTGAGCAACGCGAGCGGCGAGGTCTATGAGAAGGTCCTGACTCGCGGGGCCAGCGGAGGCTACGGCCGGGGACCCGAGCCCATGCTTTCCAGCCGGGTCATAGATGATCGCGTGGCCTGTATCCGAATCCGCGGCTGGGGCGGCTTCTCGGACGGGGAATTCGACAGGCTGCTGGAACCGTTGCGAGAAAAGCCCTGTCTGATCCTGGACGTGCGCGACAACGGCGGCGGCGCAGACGGCCTGGCCGAGACCGTCATCTCGCGGTTCATCACCCGCAAGGTCGTCGCCAGCATCAGCTTTCAGCGGCAGCCGGGCACCGACACGTATGACAAATTCATCAACGTCGTGGCGCCGAGAGGCCCCTGGTGCTATCCCGGCAAAGTGGCGGTCCTCACCAACGAGGGCTGCGCCAGCGCGTGCGAGCACTTCGTCTCCGGCATGTTCGAGGCCGGCGCTCTCCTCGTCGGCACTCCGACCAGCGGCGCCTGCGGCTGGTCGAAGCAGATCGACCTGCCGGTCGGCGTGACGCTCCGCTGCTCGCTGACGTTCCCGCTGCACGGCAAGATGCCCTCCCCCCTGCACGGCATCGAGCCCCACCATCTCGTCACACCCACCATCGAGGACATCCGCGCCGGCCGGGACACCGTCCTGGAGAAGGCGATGGCGCTGCTGATCCAATAGATTGAGCGAGCAGGGTGTTCGTCCGCACGACACACCCCACCCGCCCATATGGAGGTGACATCAGATCGAGCTGATGTCGGGACAAAACAGTCGTGTCCGAACGGATTGACCTGCCGGCGCATTCATGACTGTCCTGCTTGCCGCACATGGTGACATCTTTGCGTATCTTCGGCGGAATTCGGCCCGACCTGAACGAATCCCCGCCAAATATGTGGGCATTCACGGGATTTCCCGCCGCGGAGGGGACAGAAGTCGGACCTTTCCTACAGCCTGTTGGCCGTCGTCCATTGTCTTGCGGCCGCCGTAGCCCTATAATACGCGAGGCCCGCAATGGGAGGACGATTGTCCCCGTGGGCCGGACAAGGGCCTGTTGTGTCGATACCCTCTGCCGATTCACGCCTGTCGGCTTTGGGTCCTTGCAGGGATCGGGCGAGTCATCAGGAGGTGGCACTGTGGGAACGAATCAACTGAGTCGTCGCGGGTTTTTGGTGGCTGCGGGAGCTTGCGGGGCGGGGGTCGTCCTGTCAACGACAGCCAGGGGCGCGTCCGGGGAAGTACGGAAAGTCAAGCTGAGCACGCCGCGGGCGGAGAAGATCGGGTGGCGTCTGTCGTGCGGGCTCTATACGTTCCGCGACCGGAGCTTCTATGAGGCGCTGGACGTGATCGCCGGCCTGGGCATCCGCTGCGTCGAGCCGGCCTTCTTCCTGCCGCTGAGCAAGGAGCAGCCGGACCTCAAGACGAGCGAAGCACTCGCGCCGGCGCAGCGCCGCGAGATGAAGCAGCGGCTGGAAGATCGCGGTATGCTGATGGCGAGCTATTACGCCTCTCTCGAAGCCGACACCGGCGCATTCCGCAAGGTGTTCGACTTCGCCAAGGAGATGGGCGTCGAGACGCTCGTGGCCGAGCCGCCCGCGGAGGTTTTCGAGACCCTCGACGGCCTGTGCCAGGAGTACAAAATGAACCTGGCGATTCACAACCATGCGGAAGCGGCGGGATCGAAATACTGGCGGCCCGAGAACGTCCTGAAGGTCTGCGAGGGCCGCAGCAAGGCCATCGGCGGTTGCCCGGACACCGGCCACTATGTCCGCACCGGCCTGGACCCGGTCGAATGCCTCAAGAAGCTCCAGGGCCGCATCATCAGCGTGCACCTGAAGGACGTCGCCGAGATGGGCAAGGTCGAGTCCCGGGACGTTCCACTGGGCGAGGGCAAGGCCAATTACATGGAGGTCCTGAAGACGCTGCGGGCCCTGAAGTTCCGTGGCCTGGCGACGATCGAGTACGAGCACCTGTCGCCACAACTGGTCGAGGACGTCGCCAAGTGCACCAAGTTCGTCGAGGACTTTGCCGCAACGGTGGACGCGTAGCGTCGCCGTCCGGGCGCGTAGCAGGGGGAGGTCGCACAAAGACTGACGATGTGCGCCCTGCCGCATCACGGATGACCCACTGCAGCTTAGATGAACCGCAACGGATGTTGGCAGGTCCTCTTCGTTCGAAGGTGAGTTTGCCACTGGGCATATCCGGTGTTCCCTGGGATGTAGTGCTGGTTGTATCGTCTATACCACAGGAGGCGATATGGAGACGGCAGATACAAACGCGAGAGCGCAACATGAGCCGGCGGTAGACAGAAGCTGGTATGAACGAATCCTCAAGGTGGTGGGAAACTGGATTCAGCTCTTCGCCTTGGTCGTGTTGGCCTGCGAGAGCATTCTCGGCATTCTCGCATGGAAAACAGGCGGTACGGCTCAGATGCTGCTGGTTATAGGCATGATCCTCGTGCTGCTCAGTCTCATCGCGGTAGCAGCAGCCATCGTGATCGGAGGTCCTCGTGCCGCCGAGAGCGATTCAAGAAACGACTCGGATACGCCGCGTACCACAGACGATTTTCTCCGGCGGCACACCGACTGCGTGTCAACTTTTCGATCCGCTCAGAAGACCTTCCTACAGGTGCTTCTGAACCGGTTCGAACTTCACCGGCTTCAGGATGGGGCAGGGACCCGGTTGATCGTCCGCATCGATGAGAACGACCTGGCAATTTGGTCCGGCGAGGGAAAACGGGTACTGAATCGCTGGGTATTTCCACGAGCACAGGAAGAGGTGATCAACCTCCAGAGAAAACTCGAGTGTTTCCTTCTGGAGGGCCAGGGAGATGATTGGAACGTGGAAGCCAAGGATGTCCGCTTCCGTTTCGCCAGCGGTGGCACTCTGCCCATCCTGCACATCGGGGATCACGCCTACTACTGTCTGTTCTACAGAGAGATTCGTCCCATTGGATGGAACATCGCCAACGGGAGTTGCGATACACGCGAAGAACTCCTTCAGCCAAGACTTGCGATGAAGCGGGAACTAAGCGAAGAGCTGATCATCATCGACCCCACGAGAGAGAAGGGACATCGATACGTGTTCGATGACTACCACGATGCCGCGGAATTCACCATCAGCCATGAGTTGATCCATCGTCTCTTCCCCGAGCTGACATTCGACTCCCTGTCCCGGCACCCCGTGAAAGTCACACCGGAACCCGGACCGGATGAGGTGTCGGTAACGATCGGAAGAAACAAAGCAAAATGGACGCACGATTGCTTCCTGAACATCAATGCAACCGATCTGGGAATTGAGATCGATCAGATTGTGACTATTGAAGTTGATCCCACCGCGAGATTGCTGGATGGAGAATTGGCAGACAGTGTGGTTTCTGCAAGCAAGGGCGACACTCGCTTGGTGAATGCTCCTGTGGGATTGTTCTCTGTTGAGAAGATGAATGAATCGCTCAGGTCCAGGGTGAATCTTTTTGTGCCTGACATTCTTTTCCACAGCGCCCGACAATACGGGAATGTCGAGGCACCTCTCAACGAAGGATCACTGGACACAGTAACGGGCGAATTCGCAAAATCGAAGTGGGTGGACTTCGATAGAGACGAACAAGTTCACTATAGGGACATACAGGACCGTGGATTGGAATACGACCTATGCCCTGTGACGAGGTCGATCATCACGCGATTCATAAGCACTAATCTCGGGAAATGAAGGCGGAATCAGGGGACGCAGGTGACCGGGCGGGCTCGACGTGGGAATCCGACGAGAGGCACGGGGCCGCGAACCTTTCAGGGTGTCGCGACGTAGAATCAACAGAGACGGGGACAGACCGAAAGACCTGTCCGCTATCGCGAGTGTTGGAGCACCTGAATCAGTAACGCATCGCGGGTAAGCGAGAAAGGGGATGGCTTGCGTGCGCGTTCTCCTGGTCAATCCGCCTCATCCGTCCATCGGCAGCCGCATTCCGCATGAACACTTGCCACCTCTGGGTCTGTTGTCCATCGGCGGGCCGCTCATCGACGCCGGACACGAAGTACGCCTGTTGGACGCGGAATTCGGCCCCCTGTCCGTGCAGGAGATCGTGAGAGAGGCTGTGACATTCGTACCCCAGGCCGTTCTTCTCGGACATTCCGGCTCGACCTCGGGACATCCTTCCGTGGTGCGGATCACTCGCGCTCTGCGCGAGGCGCTGCCTGTCGTCCGGATCGTCTATGGCGGCGTCTTCCCCACCTACCACTGGCGGGAAATCCTGACCGAGGAGCCACAGATCGACGTCGTCGTGCGAGGCGAGGGCGAAGAGACAGCCGTGCGCCTGATCCATGCCCTGGAAGTCGGCAATTCGCTCGATGAAATACCCGGCATCGCCTTTCAGAACGACGGCGCGCCGCGCGCGACAGAGCCCGCTCCGATCCTCGAGGATCTGGATGCTTGTCGCGTCGGCTGGGAGCTTGTCGATCTGAGACGCTACAGCTATTGGGGAGATCGGAGGGCTGTGGTCGCGCAGTTCTCGCGAGGCTGTCCCCATCGATGCACCTATTGCGGACAGAGCCCCTTCTGGCGGCGCTGGCGTCACCGCGACCCGCGGAAATTCGCGGCCGAGCTCGCCTGGCTCTACCGGACTCATGGCGTCGAAGTGATCAACTTCGCCGATGAGAACCCGACGGCTTCCCGATCGGCCTGGCTGGCCCTCTTGGAGGCGCTGATCGCCGAGAACGTTCCTCTGACGCTGGTCGGCTCGACCCGTGCCGACGATATCGTGCGCGACGCGGACATCCTGCACCTGTACAAGAGGGCCGGCGTCGCCCGATTCCTGCTGGGCATCGAGAGCTATGACGAAGAGACCTTGCGCTCGATTCGCAAAGGCGGAACAACCGCCAAGGACCGCGAAGCGATCCGCCTGTTGCGCTGCCACCGGATCATTTCCCTGGCGACGTATGTCGTCGGGTTCGAGGAGGAAAGGAACCGCGACTACCGGCGAAGCCTGAGGCAACTGCTCTCCTACGACCCCGACCAGATCCAGTTGATCTATGTGACCCCGCACCGGTGGACGCCCTACTTCCAGGCGGCGTCCGAACGGCGGGTCATTCAGCCGGACATCAGCAAATGGGACTACAAGCATCAGGTGCTTGCCACCCGGCACATGCGACCGTGGCGCGTCCTGTTGTGGGTGAAATTCATGGAGGCCGTGATGGAATTGAGGCCACGGTCCGTGTGGCGGGCTCTGATGCATCCCGACCGGCCGATCCGCGACGCCATGAAATGGTACTATCGCATCGGCCGACGGGTGTGGCCTTATGAGATACGAAACTTCCTCTTTCAGGACCGTTGCCGGGGGGAAGGCCCCACGCTCGCGGAGTTCTGGGGCGTACCTCAAGAGGCAGAATACGTCGGAAATGACACCGAGGCAGAGAACTCCCCTTCCCTGGTGGCATCCATCGGCGGTTCCGCCACAACGGCGGAGGGCCAAACGTAAGGAAAAAGGCTGCAAGCCTGTGCAACCTGCAGCCTTTTGGTTGGAGGCCCTGTGGATGGCTGTGTCACCCCGCAGGCCAACGGCCCGCGGCAGCCGTCTCAAGGAGAGAGGCATGATTTGGGAATGCAAGCCATATCCAAGGGTAGGGTTTGGCAGTTTGTTGTCGCCGTGCGTTTAGTCGCGATCGTTCCCCTTTCCCGTGCCCCGCGCGAAACATGGACTCGACAGCGGGCACGAACCACTATGTCCTCCGTTCCCAGAGGGCATGCTCGGACCCCTCGCACAATGCGATGTTTGAGGGCCCGTCTGTCTGCTCGATGAATCAGGGTATGATACGCGGCGACTGTGTGCCAGTTCGGAAATTCCTGAATTATCCGATTTTCCCAGATGCGAGGAGATCGCCAGCAGGAAGCACGCACACCGAAGAAGTTGGACCTAAAGGCATGTGCAAAAAAGACTTACGGCAGACGCTGCGACGGCAAGACGAGGATTCTCCGCAGGGCGGCGAGGGGATTGGTCCTGATGGAATTCGGAGGTAATATCGCGGCAGCGCCTGCGAGGAAGGTCCCTCCTGATCGCGCCGGCATAGGCGCGGACCGCCGTGGGCGGGAGAACCACAGGCGCGAAGTGAAACACCAAGACGCAAGACAGAGGACGCAGACGCTTGTGTTCTCCGTCCTCTGTCCCTCGTGCCGATCGCTCATTCCTGCTGTGGTTGCTCTTGCACCGGCGCCTCTTCCTTCGGCGCTTCTTCGGTCTGCTCGGGGACCACGACCACGCGCACCGTCGCCGTGAGGTCCTCCGCAAACCGCAGGGTCACCTCGTGCGTGCCGAGTTGCTTGATGTGCTCGGGCAGCTTGATGATCTCGTCGGCCACCTCGAAGCCCTGCGACCGCAGGTTGGCGGCGATCATCGTCTCGGTCACGGAGCCGAACAGGACGCCCTGCTCGTTGGCCTTTGCGGCCAGGACCGCCTCGGCACCGTTGACCGCCTCGACCGCCTTCTCGATTCGCCTGCGCTCCTTCAGCCGCAGTTCTGCGCGCTGGGACTTCTCCTGGGCAATGGCACGGATGTTCCCTTCCGTAGCGACCTTCGCCAAGCCCTGGGGCAGCAGGTAGTTCCTGGCGTAGCCCACCTTGACCTCGACGACATCGCCGAGCCACCCCAGCTTCTTGATATCCTCACAGAGCAATACTTTCATATCGAAACCCAAATCGCAAATAGTGAATGGTAAATCGTAAACTGGATCACGTTGTGTACGGCAGCAGCGCCATGAAGCGGGCCCGCTTGATCGCCAGCTTCGCCTTGCGCTGGCAACCGGCGCAATTCCCGCTTCGCTTGCGGGAGTAGATCTTGCCGCGATTGGTCAGCAGCTTCTGCAGGGTGTCGATGTCCTTGTAATCGATGTACTTGACGCTGCCCCGGCAGAAGCGGCACTGCGTCTGCTCGCGCGCGCCGGCAAATCCGCTTCTTCTCCTCGTGGTCTTCTGTGGTCCTGTCGTTCTTTGTGTTCTCTGTCGCATCGCCATCTCTTACCTCATAATCAACGATCAAAACGGTATTTCGTCATTGGGAACAGGCCCGCCCGGCCGGCTTTGTGCGGGCGGTCCCGCCTCGTCGTAGCCGCCCTGGCCCGGGTCGGCCTGATCGGGTCCGCCGGCACCGGTGCCCGGCAGGAAGGTGAAATTCTCGACCGTCACCCTGTGTTTGCTGCGCTTGACGCCGTCCTGGCCCGTCCACTGGTCGAACGAAAGCCGGCCTTCGACGAAGATCGGCTTGCCCTTCTTGAAGAACTTGTTGATGTTCTCCGCCATGCGGCCGAACGCGCGGCAATCCACGAAGCAGGTCTCGTCGCGCTGGGCGCCGTCCTGGGCGGTCCACTTGCGGTTCGTCGCCAGACCGAAATCCACGACCGCGGTCTGACTCGGCGTATAGGAAAGCTGCGGGTCACGCGTCAGGTTTCCCATCAGCAGAATCTTGTTGAAACTTGCCATATCATCATCCATCGCTTGTCGTGCGAATCACGCGCTGCTACCCGCACGACGGAATTCGAGAGCTCCTGTGCGCCACAAGGCCGTTCCATCCAGAGTGCGGCACCGCTCTCTTCGAGCGGGGCACACCGGCCCTCTTACACCCCGTCGGGGATCTCATCGAACGCGGGAATTGCGGCCGGCCCGTCGTTGTACCTGCGGGGACGGCGATCGTCGCGATCCTCAGGCTCCGGCCTCCCATCGCCCGGAAGATCGTCCTTCGGCAGACCCTTGATGTCCGCCTCGATCAGCTCGGGCGGCCGCTTCTCCGTCGTCAGAACCAGGCAACGCATCACCTTCTCGGACAGTTGCACGTCCTTCTCGATCCCCGAGATCCGACGGCCGTCGGCCTTGAAGTACGCCAGGATGTACGTCCCGCGCTGCTTGTGCTCGATATCGTATGCGAGCTTGCGCTCGCCCCATTTGCGGATCGCCACCACTTCGGCGTCCGCTCGCTTGAGGATGTTGTCGATCATGGCCAGCGTCCCGTCCCAGTCGGCGGTCGCCAGAGCCGAATCCACCAGAAACATCCCTTCATATAATCGCTTTGCAGCCATTTGTGAACCTATGACCTCCCGATTGTGAATAACCATCCCACATCAACGTTCAAACCAACAGAGGGCAGCGACGCTCTACGGTTCCTGCTCCTGCACCCTGTTGAACTCATTCATCGTCTTCTCCAGGCCGAACCGCAGCCAATGCAGCACGGCGTCCCGGGTCTTGAGAATCGCCTGGTTCAGCAGCGGCCGCTCCTGCGGCCCGGGCCGACCCAGCACGTAGCCAACCGCCTCGGCGCTGGGGCACTGACCGATCCCGATCCGGCAGCGGGGAAACTCGTTGGAGCCGAGCTTCTCGACGATATCCGCCAGCCCGTTGTGCCCACCGGCCGAACCCTTCGCCCGGACGCGAACCGCTCCGGGCTCCAAGGCCCTGTCGTCCACGACGACCATCAGGTCGCGAAGGTCCAGCTTGTAGAACCCGGCGGCCGCAGCCACCGATTCGCCGCTGCAGTTCATGAACTTCCAGGGCTTCATCAGGATCACTTTCGTGCCCCCGAAGAGCCCTTCGCCGATCCGGGCGTTGAACTTACGCTGTTTGACCTCGATTCCCAATACATCCTCCAGGGCCTCGATCACCTTGAAGCCCAGGTTGTGCCGCGTCTCGGCGTATTCCGGACCCGGATTTCCCAAACCAACGACAAGCCTGACTTCAGCCATGGGTCCCGATTCCGCTCAGCACGGCACAGCAATGTCATCACGACTCGGCGCCTTCTTCCGCCTTGGGCTCTTTCTCGGTGATGACCTCGGGCGCTGCGGGCGCCTCGGCCTCGACCTGCTCCGTGGTCTTGGCTTCCGCCACGATCCGGCAGCTCACCACGTAGGCGTCCGGCGGAGTAATGAGCTTCACGCCCTCCGGCAGCTTGATGTCGCCGGCCTTGATCGACTCGCCGACGCCAAGATCCTTGATCGAGACGACGATCGACGCGGGAATGCTGATCGCCAGACATTCGACCTCGAGCCGGCTGGCGTTCGATTCGACGACGCCACCGTCGTGCGTGCCCTTGGCGATGCCCTTGAGCTCCACCGGCACGTTCACCTGGATCATTTCCGTCACATCGACGCGCATCAGGTCCACGTGGACGATGGTGCGACCGAGATGATCGTACTGCAGGGCCTTGATGAGCATCTTCTGCGTGGCCCCGTCGATCGTGATATCCATCAGCCGGTGCCCGTGATGGACGCCTTCCACGAAGTCATGGGCGTCCAGAGAAATCGCCACGGGATCTTTCTTGTGGCCGTACACGATGCCCGGGATACGGCCCCGCTTGCGCACCGACGCAGCCGCCTTCGACCCGATGCGATCTCTCAATTCCGCCTGTAAAGTTAACGTCTTGTCCATAAGCATCTCACCTGAAAAACTTACGCCAATCTGTCTCTTCGACTGTTGTTCCGCACGATGGAGAATTAGGCATAGTTCTCCATTTTGCAGGACTCCACTTCACTACGTTATGTCCTGAGCAAACAGGCTGCTGACGGATTCATCCCTGTGAATCCGCTTGATCGCCTCGCCGAGCATTCCCGCGACGCTCAGAACCTTGATCTTGCCGATTTTCTTCGCCTCGTCGGTCAGGGGGATCGTGTCGGTCACGACCACCTCATCGATCGGCGCCTTGCTGAGCCGCTCCAGCGCCGGGGGGGCGAACACCCCGTGGGTCACTCCCACGCGGACACTCTTGGCGCCACGCTGTATAACCAGATCGGCCGCCGTGCAGATCGTGCCGGCCGTGGCGATGATGTCGTCACACATCAGGACATTGCAGCCCTCCACGGAGCCGATCAGTTCGCCGGCCTGGACTTGGGAGCCGCTGATCCGCTTCTTGTGAACGATCGCCAGGTCGCCACCCAGGTGAGCGGCGTACCGTGCGGCCGTCTTGAGGTTCCCCACGTCCGGCGAAACCACCGTCAGGTCCTCGATCCGCTTGTCCCGGAAATACCTGCTGAGCACCAGCTCGCCCGTCAGATGATCCACCGGGATGTCGAAGAAGCCCTGCAACTGGTGTGCGTGCAGATCGATCGCGAGCACGCGGTCGGCCCCCGCCGTGGTGAGGACGTTCGCCACGAGTTTGGCCGTGATCGGCACCCGGCCTTCGTCCTTGCGATCCTGGCGGGCATAGCCAAAGTACGGGATCACCGCGGTGATTCGCTTGGCGCTGGCCCGACGCAGGCAGTCCAGGTAGATCATCAACTCCACCAGATGCTCGTCCACCGGTCTGCACGTGGACTGAACGACGAAGCAATCACGGCCTCGCACGTCGTCCTCGATGCGGATCAGCTTCTCCCCGTCGGGAAACGTGCTGATCTTGGACCCGCCGATCGGGATGCCCAGGTACCTGCACACCTCGACCGCCAGGTCCGGATTGCTGCTTCCGGAGAAAATCTTGAGATTGTCATTCAGAAACATCTGGGCCTCTTTGGGTCTGCGCGTCAATCAACACACTCATTTCTTCACACACACCTCGTCGGCGTTCTCCTGCGAGACGACCGAGCCCGCTGCGACGTTGGCGCCGGGTTGGAGCACCAGCGGGGCAACCAGAACGACCCCGGAGCCGAGGTAGCAGTCATCGCCCACCGAAGTCCGATGCACCACTTGGCCGTCGTAGTTGGCGGTGATCGATCCGGCGCCGACGTTCACGCGACGTCCGATAGTGGCGTCGCCCAGATAGCTGTGATGCCTTGCGCGGACCCCGTCGGCCAGCGAGGCGTTCTTGACCTCAGTGAAGACGCCGAGCACGACGTCGTCGCCGATCACCGTCCCTTCCCGGAGGAACGCGAACGGGCCGATCCGGCAATCGCGACCGATCTTTGCGGCGCCGTGTATGTAGACGAACGGCTCGATCACGGTGTCCTGGCCGATCTGCGCCCGGGCGTCGATCCAGGTGTTGTCCGGGTCCACGATGGTGACGCCGTTTTCCATCAGCTCCCGCTGGACCCGGTGCTGCATGATCTTGCTGGCCACGCTCAACTGCTCGCGGCTGTTGACGCCCACCGCCTCCTCCGGCCGGACCGCGGTAATGGCCACCACTTTGTGGCCGGTCGCGATCATCACCGAAAGGGCGTCCGTCAGATAGTATTCCTGCTTGACGTTGTTTGGCTTGACCTGCGTCAGCGCCTTGAACAGAGCCTGGTTGCTGAACAGGTAGTAGCTCGGATTCACCTCTTTGACCGCCCGCTGGGCGGGAGTGCAGTCGCTGTCCTCGACGATGCCCTGGATATTGCCGTAGGCATCGCGGACGATGCGCCCGTAACCGGTCGGATCGTCGAGCACCGCGGTGGCCAACGTCGCCGCCGACTGCTCGGCCTCGTGCTTCTCAATGAGCATCTGGAGGGTCCTGGCCCGGATCAGGGGCCCATCCCCGCACAGCACAAGCGTCTGGCCGGTGAAGTTCTCCAGGTGCTCCCGACAGCACATCACGGCGTGGGCCGTCCCCAACTGCTTGGGTTGGTGCACCCAGACGATGTCCGAATCGGACCCATCGTTGAACCGTTCCTTCACCTGGTCGGCGCCGAATCCAACGATGACATAAATCTTTTGCACGCCGACACTTCGGCATGCGTCGAGCACGTAGGCCAACATGGGTCGGCCGGTCACTTCATGCAGCACCTTGGGCAGCTTGGTGTTCATCCGGCTGCTCACACCTGCCGCCAACAAGATCGCAACTCTATCAGCCATGAAAGCATCCTAATATGCATGATTTGTGATATTTGATTGTTGATTTGAAGAGGGACGCTCGGAGGCTATCGCCGCTGCATGAGCCACACCAAATCAAACATCAACGATCATAAATCAAAAATCCAAAACACCTACCCGGCCAGGACTCGAACCTGGAATAGGAGGACCAAAACCTCCTGTGTTGCCGATTACACCACCGGGTAATCGCGTTTGTGATTTACTATCCACGATTGACTCTTTGGAGTTTACAGCCCAAGCACGTTCCACTGCCGGGGCGAGTCCAAATAGCAAATAGCCAACAGTAAATCGTCAATTCCTAACCGTTGTCACGGAGACCACGCCGGGCATGGTCTGGTAGGACCCTGTCGGAGGCTTGAGCCGGCCACGCCGTGATACTGCCGACCCCAGAGGCCTTTCGGCCCCAGTCTACCCCGTTGCGACAAGGCAGTCCTAAGCGGTGGAATATACCGGGTCCGCCGGGGCAAGTCAACCTTTTTGCGGTTGCAACGCACAAAAAAGATGCCGCCCGTCCTCGCACAGCCCCGAGCCACGCAGTCGCTACCTGGAACTCATGTCCAGCTTTCGGTCGCTCATCTCGAGCGTGGTCGTGGTTTCGAACGTGATCGGAATGGTCATCGTATCGAACGGTCCATCCGGTGAGGTGGCAATTCCGATCTGGCCTTTGAGGAGGCTCTGAGTGCTGGCGGTCTTGATCAGACCGGTGGTCTCATCCATCTCGGTGGTGCCCTCCGCGGTCCCCGACAGGTCGATCTTCATCCTCGTGCCTTGAACCTCCAAGGGCGGCGCCGCCGGATCGGACTTGATCGAAGAGGTCGAGGTGATCGTCGCAACGCCCATCCAGAGCTTCTTGAGCGTCCACTTGGACTGGACGATCATCGGCGCCCCTTGCACCGTCCGCGTTCGCTTCTCCCAGGACACACCCTGATCCACCGGCTGGTCCGGGCGGACCGTAAGGAAGCTCTCCGTCGTTTCCTGGACGCCGTCCTCGCTGAGCAGAAATGCCACCGGGCTCACCGCCGATGAGATATCCAGTTCCTCCGGCACCTTCTTGCGAACGTCCTTCGCCAGTTCCTGGACACCGTTGACGTCCAGCACTGCGCCCCTTGGACTCAACCGGATCGTGTAGCTCTCCCCCATCAGGGCGGCAAAGCCCTCCGCCCCGCCGGGCACAACCGTCTCCAGCGAGGAATCGTAATCCACGATCCCCATCGGGCCGGACTGCTTGAACCGGGACCAGATGTATGTACATTGGATCTGCATGTTCCCCTCGGCGTCCACGTCGAGCACGTTCAGCTTGCGGCCCACCCCGATTGCCTCGTCGGTAACCTGCTCTATGCCCATGGCGCTCTGGGTGATCCGCCGATCGATCGCCAGCCGCTCGTAGTACGTTTTGCCCTTGTCCAGCTTGAGCGTCAGTTGCGTTGCGGCTCCCGCGCCGCTGCAAAAAGCGAGGGATGCAACACAGGCTGCAGCCACGACGAATGCCCGACGGTTTTGTTCTTTCAACATTCCAACACCTCCGAATCGGTCGGATTCAATTCCATGGGGAGGGCTCAAAACACCCACAATTGGAGACTTGATTCTACAGGGTCTCGACGGCCACCGCTACCTCCTTCTCGACCTGGGCCCAGGTCCTCGTCTCAGTCCAGCCCCACGCGCGGGCGGTGGCCGCCTTCAGACCCTGGGTCAGCGCGACCTGTGGATCGCCCGTTTCCGCAAGACCAGCCAGAAATCCAGCGAGAAGATAGTCGCCGCAGCCGACTGTGGATAACACCTCCCGCCGGACCGTCGAGCAGGCGGTCCAGACACCCACCTTCGTCACAAGCAGCGCCCCCTGCTCGCCCCGGCTGATTAGCGCCAGCTCCACCCTGCCGAGCAGCGTTCGCGCCGCTTCGGCCAGGCTCGCGGGCGCATCCTCGACTTGCGAGCCGAGCAATTCACGCAATTCCTCGACATTGGGGGCGATCAACCACGCGAGCCCGCCGTTTACGATCTCCTTGAACACGGGTCCATACGTGTCGGCCGCGATTCGAGCTCCGCACCGGTGGCACGTTCGCACGAGTTCGACCGTCGATGACAGGAGGTCGCCCGCAGGCATCGCGCCGGCGAACACACAGGTATCGCCCGGGCGGACCAGGCCCGCCAGGCCGGCAGCGAGCTTGCGGAGACTGTCGGCCGACGCCAGATCGCTTGGAGCACGAAGGTGCATCTCCCGGCGGTGCAGGGCGTCCACAACCGTGATGTTCCGGCGGGTCTTGCCCTCGACCGCGGTCATCCGAACCTCGATCCGACCGCCCACGCAGCCCACGCCGGCCTCCATCTCGCCGCAGTCATCGCGCCCCCATAGGCCCGCCGCAATGCTCGGAGCGCCCATCCACGCCAAGGCGTACGAGACATTCAGCGCCTTGCCGGCCGGTCGGACCACCTGCTCATCGATGGTCTGATGCCGACCCCACTGAAGCCCCCTGCCCCGGCAGACGATGTCCCAAGCCGGTGACAGGCCTACTGTGATGATTCTACCATTTCGCACTGCTTGGTCGTCCATCTGGAGTCGCGATCACTCGTTCTGCCTGCGAGGGCTGTAGCCGGCCTGGAGCTGGCCACAGGCGGCTTTGATCCCCCGGCCCATGCGAAAGCGGATCGTCGCCTCCACGCCCGCCTCTTTCAGCACGTCAGCAAATCGCTGGATTCGTTCGCGACTGCTGCCGACGAACTCGCAGCCGGAGAACGGGTTGTGCTCGATCAGGTTCACATTGTACATCAGGCCGCGAAGGAGTTTCACCAGGAGCTTCGCGTGATTCACCGTGTCGTTGATCTTCTCGATCAGGACGTACTCGAACGTCACTCGCTGGCCGGTCTCGTCCTGATAGGCCCGCACGGCGGCAAGCAGGTCGTCGAGCGGGTACTTGTGATTGATGGGCATGAGCCGGTCGCGCAAGGCATCGGATGGGGCGCTGAGCGAGATTGCCAGGCGGGGTCGGACCTCCTCCCGCGCCAGTTGCCGAATCGCCGGCGCGACGCCGCACGTGCTGATCGTGATGTGCCGAATGCCGATGTTCCGTCCGGAGGAATGATTCAGGATCCGGATGGACCGCAGCACGGCGTCGTAGTTCTGCAGGGGCTCGCCCATTCCCATATAGACGATGTTCGTGACCCGAGGCCGAGCGTCGGGAGTTTGAAGTTTCAAGTTTGAAGTTTCAAGTGCGGAGTCTTTCCCACTTGGCACTTCACACTTCAAACCTGCCCCTTCCACGACATAGACCTGATCGACGATCTCGCCGGCCGTCAGGTTTCGGCGAAATGGGATCTTCGCGGTCGCGCAGAACGCGCAGCCCATCGGGCAGCCCACCTGCGTCGAGACGCACAAAGTCGTGCGGTCTTCGTCGGGCAGCAGGACGGATTCGATCCGCTCGCCGTCGGCCAGCTCGAAGAGGTACTTCGCGGAGCCGTCGGGATCGGTCAGGCAATCGACCACCTTCAGTTGCGAGATGAAATAGCCCTGTTCGGCGAGCTGCGCGCGAAACGCCTTGCTGAGCGTGCTGATCGCCGCGAGGTCCCGACCGGCCTGGGCGTGAATGAACTTGAACAGGTAGCCGGCCAGGTACTTCTTGGGTTCCCGAACGCGATGCGTCGCGTTCGGGGTCCCTTTCTGCCCAAGCCCGACCACCACCCGCTCCAACTCCTCCAACGTCATGTCCTTCAAATCGTGATTCATTTCCCCATTCTATCACCATTGGGCAAAACTCGCTATTGTCTTGACCGCCGGGCGGGCCTATCATCTTGGCCGCTATGCCTGACGACACGACGACAACACAGTCCCAGCCTCCGCAGGCGCCTTCGACGCCGAAGGTGCTCTCGCTCGCGGACGTGCGCAAGGTCTATGGCGACACCATCGCGGTGGACGGTGTCTCATTCGATGTGGGTCGCAACGAAATCGTTGGCTTGCTCGGCCCCAACGGCGCGGGCAAGACGACGATCATCAACATGATCCTGGGCGTCCTGGAGCCCACCGCCGGAACGATCCACATCGAAGGCGCCAACATCGCGACGCACCGCTCCGAGGCGCTGGCGAAGACGAATTTCACAGCGGTCTACGCCCCGCTGCCGGGCAACCTGACGGTCTGCCAGAACCTGCGTTTCTTCGGCCTGCTCTACGGGGTGAAGGACCTCTCGGCGCGGATGGACGAGCTGATCGGCCAGTTCGACATCGAGCGATTCCGCAACACCAAGTGCGGCGTCCTTTCCTCGGGCGAACAGACCCGCGCGGGACTGGCCAAAGCCATGCTCAACCGCCCCCATCTGCTGCTGCTCGACGAGCCGACGGCCTCGCTCGACCCGTCGGCGGCCCGGGACATCCGCGCCCGCATCCGCGAGTTCGCCGCCCGCGACGGAGTCGGCATCCTGTGGACCTCACACAATATGCACGAGGTCGAGCAGGTGTGCGACCGCGTCCTGTTCCTCTCACACGGACGAATCCTGCTCGAAGGCAATCCCAAGGCCCTGCCCCGCGAGTATGGCAAGGAGACACTCGAAGATCTGTTCATCACCGTGGCCCGTGAGCCGCTGACGTTGGGGGACCCGATAGCATGATGCACCCTCATCGAATCGCCGCCATCCTGCTCCGCCAGTTCTACCTCATTCGAGGCAGCCCCGCGCGGTTGCTGCCCCTGTTCGTGTGGGCCGCAGTCGATATCATCCTGTGGGGGTTCATCAGCCGCTACCTCAACACCGTGACGCCTGCCGGGTCCAACTTCATCCCGACCCTGCTCGGCGCGGTCCTGTTCTGGGACTTCTTCAGCCGGGTCATGTTCGGCGTGACAACGACGTTCCTCGAAGACGTGTGGTCGCGGAATTTCCTGAACCTGTTCGCAACGCCGCTGTCGATCACGGAGTACCTCAGCGGCCTCGTGATTTCGAGCATCGTGACAAGCTCGATCGGACTGGTCGTCATGCTCGTGCTGGCGATCCTCGTATTCGGCCTGTCGTTCTTCGTCTACGGCCTGGCGCTGATCCCGTTCCTGCTGGTGCTGTTCCTCTTCGGCATCGCGCTGGGCGTCTTCGCGGTCGCTATGGTCCTGCGCTATGGTCCGGCGGCCGAGTGGTTCGTCTGGCCCATCCCGGCGGTCCTCTCGCCGTTCGCCGCAGTCTTCTACCCGCTCTCGACGCTGCCCCCATGGATGCAGTACGTCTCGCACCTGCTGCCGCCCGCGCACGTCTTCGAGTCCATGCGAACGATCCTCGCGGGCGGCTCCGTCTCCTGGGGGAGCCTGTTGTGGAGCATCTCGCTCGCGATTTTATACGTCCTCCTGTCCGGCCGGCTCTTCACCCGCATCTACCGCCACGCGGTCCGCACCGGCCTCATCGCCCGCTACAGCGCCGAAACCCTCTCGTAGCCTGTTCGGAATTCCGCGTTTACGCGGATCGGACCTGTCTTTCCCGCCTGAAGGCGGAACTCCAAACAAACAACCAGGGGCACTGCCCCCGGACCCCCGGCGTTTTGCGCTTTGGGCCAGCAGCATGTAGGGTGTGACGTGCACACCATCCCCATCCGTACAAGTTATTGACAGAATCGCCGGGCGAGAGGATATTGATACCATGAAAGTGAGGGTCTCCATCACGCTGTCCACGGAAAGGAAGAGATGAAGTGGCGCAGAAGTTTCATCAGAAAGCTTCCGTTCAGGTCGCGATAGTAGCGGGCGTCGTTGCGATCATCGTCGCGACGATGAACATCGGGTTCAACTACTGCGATGTGAAGACGCAGAATCGCATCCTTGAGGATGAGAATAAGTCTTTGAAGGGCACCACTGCCAAAGCCATGGCGGACATTCAACGACTTGAGACTCTCTTGACGCCCTTTCGTACAATCGCTCTGGAGAAGTTTACTGGTGATGAGAAAGAAGCATTACGTAAGTTTGCGGACCAGATCGCGCGCCTGCAAATCGAGGACGAAGCGAAAACGAGAAAGATCGAGTCCCTCCAGACGGAGTTTATCGAAACCAAAGCACTTGCCCAGCCCGCGCGTCTTGTATTCACTGCACAGCAGATCGAACGCAGTGAGTCTGGCTATAGGGTTCTTCTTCAGTTCAAACCGACGAAGAATGAGCGTCTGGGCCGGATGGAGTTTGATGTCTCTCTTCCAGACGGCACGAACGCAATCATCAAGAACATCGAGCCGGCAAACAATATAGCTACCAGTGTGCAGGTATATATCTCTCCCAATGGAAAGAGCGCTCGCAACTCATTCACACCCCTCGATGCTGGTTCGCTGACTCTCAGACTGACAGTATCAGAGCCAACGGCATTCTTGCTCAGAGGGAATTATCTTGAGACGCCCCTAGGTTTTGAGATCAAGTGACGGAGGCTGATTTGTGCCGACCATGTTCTGGAACCCGGAGGGACAGGGCTGATGGCTGTATCAGGTGAATTCGTGGACTCTGTCGTCGAGCCGCTTTCGGGCTTGGCGCGTTGGCGTTCAGCGACCGGTCCGTTTCTCCAACTGTTCCGGATAGCGCGCCCCTTCCACTTTGATCTTTGAGGCGGCGCTTTCGATCTCACGAAGGTCGCCGGGGGTCAGTTGAATTGCAGCGGCTTCCATGTTCTCTTCCAGACGATGCCGCTTCGCGGTGTTCAGGATCGGAATCATCTGGAGCTCTTGAGCGAGCCGTCCCGCCGGTTACCCGGATTTGAGAGAAGCCATATCGATGACGAAGCGGTACTTCACGTCGGACTTGAGCAGTCTCTCATAGGCCTCGTTGACCTTCTGGATGGGGATGATTTCGACATCGGCCGTGACGTTGTGCTCGCCGCAGAAGTCGAGCACCTCCTGGGTCTCGGCGACGCCGCCGATGAGCGAGCCGGAGAGGTTGCGGCGTCCGAACAGAAGGCCGAAGGCTGAGACGGCGAGAGGCTTCGTCGGCGCGCCGACCAGGGTGAGGTTGCTGTCGCGGCCCAGCAGGCTGAGATAGGCGTTGATGTCGTGCTCAGCGGAAACGGTGTCGAGGATGAAGTCGAAGCTGCCGGCGTGCTTCTTCATCTCGTCGGCGTTGCGGGAGACGACGACTTCGTCGGCGCCGAGGCGCAGTGCGTCGTCCTTCTTGTTGGGTGAATGGCTGAAGACAACGACGTGCGCTCCGAGCGCATGAGCGAGCTTCACGCCCATGTGGCCCAAGCCGCCAAGACCGACCACGCCGACTTTCTTGCCCTTGGCGACACCCCAGCGGCGCATGGGCGAGTAGGTCGTGATCCCGGCACAGAGAAGCGGCGCGGCTCCGGCGAGATCGAGGTTGGAAGGGATGCGCAAAACGAAGCGTTCGTCGACGACGATGCGGTCGGAGTAGCCGCCATAGGTGACCCCTCCGAGGTGCTTGTCCGGGGAGTTGAAGGTCAGAACCATGTTCGGGCAGAACTGCTCGAGGCCGGCCCTGCAC
>JBDKRX010000243.1:0-9048 GCA_039683175.1 Phycisphaerales bacterium
TGGTGACGCTGTATAAAGGCATCCATGGCGTTGCTCCTTGGAAACGGTTGGTGTTCTGCAAACCCTACCGTACACCAAAGAGCAACGCCTTTCATCTATTTGGTTGCGGCCGAAGGCCGCGCCAAGCCCTCTGCGGTTGGACCGTTCTATTGCCGGCGGATCAGCGGGTGATGTTCTCTTCGAGTTGGGTCAGGATCGCGCGAGCTTTGGCAATCTTGTTGCCGTTGGGGCCGTCCCAGTGGACCTCGACGTCGCGCTCCAGCATCTCCTCGATCTTCTTGCAGGCGACCAGGACTGTTGCGTGGTTCTTGCCGCCCATGTAGCGGCCGACCTCGGAGCTGGACATGTTCGTGTGCTTGCGGGTGAGGTACATGCTGAAGTGTCGTGCGAGCGAGACGGTCCTGCCTTTCTTGGCCGAGTGGAGGCTGGCGGGCGTGACGCCGAAGTAGGCCCCCGCCGCGGCTTCGATGTCCGAGACGTGGACGATCGGGTCGCACCGCTCGATGTGCTCGGCGAGCACCGTTTCCGCCATCGCCAAGGAGAGCTTTTCATCCTGAAGCGTCGCGTAGGCGATCAGCTTGAGCAACGCGCCTTCGAGTTCGCGGACGTTCGTGCGAACCCGCTCGGCGACGTAACGGATCACGCCCTCGGGGATTTCGGTCTTGCGTTTGGCCTCGCTGCCGCCGGGCGAGAACCGCATCATCCGCTGGCCGAACTGCCGGCAGATCTCGCATCGCGTGTGGAAGTCCGGGGCCTCGATTTTGACGACCATGCCGGACACGAACCGATTCACCAGTTTCTCCGACAGTTGCGCGATCATCTTCGGATGGGCGTCGGAAACGAGAACGACCTGCTTGCCCGCCAGGCTGATCGTGTTGAACGTGTGCAGGAACTCCTCCTGGGTGGATGGCTTGCTGGCCAGGAAGTGCACGTCGTCGATCGCCAGCAGATCGGTCTGCCTCATGCGGCGTCGAAACGCTTCGAGCTTCTTGGTCTTCAGCGCGAGCACGAACTGATTCGCGAACTCCTCGGCGGAGAGGTACAGCCACTGGGTTTGCGGCCTGACCTGCGCGACGCCGTGGCAGATGCCTTGCAGCAGGTGCGTCTTGCCGACCCCACAGCCGCCATGGATGAAGAGCGGATTGAAGGGGCTTTGCTGCTCGCGAATCAACGCCCTTGCGGCGTTGAACGCCAGCTCGTTGGACGGTCCCACGACGAAGCTGTCCAGCGTCAGCCGCAAGCCATCGACAACATCCGGCGAGGCGCTGTCCGTCGTTGCGCCGGACTGCCCGCGGGTCTTGGCCGTCGGCGTCGGACGAACAATCACGCCGGAACGCCGACGTTCGCCCGACAGTTCTGTGTCGATCGTGAACGTGATTTCGGGCACGCATCCCAGAACCGACTCGGCGACCGCCCGGATGTCCTTGATGAAATGCCCCTCCAGCCAAGTGGCCAGGAAAGGGTTGGCGACGCCGATTCTCACGATGCCGTCTGCCAGAGTGAAGCGGGCGCTGTTCTGAAACCAGATCTTGAACTTCTCGGCGCCAATTCGTTTGGCCAGCGCATCCGTGATGGCTGCCGTGCCGCACGCGGCCTTGCTGCGTGCTCCTTCATCCGTGACTAAACTGTGCATCCGGTCTCCCTGCCGGAAGGGCACCCGGGCGCGGTATGCCACGCTCAAGGCCCTGCCGATACGTGCTCTTTATTGTGGTTGCACCAGAGAACTGCCAAGAGGTTCGCCAACGAAAACCGTGTAGTTGGGGAACCCGATCCGTCCTCACGCAAGACTAACAATATGCAAGCTATTATTCAGCGAAATCCCGGCGAGGCAACCATGATCCGGCTGTTTTCTTTTCCACGCATGCGAGCCACAGGAGAACACTGGCTTTACGCCAAAAAAATCTTTTCTATCCACATATTATGCACCTCGCAAATGCCCTATGTGGAAAGGTCGTGGATAGCGACGCCCCCTCTGGTCCCCAGAAAACGTTGCTTATCAACACTGATAACGCAGGAAACAAGGAAAGATGGGGTATTGATGTGCCATTCTGTGCATTTCCGCCAATCATCTATCCACAGCGAATGCAGAACGCTCACAGCACTCATATCGCCCCGATTTGCGCAGGGACGCACCCTCTCCGGCCTGACTTCAACGATCTGTTGCACGCAGAATCGCACTTTCCGTGCCGACGACGTGGGATGGGAGAGCAGCATCCCCCAGTCGTCGCTTGCGCGAGTGATGAATAGCCCCCCGTGGGCGTGATGATTCGCCCGTTTCTCAGCCCTTGGCCCGGCCGCCGTAAGAGCCATCCTCGGTGTTCACGCGGACGATCTCACCGACCTCGATGAACGGCGGCACGCGAATCCTCAGGCCGCCTTCCAGGGTCGCGTCTTTCATCTGATTCGTCGCGGTTGCCCCCCTCGGAACAGGCGTCGTCTCGGTCACCGCCAGCTCCACGACCTTGGGCAGTTCCAGCGACACGATATTGCCCTCATGCGTCAGCGCCACCACCAGCGTGTTCGGCTTGAAATACTTGATCGAATCGCCCAGAAGCTCCGTGGAAACCGTCAACTGGTCGTAGCTCTTGGTGTCCATGAAGATGTGCGAGTCCTTGTCGGAGTAGAGGTACTCCATCTCCCGGCGGTCCAGGAACGCCTGTTCCACGTCCTCCGTGGAGCGCAGACGCTTCTCGATCGTGGTGCCGTCGGAGATCCGCCGGAGCTTCGCCTGCACGAATGCCCGCAGGTTGCCCGGCGTTACGTGCGTCGAGACCGTGCAGATGCACAAATGATTTTCCATCATGAAGGCCATTCCCGGCCTCATTTCGCTTGCTTTCACTTCCTACACCTCAGATCAAACCAGACCCATCAATCCCGCCGGAACCGGTCTTCTCGCACGCACACGTTCGGCACACGCCCGACCGATCAGGGCACACACAGATACACCCCGCCCACCACACGAGGCGACGACGGATAAGCAATCGTGCAGTATAGAAGCGGCCGAACCCCTTGTCAAGCAACACTTTGCCGCATTTCCCCCGCCCGGAAAAATGACCGAACCGCAGAGGCCGCCGAGAACCACAGAGGGAACGGCATCCGACACGGATTCACACCGATTACCACGGATTCTCCGGCTTGTCATTCCCGCGAACGCGGGAATCTGGTCGAGTAGGGTGCGTACCACGCACCGATCTTCTTCCCACGACTCACGAGCCACAAGCCACGCCCTTTGAACCGCGGATGAACCCGATACACGCGGATTGGCGTGGCTGTGTGTCAGGTCCAACTCGTGCTTGCGATCACCCTCTGAGAACAGTATGATCGGTCCCAGTAGTGGCTCGCAATACCGCCTCTGACAGGAGTTGAAGGATGATTCGCACGAAGAAAGCACCTTGGCGGAATGACAGGCGCGGCGATGCGATGGCCTTCAAGTGGTTTCGTGTTCTGTATCGACCCTGTGGTACAAGCGGTGCCTGGACCTATGGATGGCAGTTCCCGTCTGACTCCCTCCTCCACGCCAATGAGACACTTGACCGCACCTGTGGACTGAAAGACAGGAACCGTTGGACCTACCGGGTGGAGGAAGTCGATCCGCGTGATTTTGACCATCCGGAGGAAGAGGATTCCAGCATGAACGCATCTATGGGAATTCCAGCAACGCCTTGAAACCTGAGTGGATTCTGCGGACGCCTCGCTGATTCTTCTGCTGAACTGAGCGTGCTGTGCGAGGGTGTTTTCTCGTAAACAGCCGGATACCCTCCTGTAACCGCAGGAGCCGCGAAGATCACCGAAGGAGAATGCCCCATGTGAGATGCGATCCGCAGCCACCGTCCTGCCCACTTCACGCAACACCAATCAGTTCGGTCTGGCCCCTCCCCGAAAACAATACCTGACACCATGGCGTTCCCCCTAACATGGCGAAAACTGTAGGAGCACATGAAGCACAAGCAGACGAGTATCCTTTTTGTCCGTGTGAACCGTGCGATATGTATGCGGCGGTGCATCGGCGATCGTTAAATGCTCCCAGCTTCCGTCCGGAAGAACACTGTGATGAGGGGAAACCAATCGAGTGGCGAGTTTCTCTGCCCATTCTTGTTCAGTGCCGTCTTGGACGTAGGCGAGCAGGCCCACGTCATTGTGCGTTCGTGAATAGTAGCAGTCCAGGAATGCTCCAAGTCCTTCGCTTCCGAGGTACTCACTGACTCCCGCCCCACGCCCAAAGCGTTTGGCCTCGAATCGGAGACGCGGCCTGATACCGTGCTTGTGCCGCTCGAATTCCACGTCCACAATCGGCCTTCTCTTGCCGAACCTGTCTGGGGCATGCGACCGGACTTGCTCTTTGACTGTGTAATGTTCTGCCCAAGCTGGGGCATCGTCCGCCTGAGTGATCTCGTCCATGTGGCGAGTCAGTTCCCCTGTGATGTCGTCTTCTTGGGCAGTCGAGAAATCAGCCTGCTGCATCCGCTGGTAGCCCAACCAGATGAGCACAAGAGCGTGTTCACGAAGCTCGACGATGTATACGTCATAGAGCGCCGGAACGCCGCCCTCCTGATCTCGCTCGACATCGCTCATGAGGTCCCACCTGCGGAAACCGTCTCGGCAATGATCTCATCAGAATCCAGAATTGCTTGACGACGCGTCCAGTGGAGCCGCTGCATCGGCTTGAACTGATAGAGCACGCCCGTCTTACGGTCGTAGATCTTCAGGCCGCGGTCGAAATATAGCCATTGGCTGCGTCCGTGTCTCAGTCGTTCCCGCAAGGCCAGGAGGTTTCGTGCTCCATTGTGATCGACGGGGGATATCGCAGGTTTGACTGGTGCCGATGCCCTTTGCAGCGAAATGGAGAAGAACGCTGACTCACGATCTCGGATTGCTTCGATCTTATGTCGGACGCCGCGACGGGAAGACAGAAACTCATCCAAACAGTCGCGAAGAGTCTCCAAGTAAAGCTCTTGTTCATCGGCAGTCGGTGCTCGCGTTGCTTCCCGAGTGACTTTGCCCTTGTTCAACTCCAAATTCGCGTGAACGAAATCTTCGACCAATAACTGCTCGAATGGACGAATACCAAGAGCCCCGAATACTCTGGAGTTCACTTCGGAAAGGAGACTGGAGAATCGCCGTTCACACTCGGTGTCCCATCCTATGGGAGCGAACCCCTTCTTCGAAAGCGCGACGAGTTCTCGCTGGATCACGTTCCAGTCTTGGATCTCAGATTTGTCGAGTTGTTCAAGTGGGACTGGAAGCTGCTTGAGGGTATCTAAGTCGGCGAGGTTCTTGTCGATGCCCCACTGAGGAGAAGCGAAGAATTGGTGATAGATGCAGAAATCAGAACTCAGATAGAGGCTCAACGCTCGGAGTAAGCCCTCACTTCCACTGGGTCCCGAAATGCCTATTTGTCGCGGAGGAACCGCGATGAACTCATCGGAAAAGACCGCAAACCGGCGCGTGGCATCCACAAGAATGTGGGGCGACTCAGATACTGCCAAGCCCGCGAGTCCTCCCCGTTTACGAATATATGCCTCGCCCGCAGAAATGGTGCCCAGTGCTCGCTCCGGCAGGTGGAAGATGCGGCTCACCCCTCTCAGCTTCTGGAACAGCACTTTCTGCTTTCCGATCAAATCCTTGCGATCTATAAGTCCCTTCAAATCATCCGGGCCATTTGCGCCCGGCGTTCGTAGTTCAAACCCTTGGTGAGCCAGTAGCCGAGAGTCCGCACAGAACTTGTCAAAACTTGTGAATCTGGCTTCCATCCGCCTAAGGAACCGTTCGTCACGTGCAGAACCCCACATCGCGAGCTTCCACGTCAGACTCTTCCCTGAAACCGCACATTGATTGGCGATGTCCCGCATCTCAGATCCATTCACCGCGATGTTCCAGGTAACCGCTCGCGCGTTGACCTTCGACGGACGATTGGCTACCTGTTCTGCCACAAACGGTGCAAACGTCAGGATAGCGTGGTCATCAGCGGGTGACTTGGGTTTGAAGAAGACTGCCGACGTTGGACTCTCCGCACGCCCCGCGAAGAGCACATACGCCATATTGGCGAAGTTGGCGAGGCACCAGACTTCACGCTGTGAGAAGAAGGTCTTCCTGAATGTCACCGACTCCTTCTTGAACCATGTCATGGCGGGAACCACCAAGCCGGAGACCCCTGTGGGCGTCAAGTGGTCGCCCGCCTTCCACAGAAATGCCTCGGCGATCTGGTTTCCCCCCGTCGGATGAGTCGTCTTGTGTGTCGTGATCCACTTCCATGCGAGATAGTGCTCATGATTCGCGGCCGGCTTGCCCTTGACTTCTGCCCAAGGAGGATTGCCGACGATCCAATGGAAAGACTCCTTCTGGAAGCGCACGTTCCAAGCGGCATCAGGGTCGAAGAAGTCATCCTGGAAGATGTTCGATTGACGAAGCGTAGGCAGCTTGAAGTTGGTGTTCTCAAGGTCCGGTGGGTCGACGTAGTCGAGCAGTGTTAAAATGAGGCTCAGTTCGGCAACCCGGCAGGCATCATCGTCTCGGTCAACGCCGAATACGTGCCGTACAAGAAGCTCTCGCAACTCCGTGGCCTTGAGACTCCGCTTCTGGGTACGCATTTTCTTCTCGATCAGACGTCGGTAGCACTGAACGAGGAAGGTCCCTGACCCGCAGGCGGGATCCAGCACCCGCATCCCCTCTTCCAGGGGGTACTTCTGCTCCAACTCCGAGATGACATAGTCCGCGAGCGGAATGGGGGTATAGTAGGCTCCGAGGGTTTGCCCTCGGGACTGCCCCTCGGATTCATCTGTATCGTGCAGGAACTGCTCATAGACACAGGAAAGCGTCTCAATGGGGATATGAGAGAAGTCATAGGCTTCGAAATCGAGGTGCAGTTGCCCGGTGGGAGCGTCACCACAGAAGACGCTCGCGACGAGTCGAAGCTGTGGTTGCGTGATAGTCGCCAGTGCATCATCCCCCATTTGGAAGACCGAGCCGTTGAGTTCCCGCTGCAGTTCCTCATTCACGGCACGAAATGCCTTGAGCGTCGCGTAGCGGCTAAACACGTCAGATGGGGCAACGCCCCAGTTCTCGATGAGCTTGCGGTCGGACAGGAAGTCTCGATCGCGCAGGTAATAGAGATAGACGAACTTGCCGATCAGCCCGTGGGAAGCTCTGCGCGACACGCCTTCCTTTTGCAGATGCCCATCGAGTGACTTCAAATCCCGGAGAAGCGTTTCATCGACGCGCGACGTGGGGTCGGCTGCCTGTCCCCATCGTTGCCAGATCATCCCTTCGTCGATTGCATGAGCACTGAATGCATCGAGCTTGCTAAGCACATCTGAAGTCGCGGCAGCTACAGACACCAGAGACTTGTCTTCCGTCCGGCTGAAGGAGAACCCAGGATAGACCCGAACCATCGACGGAGACACGATGATGATGAAAGGAACCAAATTCTGGTTCCATATCATCCGATGAACGTCCTTCGCGCTTGTGTCAGACTCCGTTTCAAAGACGTGGACTACAGGGACTGCAGGGGAGCCAGCTTGCTCCTGCAAGACGTACGTTCCATGGAAGCGGCTACCCATGCCTTTCTCGCTCAGCTTCTTGCACGCCTGAGCGGTATGCCGAAGCGCGAAGGAGAGTTCGCTCGCCGGAAGCTCATTATCCTTGTCTGGGGAAAGGAACCTCCGGGACTCCCGGTAGCCAAGCGATTTAATAAGTTGCGTGACTGCCATATCGTCCCCACGCCGCCATCACCAATGCACAATTGCACCCATGAGCCGCATTTCTCAGCGCCCTTGCACCCATGCTCGGAGCGTCGAAAATAGTCTCTGATGCTCCTTCACTCTTGCGTCGCAGTGCCAGCATAGCGTTCTGCACCAATCCAACCATCCCGACTGTATGTGAGACATCCTGTACATACGGATCGTAACGCTTACGTCACGCCAAGTCAACCATCGCGTCCGTATCCACCGGCAACGCGAAGACGTCGGGTACTTCTTTCGGCTACGGGCCAAGAAAGACGGTGGGCGCAGCCCACCCTGCCGTCGGTGCGCTCGTTCCTTTGAGAACCTTGAGTCCTTCCAACTCTGTGCCCTCTGAGCCTCCGTGGTGAGTCCCCTCCGGCGCGAGCTATGACCTTTTTGCCTTTTGCCTCCTCCTCGCCTTCTTCCGTTCCTCCTCTTCCCTGGCCTTTCTGATCTTGGCCTGCCTGTAGGCGATCCGCTGGCGGCATTCCTTCCTTCTCGCCTCCTTCCATTCCTCGTCCACCTGCTCGCGTCGCTGCGCCGGCCACTCCTCGGGGAAGTTGGGACAGGCAAACTCGCCGAACCATCGGACCGCCGCGAGGTCGTAGCCGCGGGCCGCTTCGATCTCCGTGTCGAAGTAGCCGAGCCTGCGGCCGCGGTTGTTGTACCGCCATTTCGCGTACCACTTCTTCAGGCGTTTGGCGTACTCGACGCCTTTGAACTGCGAGCGGGTCCGGCTGGATCTGCGCCGGTTGCGCGCGTTTTCCAGGGGCGTGCAGACGCGGAGGTTGAATCGGCAGTTGTTGGCCTTGTTCCTGTCGATGTGGTCCACGACCATGCCGTCGGCCGGCTGCATGATCAGCCTGTGCATGAAGAGGGTCTGTTCCCTGTCCTGCCGGATGACGTAGCCATTGCTCAGATGCCATTTCCATCGGCTGAGCCATTCGTGATCGGCGGCATCCACATAGGCATAGAAGCCGTCGTCGAGCGGAATCATTCGGACGTTGTCGCCCTGGGGCACCGGGGGTCTGGGCCGGTAGTTCCGGCAGGGCACGCCCGGGACCTCGTGAAGCCGGCCCGGCCACCACGGATGATTGGCGCACCGCGGCACCAATGGTTCGCCCCGCCAGACCGCTCGCAACCACAGACCCGGATCGCAACAGGAGTACACGCAGTTGTGACAGGTTCGCTCGGCCATGATGGCTCCCTTCCGTTTTTCCAGCCGTTCGCCCGGCGTCGCCACGCCGCCGGTCTTGGGGCACGACGTTGGGTCAATAGTAAACAGTGGTTAGATAGCTGTCAACACACATCTCTATCAAAATACACCTTC
>JBDKRX010000244.1:0-5374 GCA_039683175.1 Phycisphaerales bacterium
GGAGCATTGCGCCGAGCACTCCCTCGGATTTTGTCACGACCCCCTCCTCCGCGGGGCGCCACCGCGAAGTAGAGGCTCAGGATAGACAATACACACTCCCCACGGATCGGGGTTCTTCAGCGGAATCGAAACGTGGAATCATTCTGTTGCTGACGGGACGGGGACGCCGAACAGACTCTGGCCGGAGTCAGTCCCGGTTTCACGCTTTTGCAGCTTCCGGATATGCCGTCTCCGCACTCTCTGGCAATCGGCGTCACTCGGCGCAATCGGCGGATGAGACCCTCTTATCGACCCACGGATTCCGCAACCCGGCCTTGGGCTGCGCCCTCGGCCGGAAGCAGAATCAACTCGCGCGGAGACGCGGAGGCGCAGAGAGGAGCCCGGTCCAATTCCTGTCCGTCTCAGCGTCCCTGCGTCTCTGCGTGAGACCATCTTGTGCATTATTTTAGGTTTATGTGGAACATACAGACCTCCAGAAGCGTCTTTTATAAGACAGGGATAGCGATAAGACGGTCCCTCTTGAGTCTCATCGGGTTTTGCCGGACTTCAAACTTCGCACTTTACACTTCGCACTCGGCCGCAGGCCGTTCGTGCGAAACGAAGCCAATTTGGGACGGGGCATGAGCGAGGGTATGTGTTTTACAGAAAAGGGCTTATGGCGAATCAGGTACGCAGACGACATCGGAAGAACGAAGCCAATTTCGAAAGGAGTCTCAAGTTTGAAGTGTCAAGTTTCAAGCAAGAGAAGGCAGAAGTCCGGACTTCACACTCGGCCGCAGGCCGTTCGTGCGAAACGAACCCAATGCCGGGAAGGAGAGAGAGAGTTGAGCCGAAAGAAACGAAAAAGGACGCAAAAATCGACAAGAGGCTGAGTTGCCTGTGCTTTTTCCCTCTTTTCGCCTTCTTTCGTTTCTTTCGGCGATGGCGACTCCCGTTGCGGGCGGAATTGGGTTCGTTTGTGCGGCGGGGTTGCATCCGGGGGGAAAACGGCTAAGATGGCGAGCCGTTGGTGATCGTGCTGGTTGCTCTTTTTGACAAGGAGATATCATGAACCTCGATTTCAGTCTGTATATGCCGACGCGAATCCTGTTTGGGTGTGGCAAGCTCCAGGAACTGGGGACGACGCCCTTCCTGCCGGGCAAGAAGGCACTGATCGTCATCGGCGCCTCGGGGGCGATGCGAAAACAGGGCTATCTCAAGCAGGTCACGCAGTTGCTCAAACGCAATGGCGCGTCGTCGGTCGTGTTCGACAAGATCCAGCCGAACCCGCTGGTCGAGCACGTCGAGGAGGGGGCGAAGGTCGCAAAGGCCAACCAGTGCGACTTCGTGCTGGGCCTGGGCGGCGGCAGCACGATCGACTCAGCCAAGAGCATCGCCGTGATGGCGAAGAACCCTGGAAAGTACTGGGACTACCTCTGGGGCGGCAGCGGCAAGGGCAAGACCCCCGCCAAAGGCGCGCTGCCCATCATCGCCATCCCGACCACCGCGGGCACCGGCACCGAGGCCGACCCCTGGACCGTCATCACCAAGACCGACACGAACGAAAAGATCGGTTGGGGCGGCCCCCTGACCTTCCCCAAGCTGTCCATCGTCGATCCCGAGCTGATGCTGAGCGTCCCTGCCAAGCAGACGGCCTATACGGGCATGGACGCCTTCTTCCATTCCGTCGAATGCTATCTGGCGAACGTCAACCAGCCGACGAGCGACCACCTGGCCCTCGAAGCGATCGAGCTCATCAGGAAGCACCTGCCCATCGCGGTCAAGGACGGCCGGAACATCGAGGCCCGCACGAAGCTCGCCTGGGCCAGCACGGAGGCGGGCATTTGCGAGTCCCTCTCCTGCTGCATCTCGCACCACTCGATGGAGCACGCGCTGAGCGCGTACTTCCCGAACGTCCCGCACGGCGCCGGCCTGACGATGCTCTCCGTCGCCTATTTCAGCTACCTGGCCGAGCGGAGGGCGGATCGTTTCCCCGACCTGGCGCGAGCGATGGGCGAGAAGATCGACGGGCTACCAAGGAAACAACAGGCAATGGCCTTCATCAAGGGGCTCAAGAAGCTCGTACACAAAGTCGGCCTCGATGGCTACAAGCTCAGCCAGTTCGGCATTCGGCGCAGCGACCTGCGAACCCTCGCGGAGAATTCGTTCCACACGATGGGCAAACTGTTCGAGCTGACACCGGTTCGCCTGACGGTCGAGGACGCTACAGCGATTTTCGAGCGGGCCTACACGTGAAGCTTGTCACGTATAGGGCGGCACGCCATACCGCCGACGCTCTGAAAGAATGGAATGCAGCACTTGTGTGGAAGGACTTGGGAGCATGGTTGGACAGGCAGCGTTGATCGCGTGCATTCTGTTGGCGAGTTCTGCGGAGACCGGGGAGAATGTGGACACATCGAAACCTCTGACGCCGCCGAGCTGGCGGATCGCACCGGAAGTATCGCACTACCGATACAAAGAACCGGGCGTCATGAAAAATGAGGGCACCCTCTATGGCGTCGTCGGGTCCTACACGTTCTACGACTACGGGCAGAACCGTTCGACGCGCTCGGCCTCCAACAGTGGCAACACGGTCACGCTCGAAGGCCGGCTCGCCTCCGGCGAGATGGACTACGACGGCTCCGACATGTACACGAACGAGCCGATCTCCATGAGCGGCATCGACGATTTCCTGCTGGACCTGCGGATGCTGTGGGGCCGCGAGCGGCCTGAGGCAAAATGGCTGAACGCAGTCTACATAGGGGCCGGATATCGATACCTGAACGACGACTCCTCCTCCCTGCCCGGCGGCTACGAACGGAAGTCAAACTACCTCTATGTCCCCTTAGGCTCGCGAGAAGACTTCGATCTGGCGGATCGGTGGAGCTTGTCGCTTCGGGGCGAGTTCGACCTGCTGCTCATCGGGCGTCAGATCTCGTACCTGGGCGATGCGGATCCGACGGAGCCCACGATCCGGAACTGGCAATGGCCGGGCTTCGGGACGGTTCTCTCCCTGGACCTGCGGTACCTAACCCGCAACGTCGATTTTGCGCTGTCCCCCTTCCTGCGATACTGGTGGCTGGACGATTCGAGCACATCCGAGGGCTACTACGAGCCGGAGAACAACACCTTCGAATACGGCCTGAGCTTCGTCGTGCGGTTCTGAGGTCGCCCGCGAACGACGAAATGTCTCTCCCAAGACCGTGTGGAACGTCCGGTGTAAGCTGAACCTCCGTGCCCGAGGCCGCGTAGAGGTTGCAGGCCGGGAATCAGGCGGATTCCCGATATCCACAGAGTGGAAGGAGAACGGCATGAGAGCACACGTGACGGAAGACTGCATCGCCTGCGGCCGGTGCATCGACATTTGCCCGGAGGTGTTCGAGATGGGAGAGGCTATCGCCCAGGTCAAGATGGACGAAATCCCCGAAGAATTCGAGGCGGCGACTCGAGAGGCCACAGATGACTGCCCAGTCTCCGCCATCGTCGTGGAACGGTAGCGCAACACCAGTCAAGGAGCGAAGCAATGAATGTACTCGTGGTCTACTACTCTCTGTACGGACACAATCTGAAGATGGCGGGCGCCGCCCGTGACGGCGCGAAATCGGTTTCCGGCGTGGACGTGGCGTTCCGACGTATCGCGGAGTTTCCCGAAACGGAGGAATGGATCCAGACAAATCCACACGCCAAAGTGGTCTGGGAACAGCAGAAGGACACTCCGGTCTGCACGCTGGACGATCTTCGCAAGGCGGACGGCCTGGTCCTGGCCTCGCCCACGCGATTCGGGAACATGACCGCCCAGGTAAAGAGGCTGATCGATTCCGCAGCTCCCTTGTGGCTGGAGGGGACCATGGAGGGCAAGCCGGCTGGCGTGCTGACCTCGACGGCCACCACCCACGGCGGGCAGGAGACCACGCTGCTGTCCATGATGATTCCCCTGCTGCACCTGGGCATGATCATCGTGGGCGTGCCCTACTCGACGCCTGGAATGCTCCACACGGAAGGCCGGGGCGGGACGCCCTATGGCGCCACGACAACGACCGGACCCAAGAACGATCTGGTGCCCCCGCCGGAGGATATCGAAATCGCCAAGGCTCTCGGTCGGAGGGTGGCGCAGTGCGCGGTGAAACTCCGCGGACGATGATACGTGCGCGACAAGGCCGTCGGGATTGACGCCGTGCTCGCCGGGCTCTATGATGGCGATTGTGAGGAAAGTCATGGTGCTTATTCCGTGGGAGCGGTCCAATGGAAGGACATCGAAACAGAGGGACGGAATCATGAGCATTCGAATTGTGCTGGCGGATGACCATGCCATCGTACGCCATGGGTTGGGCCAGGGCCTCGGACAGGAAGCAGGCATCAAGATCGTCGGCGAGGCCGGCGATGGGCGATCGACGGTCGAGATGGCCAAGGCGCTTCGGCCCGATGTCGTGGTCATGGACATCAGCATGCCGGACCTCAATGGCATCGAAGCCACCCGCGAAATCCAGAGGGATGCGCCGGGAGTAAAGGTGGTTGCCCTGTCCATGCACTCCGCCAAGCACTACGTGACCGAGATGTTCCGGGCCGGAGCGTCCGGGTATCTGCTCAAAGACTGTGATTTCGCGGAAGTCGCCCAGGCGATCCGCACCGTCGCCGAGGGAGAGACCTACGTCAGCCCCTCCATCAGCAACTTCATCGTGAATGACCTGATGCACCCGGAACAGGGGAATCCGACAGGCGCCTTCTCCCTGCTGACGCAACGAGAGCGCGAGGTGCTGCAACTCCTGGCGGAGGGCAAAACCACCAAGCAGATCGCGCTGCGTCTGCACATCAGCCCCAAGACCGTCGAGGCGCATCGGCTGCGAGTCATGAACAAGCTCCAGATCGACAACGTCGCACAACTCACGAAGTACGCCATCCAGGAAGGACTCACCTCCGCCGAACCGTGATACCGGCCGGGGCGCAGCGCGACAGCCTCGCCGATTCCATCCCAGCATCTCTCACATCGCATACCATGGGGTTTTTCGGGTATTTCCACCGCTTGGGGTCCTCCGCTCTTGACGAGCCGGGCAAAACCGGGTAAGCAGAACGCTTCTTTGTGATCGGTGGCCGCCCAAACTGCCGGAGTCGAGGTCGGTCATGCGAAAATGGAAAGGATAGATGCGAATCGTCGAGAATGGACACTCGTCGCCGGCAGGAGAATGCAGATTCGCGGTCGTGAGAATGAACAGGGAGTTTTGTCTATGACCAAGCAGCAGCCGGGAAGGGCTCGCCGCCGCCGCGGATCGCGACGCAACGCCCGCACAGCCCCTCCGAAAGCATCCATAGCCTATTTCTCGATGGAGATCGGACTCCAAACGGATATCCCGACCTATAGCGGCGGGCTGGGCATTCTGGCAGGCGACACGATTCGTTC
>JBDKRX010000245.1:0-9944 GCA_039683175.1 Phycisphaerales bacterium
TCAGCTCTACCTCCGCGGCGACGGCACGCTGGGCGTCTGGCAGATCTTCAACAAGCACGTCTTCAGCGGCTATGGCCGGGACAACTACCGCACCTATCGGCCGGAATCGCCCGTCGATTCGGGGTTCGCGGTCGTGGTCGAGTCGGGTGGCAAAACCGCCGTGCGGACGTTGAACAAGGACTTCGGCCAGGTTACATTCGCCGGGGAGTACCCGATCGGCGTGGTCCGCTATAAAGCGGACGATTTCCCGATCCAGGCCCAGATGGACGCGTTCTCTCCGTTCATCCCGCTGAACGCGAAGGACTCCGCCCTGCCGGCAACGGTCTTTCACATCACGCTCAAGAACACCTCCGATCGGACCCTTCAGGTGAGCGTCCTGGGCTGGCTCCAGAACGCGGTGTGCTTCGACTCCGCCAAGGCCGTGCATGCGCTGCGGCATAGCCGGATCGTACAGGATGGGGGTCGCACGCTGATCGTCCACACGGCCCAGGAAGCCCCGAAGACGCAGGTGGAGGCGCCCCGGCCCAAGATCGTCCTGGCCGATTTCGAGGGCAAGAATTACGGCGATTGGACCGTGACGGGCGAGGCGTTCGGCAAAGACCCCGCTCACGGCACCCTCGCCAGCCAGCAGAACGTCAGCGGGTTCCTGGGCGAGGGTCTGGTGAACACCTATCTGGGCGGCGACCGGCCGCACGGGACACTCACTTCCCCTGCCTTCGAGGTCAATCGCAAGTACGTCAACTTCCTCATCGGTGGCGGCAGCCACGCGGACCAGACCTGCATCAACCTGCTCATCGACGACAAGGTCGTGCGAACCGCTGTGGGCAAAGACAACGAGAAGCTCGAATGGTACTTCTGGAACGTCGAGGACCTGCAAGGCAAGTCCGCAAAGATCGAGATCGTGGACCGCGACTCCGGCGCCTGGGGCCATATCAACATCGATCAGATCGAGCTGGCGGATGAAGCGTACCAAGCGGACCTGGGACCGTTCGACAAGCTGCCGGACAATGGCTCGCTCGTCCTGGCCTTCAACGACGACACGATCACACCCCAGAAGACCGACCGCATCCTCAAATCCATGGTCGGCTGGTCCAAGGGACCCTACGCCGCACAGGAGGCGACGTATGCGGCCACGGAGAAACGCAGTATGGCGCTCGCCACCAAGCCGGTCATTCTGGGCCCGGGCACGAGCTATACGTCCACTTTCGTCCTGGCCTGGTTCTTCCCCAATCATCCGCAGGGGCACGAATACGCCAATCGCTTCGACAGCGCAACCGCGGTCGCCCGCTATGTTCTCGACAACCACCCCCGGCTGGCCGGCGACACCTGGAAATGGTGCCAGACGTTCTATGAGGACAGCACACTGCCCCGCTGGCTGCTGTTCCGGCTGCACTCGACCGTGAGCAACCTTGCGACGGGCACCTGCCAATGGTGGCAGAGCGGCCGATTCTGGGCCTGGGAAGGCGTCGGCTGCTGCGAAGGAACCTGCACGCACGTGTGGAACTACGCCCACGCGCCGGCGCGATTGTTCCCCGAGCTGGAACGAAGCGCCCGCGAGATGCAGGACTTCGGCGAGGGTTTCGATCCCGACCGCGGCCTCGTCGGTTTTCGCAGCAACCGCGCCTATGCCGCCGATGGCCAGTGCGGCACGATTCTGAAGGCCTATCGCGAGCATCTGTGCTCGGCCGACGGCTCGTTTCTCACGCGGAACTGGCCCCGGATCAAGAAGGCTCTGGAATTCTCGATTTCGCAGGATGGAAACGACGACGGCCTGATCGAGAACACGCAGCACAACACCTACGACATCAATTTCGAGGGCCCGAACACGTTCGTTGGCTCGCTGTATCTGGCCGCGCTGCGAGCCGGCGAGGAAATGGCCAAGTTGGCCGGCGACGCGGATTTCGCACAGCGATGCCGCAAGATCTTCGAGAACGGCAGCCGACTCAGCATCGAACGGCTCTGGGACGGCGAGTACTTCGTCCAGGTCGTCGATCTCCAGAAATATCCGAAGCACCAGTATGAGAAGGGCTGCCTCTCGGACCAGCTCTTCGGCCAGGGTTGGGCCTGCCAGCTCGACCTCGGGTATATCTACCCGCCGACGAACGTAAAGCAGGCCTTGGGCTCGATCTGGAAATACAACTGGGCCCCCGACGTCGGCCCGCAGAACGAAGTGCATCCGCCGGACCGGTGGTTCGCCCTGCCGGGCGAGCCGGGCCTGTTCACCTGCACCTGGCCCAAGAGCCCCTATATCAAGGAGGGTGTGCTGTATCGAGAGGAAGTCTGGACCGGGATCGAGTACCAGGTCGCAGGCCACATGGTCTGGGAGGGCATGATCCCGGAGGCCCTGGCGATCTGCCGTGCGGTCGAGCAGCGGTACCACCCCGCCAAACACAACCCGTTCAACGAGATCGAGTGCGGCGATCACTACGCCCGCGCGATGGCCAGTTGGGGCGTCTACACAGCCCTGGCCGGATTCGAATACGACGGCCCGAAGGGGCACATGGGCTTCGCCCCCCGCGTAACACCGGAGAGTTTCCGGGCTGCATTCACCGCCGCGGAGGGTTGGGGTTCGTTTGCTCAAACCCGCAAGGAGAACGTGCAGCGGGAGCAGATCGAGCTGCGATGGGGCCGGCTGAACCTCAAGACCCTCGCGTTCGCGATCCCGGCGGACTGGACGACCGCAAATCTCACCATCCGCCTGAATGACAAGGACATCAGCAACAAGACCCTCTTCCGCGCCGGCCGGATCGAGATCGAGATGAACGAAAGCCAGACGCTCTCTCCGGAAGATCGATTGGAGATCGAGATCCGTCGAAGAGGTCAATTGTAGTCGAAATGGGGACAATCCATGATACGAGAACTCATCCTCAGCAATCGAAGCTGCCGGCGATTCCATCAGGAGTTCGCCGTCGAGCGACGCGAGCTTGAAGAGCTGGTCGAACTGGCGAGGTTCTCCGCCTCGGCCGCCAACCTGCAGCCGCTCAAGTACATTCTCTCCTGCGAGCCCGCGAAGAACGCGTCGATTTTCGCGACACTGGCATGGGCCGGCTATTTGAAAGAATGGCCCGGACCCGCCGAGGGGGAGAGACCAGCCGCCTATATCGTCGTCTTGGGCGACACCGAAATCAACAACACCTTCGGCTGCGACCACGGCATCGCCGCCCAGAGCATCCTCCTGGGGGCCCGCGAAAAGGGACTCGCCGGGTGCGTGGTCGGCCTGATCAAGCGGGAGGAGCTTCGCAAGGCGATGGCAATCCCGGCCCGCTATGAGGTCCTGCTCGTCCTGGCGCTGGGCAAACCCAAGGAACAGGTGGTCGTCGAGGAAGTCGGCACGGACGGCAGTATCAAGTACTGGCGAGACAGCGCCGGCATCCACCACGTGCCCAAGCGGCCTCTCCGCGAGCTGATCCTGGGCTGAGCCCACCTCGACCATTGACGATCTGCCCTCGACAGACTACTATTTGTGCCGTCCACAGAGCATGAACGGGGACAGCGTTTGATTGACGCCCGATCGTGATTGCCGTCGAGCCGTTGTGCACGGCGGAAGATGAGTAGTGAATTGTGAATATCAGGTCCTCAGGAGGTAGCGAAATGAAACGGTCAAACCATCGAAACAGGGCATTCCTATCAGGGACGCTTCTGGTTGTCCTCTTTGCCGCCGGCGTGAGCGACGCCGCCCAATCCGCAGCGAACGATCCGCTGCAACTCGTGCCCGCGGAATCGCTCTTCTGCGTGCGAATCAACAAGCTCAGCGAGACCCTGACTCAAGTGGACCAATTCCTGATGGGGGTGTCCCCGTTCGGAGCCTCCATGATGGTGATGGGCCAGGTCGCCACGATGCTGGGCGGCGCAGAGCCCAATGGGCTCGACATGTCGGGCACTTTCGCCGCGTTCGGCCCGCTCCCGGGCGGCGAGGGGCCGGACCCATCGCGAGTCGGCATACTCGTTCCCGTGAGCGACTATCAGAAGTTCGTCACAGGCAATCCCAACGTTACGAAGCCCGACGCCCAGGGCATTTCGCTGATCGGGCCCGAAGGACAGCAGGCTCTGGCCACGGTAAAGGCAGGCGCGTTCGCCCTGGTGACCGCGGTGGACAACAAGCAGGCCCTGATCGAGGTAAAGAACTGGATGCCTCGCGGGACCACGTCCCTGGCCCAGAGACTCGGCGCCGACGAGATCAAACGGGCCCAGGGCTCGCCCGCGTGGGCCTATGTCAACATCCAGACGGTATCCAAGATGTTCGGGCCTATGATCCAGGCCAAGATCCAGGAAATCAAGGAGATGTCCAAACAGATGCAGGGGCAGGGCGGGCCGCCCATGATGGGCAACATGGAGGGCATCATGGACACGTATTCCTCGCTGCTCGACACCCTGTTGAAAGAAACGCAATTCGTGAGCCTGACGCTCAATCCCAGCTCGACGGCGTTGAATGCGGGACTCATGGTGGCAGCTCTCCCCGAGACGGAGATGGCCAAGACCCTCAAGGGAGGAGTGGCCTCGCCGGATCGGTCCTTCGCCCGCTATCTCAAGAACGGAGCCATCGCGAGCTTCATCACATCGGTGGACACCGCCTCCTGGAACCGGCTCAACGACATGGGCATGGAAATGTTCACCAAGATGATGGGAAAGAACGCAACCGACCCCCAAATCCTGCAACTGAAGAAGCTTGCGACGGACGCTACGACCGCCCTCGGCGGGACCCTGGCCGGTTCGTTCTCGCTGGACGCTGCGAGCAAGCCGCCGTTCGCGGTTAGATATGTCGTCGGGTTGAAAGACCCGCAGGCATTCTATCGATGCCTGGAAGAGTCCGCCAAGCTGTTCAGCACCGGCGCCCTCGCCGACCTCTACAAGGAGATGGGCCTGAAGGCGAACTTCGAGATTCAGCGCAAAGCCGAGACCTACAAGGAGGTCGCGATCGACGCCCTCAAGATGAGCTTCACCGTAACCGACCCGAATTCCCCGCAGGCACAGATGGTCGCCGCCATGTACGGCCAAGGGATGAACGGCCGGATCGCCGTGGTCAACAATCTCCTGGTGTACGCCTTTGCCGGCGATCCGAGCCCTGTCATACGGGAGTTGATCGACCAGGTGAAGACGGGCGGCTCGACAACACAGGTCGCCACAGAGGTGGACGCCGCTACGAAACTGATCCCGGGAGCGGAGAAGGCCGACTTCTTTACGACCTTCAACATTCTACGGGTGTTCCAGATGGCCACCACCATGATGCCCATGCCCATTCAGACGCCGGCCGTGCAGAGTCAGAGCAATATCGCCCTTGCGAGCAACGCAGACAATGGCAAGCTGTCCATCGAGATGGCGATCCCCAAGCAGCACCTGATGGAAATCATGACAACCTTCATGAAAATGCAGCAAGGACAGGGACAAGGACAGAACTGAAACCGGGCAATAGGGCGAGCTCGATATCTACCGACATTGAAGCCAGGGTCTTCCACAGAGGACCCTGGCTTTTGTATTGACGCAGGGAATGCCGCGAGCCGCATGACTCCGGCCTACGGCAGGTCCGCCAGGTTGACAGTCTTTCCCACCCCCACCTCGATGAACTGCCGCCCGTAGGCTTCCCGGAACTGCTCCCGGGCCTTGTCGCCCGAGCAGTGCGTCGGTGCGACGCATCGGACCCCGCACTCGCGAAAACCGGCGATAATCTGCCGGACCTTCCGCGACATCGCCCATTCGAGATGGAAGCCGCCCATCACCAGCACGATGTCTCCCGGGTACAAACGATGAATGCCATCCACAATCGCACCGATGCCGGGGTGGGCGCAGCCCGTGAGAATCACCAGGCCCCGCCCCGTGCGGACGACCAACGCCTGCTCCTTGATCCGCCTGCCCAGCACGCCCGTGGTGTATACATTGGGGCAGATCTGCTGCGGCTCGGTAACCTCGACGACCGACGCTCCGTATCCGCGCACGAGGTCCTTGACCCTGGCGGGAAACGATGCCGGGAGGTAGACGCGCACGCAAGGATCGACCCTCAGCAGGCCAGCCAAACCGCCGGTGTGGTCGCCGTGAACGTGCGAGAGGACGACCCCCTCGATGCTCGCCGGATCGACTTGCAGCCTGGCCATGTTCTCCAGCAGGAGCGTTCCATCGCTGCCCGTATCGAAGAGGATGCGTTCCTCGGTCCCTGTGACGTATGCCGAGAACCCCCAGGCGGTCTTCAGCAACTCGACACAAGGATCGTTGTCGTGAACGACGGTGATCGTCAGTTCATCCAGGGGCCGGGCTTCGGCCGAGTGACTGTCCTGTTCGATGCGTCCAGGCACACTTGTCTCCTGTGCGGCCAAGTTGAGAATATAGACAATATCGAAGACTGCTCTTACAGACGATTCTACTGTGGCAACGTCACACCCGCAAGCTCCATGGCATGGCAGCCAGCCTCTACCCTGCGGATTTATGCGTTGCAGAGAGGCAACACGTTTGCTATTCTGAAGAAACCTCGAATCGTGGAACAAGTGCGGCAGAATCGGGTGCTGTAGACGCGTGTGCGGGTCGGTAGGAGTCGGGAGACGATACCATGGACCACAGGATCGGTCGACGCAGGTTTCTCACGTTGATGGGGGCCGCTGCGGTCTCGTGCAAATCGAGAGCGGTGGCGGCCGCCGACAAATCAGATCCCGTAGATGCCACTGCTTGGCGGATGCGGCTCGCAACCTCCTCCATTCATTTCGCGGAACTGCCCATCGAGAAGGCCTGCGAACGAATCGCGGGACTGGGCTTCGAGGCGATCGATATCTGGTCCGCCCACGAGGGTTGTCCGCACCTGGACGACGTGGCGTCCCGGCTCGGCCCCAAGGGGCTGAAAGATCTCCTGGACAAACAGAAGCTCAAGTTGTCCGCATTCTCTGTCTACGCCGGCGGATACGCACGCTACGCGGAATTGTTGGGCCAGGCCGGCGGTGGCGTCGCTGTCCAAGGCAGTGCCTCGCCATGCACGCCCGACGAACTGATCCCTCGGATGCGTCAGTTCATCGAGAGCCTCAAGCCTCTGGTCAAGTTGGCGGAGAAGTATAACTCGTATCTGGCAATCGAGAACCATGGGAACGCTCTCCTGGACTCGCTCGATTCGTTCAAGGCGTTCGTCGATATGAACACCTCTCCCCGATTGGGGATCGCCATGGCCCCCTACCACATCCAGGCGAGCCAGGCATCAGTGCCCGAGGCCATTCGCATCTGCGGCCCGCAACTGCTTTTCTTCTACGCATGGCAGAACCAGCCCGATTCCAAACAGCTTCCCGGCGTCGGCCCGACGGACATGACGACGTGGATTCGAGCGCTGGCCGACGTGAAATACCGTGGGTACGTCAATCCGTTCATGCACGGTCATCCGGGGACAGAAACCATGACAAAGAACCTCGCGACTGCGAAGGAATACCTGAAAGACTGTTACGTCAGGCTTCACGGGCCGGCGGACACATAGACACTTCGATACAAGCCAACCGATCGTAAGGAGAAGACCATGAGCAGCAAGAGCGACCAACCATACAGGCACGAAGATCTGACGCGGCGGGAGTTCGTACGCGACAGCGTCGTCACGGCGGCGGGAATCGCCGCCGCGGTCGGCGCATTGGGGAACTCGAAAGTCCACGCCCAGGAGATGGCCAAGACCCCCAGCTACAACCCCGGCATGAAGTACCGCAAGCTGGGCAAGACCGGCCTGTGGGTATCCGCGGTCTGCATGGGCGGGCACTGGAAACGCATCGAGACCATGGCGCCCAAGGCCCTCCAGGGTGACAATTGGCTGGGCGCCTCGCTGGCCGATGAGGACTTCAAGAAGAACCGCTACGACGTCGTCACGCGTTGCATGGACTCGGGCATCAACTACATCGACGCCTGCACCACAAGCGAGGTACAAGCCTATGCAGAGGCGCTGCGGGGCCGCCGCGACAAGATGTTCCTCGGCTGCTCGTGGTACGAGCAGGAGATGCGCAACCCGAGTTTCCAGAAGGCCGACGCCCTGCTCGGGACCATAGACAAAGGCTTGAAGGAAGCCGGACTCGAATACGCTGATCTGTGGCGGATCACGATGCACGAACAGAGCGGTATGCACGCCAAGGACCAGGTCGAGGAGATGATGAAGGCCCTGGAGAAGGCACGCCAGCAGGGCAAGTGCCGGTTCACAGGGTTTTCCTCACACGACCGTCCGCACATCAAGTGGATGATCGAGACCTTCCCCGAGATCGTCCAGGTGGTCGTGACGCCGTACACCGCCAAGAGCAAGGTCCGGCCCATGGACAGCTTGTTCGACGCCGTCAAGCAGTGCGACGTCGGCGTCTTCGGCATCAAGCCGTTCTCCAGCAACGCCGTCTTCAAGGGCGATGGCTCCCTCGCGAGCCCGGCGGCCGAACAGGACGACCGCACCGCCCGCATGGCGATCCGTTACATCATCGCCACGGATGTCATCACGGCCCCGATCCCGGGACTGATCAACACGCACCAGGTAGATAACGTGGTCAAAGCCGTGAAGGAGCCCGACCTGAACGAGGCCGAGGCCATGGAACTCCGGCAGACCATGGACGAGGCCTGGGCGAAGCTGCCTGCGGATTACCAGTGGCTGAAGAATTGGGAGTACGTGTAGGAATGAAACGCGGAGAAGGGCCCCTGCCGGCCACGGCGATCCTGTTGTGCGGTCTGCTGCTCCTGGCGGCGACGAACTGCCCGTTTGACGACGACACTCGCAGCGCCGCCTCGGAGAGCAGCCAGGCCACGGAACCTACAGGCGGGTCGCAGAAGGACGATTACTATGCAAAGCCCGCTGGGGCTTTCGTGGCCAATCCGTTCTGCAGGGCCTGTCACCTCGACTTTGACGAAGAAGAACTGGCCCTGGATCACGAATTGGCCGGGATCGGCTGTGAGCGATGCCACGGCGAGTCGCTCCGCCACCGCTCGGATGAGGCGAATGTCACGCCGCCCGAACTGATGTACCCGAAAGAACGGATCAACCCGACCTGCATGATGTGCCACCCCAGGCACGATATCAACCACCTCCAGGATCACCAGGCCATCCTGGAGGCGGGTCTGAGCGTCTTCCAGGAGACTCCCTCCGGCAGCGATGTCAAGAAATACTGCACCGATTGTCACGGCAACAAGCATCGGATGCAGAACCGCACTACCCGATGGAACAAAGCCACCGGTGAGATAATCCGATAGGCGGGCCGGAACGTGACGACAAGAGAGGCAGAGTCATCGCGGCTCTGCCTCTTTGCCTTCTGCGGCGGCCATTGCCGCGGTAGACTACACCGGCGCGCCGGTCGTGTCGTTGTACTGGGCCCGCAGCCGCTTCAATTCGGCCGTCAACTCCCGCACAACCCCCGCGTACTGGAGATCGGCGTAGACGTTCCGTATCTCATCCGGGTCGGCCTGGAGATCGTACAACTCCCACTCGTCGATGTCGTTGTAGAAGTGGATCAGCTTGTATCGCTCGGTGCGGACGCCGTAGTGGCGTTTGACGCTGTGGACCGCAGGATATTCGTAGTAGTGGTAGTACATTGAGGTCCGCCAGTCGTTCGGCGTTCGCCCTTGCAGCAGCGGACGCAGCGACCGGCCCTGCATGTCCGCCGGAACAGGCACGCCCGCGAAGTCGAGGAAGGTCTCGCCGAAGTCGAGATTCAGCACGATATCGCTGTTCACCGAGCCCGCGGGAATCTCCTTCGGATACCGGACCAGCAGGGGCATCCGCAGCGATTCCTCGTACATGAATCGCTTGTCGAACCAGCCGTGGTCGCCGAGGTAGAAACCCTGGTCGCTCGTGTAGATCATGACGGTATTCTTGGCCAGCCCCGACGCGTCGAGGTAGTCCAAGACTCGTCCGACGCTCTCATCGACCGACGCGATGCACCGCAGATAGTCCTTGATATACCGCTGGTACTTCCACCGGATGAGGTCCTTGCCCTGCGGATCGGCCTTTTCGAACGCCTTGATCTTCG
>JBDKRX010000246.1:0-18385 GCA_039683175.1 Phycisphaerales bacterium
ACGCCGGTTGCAGCGAAGCAATCTGCTCTGAGTTCATCTCCAGATTCTCCAAAATATCTACCGTCAGGAGAATCATCGGATCACATCTCACAAAATCTTGAGCCAAAGTAGCGCTGTCGTACTAATCGCCCCCGGACGCAGATTCGTTTGCCCTGCCGTGGCGGAAGACTGCGGTTGAATCCCGCCGGGTAGGGCGATAGGATGGGGAATCAATCGTCTGGCAACTGGGCAACACACGGCTTTCGGAAAGGGGCATCGGATGGACCACGCTCGGGAGAATCCAGAACGATTCACGCGTCGCGATGTGCTGGCAGGGGCGGCAGCGGTTGTTGGGGCGGCCGTGTTGCCGGCGGCCGCGCGAGGGGAGGACAGGATGCAGGCAGGTAGTGTCGGCAAGATCGTCGGGAACGGACGAATCAAGCAGTCCATCTGCGGCGGCTGCCTGCGAAACGCCGGACTGGACCGGGAGCAGACCGCCAAGCTGCTGGTCGAGATGGGGTTGGCCGGCCGGGATCTCGTCGGCAAGGACGAGTGGCCCACGCTGCAGAAGTATGGTCTGGTCGCGACGATGGTGCCCGGCGCCGGGGGGATCAAGAACGGCCTGAACAACAAGGCCATGCACGCGAAATTCATGGAGGAGTTCAAGGCCAACATCCCGGCGGCGGCCGAGTACAAGTGGCCCAACGTGATCTGCATGGCCGGCGACCGCGCGGGCATCGGCGACGCCGAGGGCATGGACAATTGCCGGACGATCCTCGCCGAGGCGGTCAAGATCGCCGAGGATTCCGGCGTGACGATCTGTATGGAGATGCTCAACAGCAAGGTGAACCACCCAGGCTACATGTGCGACAACTACGCCTGGGCCTTCGATCTGTGCCGGCGGGTGAACTCGCCGCGGTTCAAGCTGCTTTTCGATATTTACCACATGCAGATTATGGAAGGCGACCTGATCGCCACAATCAAGCAGAATATCCACTACATCGGGCATTTCCACACCGCCGGCGTCCCGGGCCGCCACGAGCTGGACGAAAACCAGGAGATCTACTATCCCGCGGTCATGAGGGCGATCGTCGAGGCCGGCTACCAGGGCTACGTTGCCCATGAGTACACCCCTGTTCGCAGCGCGCTGGAGTCGCTCGTGCAAGCGGTGAAGGCGTGTGATGTGTAGAAGGGTGGTGTGAAAGCGTTGGAGCGTGTCGTGCATCTATGCATTCGCGCATCTACTTCTCCATGCCGTAGGTGACGATTCGCGATTCGTCGGCTCCCGCGCCGTCTTTGTCCACGATCATATGGATGAAGCGAATGTCTTTGTCCTTCAGCTCGTCCAGGATATCGGCGGAGATTCCCGGCTCGAGTCGGGGCTCGAACAGCAGGTGCTCGGTCTGATTGTGGTGCTCGGGCCGGAACGTCTGCGAGTAGTAGCCCTTCAACACGATCGGCTCGCTGGTTAACCCCTGAATCGTGGTTTGGTCCCATCGCTTCAGGGGCGCCGTGTTGCCGCCGGCCATCTCCCATGCCGTGAGCCCCTTGGGCAGCGGCGGATAGTAGAAGCGGGACGTGATCGATGCGCCGTTGGACGAGAGGGTCCGCTCCTGTGCGATGTCGTCGCTGTCGACGGCCTGGCAGGCCCACAGGTGGACCTTATTGACGGTCGTGGTGGTCCAGGTCGTCGCGTCCCATGAATCCACAGGGTTCGCGTACTCGACCTGTAGTACCAGGAAGCGGTAGGGAACGCCGTAGCCCGAACAGCCGAGGTCCGAGGGCGTGAAGGCCGGGCATTCCGAAGCCTCGACGGCGATTGGGATGTCCGTTGTCTTGAGGTAGCAGGTGCGAGCGTTCGGGAGGCCGGTGAGTTGCCAGCTATCGGTGGTCTCGTTGTCGCGATACGCGTGCATCGCGGACGGCAGGAGGGGCATCCGTCCCGAGATCGTGCGAACTTGATCTTCATCGACATACTCGATCTGCACGCTGGTATAGAGGCCCTCCTGGAGCGCGTTGGCGTCCAGAATGGTGCTGTGTGTTTCGAGCGTCCATCGGGACTTGAGCCGATGATCCGCGAATACGTCGGTCGGTTCCCCGAACACAACTTCGCCTGAATACACTTCGAATTGGGTGGGCTGATTGACCAGGAAAGGGACTTGCGTGGTGTTGGCCGACGGGATCTCGCGAACCTGCTTGACGACCAGTCCGCCCTCCGGCAGGATCCGGCCGCCCGGAGCGACCTTCTTGTACTCCACGTCGAGGATGTACTCGGTCCGGCCGGTGGTCCTCGCGAATTCCTCGCGGATGCGAATCAGCAAGTCCGTCAGGGCCGTATAGTCGTCTCTCCAAGTCATGACCGTATCGCCCAGCCGGACCAGGCTGGAGGCCTGTTTGAGCTTGGCGGGCACCGTGCTGCCTGATGCGAGGATCGACACGGTGACCTCCTCCGGGATCGAGCCATCCTCCGGATTCGTGACCGAAACCGCACCTAACTGAGTGACGAAGGAGATTGTTGTCCCACTGCTCGTTCTGTCCACGGTGGCCACGCCGTTGGCCAACTCGATCTCGTCCGGGAAGGAGTGGTGAACCACGACGGCCATGCCGACATCCGCCTCGTTGACGTCGTGCCGCAGACGCTCCAGAAACGCGTTGTCGTTGTAGAAACTGGCGAAGACCTGGCGGATCGCGTGGAAGATGTCCTTTTCGGACTGTCGGTTCGGGTCGCAGGCGCAGGGGCCCTCGTCGTCGGAGTCGATTGCATCGGCCAGGCAGCCGCTGTAGCTGTCGTACAGCCCGGCGCCGATGAAGTCCATGCTGTCCTCGACGTTGGTTGAGCTGCGGAACCGCAGCGGGGCGACCGGATCGAGACCGTATTGCGGATCGGTCAGCACGGCGAGGACCGCGTCTCGCAACTCGTTGCCGAACTCGGTGACATCGGCATTGGTGAACAGGTTTCGGATGGAGGCCAGGTCCTGGGAGAGCGCCTGCATGTCCGAAGGCGGATAGGACGTGTATCTGGAGAGTCGCCGGGCGATTTCCTCCCGCAGCGTCGGGCCCACGATCTCGGGTGGGACCTGCCATTGGGTGGGCTCGTTCAGGTCGTCGGTCAGATACAGGCCGTTCAGAAGGATGACTTCGTCCGAGGCATTGTACAGCTCGATCCAATCGGGATACTCGCCGCTTTCGCACGGGTCCTCGATAGTCTGTTCGTTGTCCGCCATGACCTCGTTGAGGACCAGGCCGGACTCGCTTTCGCCGCCGCCGGCATCGTTGGGCCGGCCGGGCGTAGGTGCAGGGAATGATTGCCATGTATTGCCGCCGTCAGGCGATCGCCCGAAGGAGACATCGCTGACTTGCGGTCCGAACTGGACCACGTCAATCCGCGTAGCGCCATCGGCACCGAACAGACCGATGGATTCACCGTCTTTGCTCAGCCGAAAGCTCGTGTGCGTGGGACCCTGGTCCGTATCGCCATCAGCCCAGAACAGCCTATGCTCTCCGGGCCCGATAGTGAGGGTCGGGATGGGCGCCAGCGACTGGCCCAGAAACGCCTTCCAGAGATCGAAGGTCAACGCGAGGGCTTCGGGAGAGTTGTCGGGGACCGCCGCCCGCAGGATGCCAAAATTCGTTGCCTTGCCTCCGACATACTGGATATCGGCAGGGGACAGACCGTCGGTCGATACGCCGAACACGCCCAAAGACGCAGCGGGCTGAATGTTCAAAGGCGCGGGTTCTTTCAACTGAAGGATTTGCGCCGCCGCCTGGTCGTCCACGACGACGTCTGTGTCGATCAGCCGGACCTCGGTTCCGTAATCATTCTCATAGGCGCTGAAGAGAATTCTGCGGCCGATGAGTTCCTGTGCCCGCTGGGCATCGTTGGCGAGGACCAGGTGTATGAACGGCACAGCGTACGTCCGTGCAAGGATCGCCACATGGGAGTTGGGGGTCGAAGCCGCCAGCGAAATGATGCCCGCGACGAAGGGAACCTCGGCCGGCACGCCGTCAGTGAGCAGGATATCGCCCGGCGCCAGGGCGCCGCTATGGTACGCGGCCGCAATCTGATCGCCCGAGAAGAACTTGACGGTCCCGAAAGCCCATCCCTCGGAATAGCACGTGTTGCCGCTGGCCCACCGCGCGGTCGAACTGATCGGGATTCCCTGCGATTCGAGCCAACCGCTGTGGGCCGTTGCTGTGGCCTGCTGCTCATACGTGGGGAAGTAGAACGCCTGCACCCCGGTCGGGGCCGCGACGTGGGCCTGGACCCGGTGGAACAGGTCCCGAATCTCCTCGGGCGTGAAGGCATCCTGCCGAACGAACTGGATTCCATATTCGAGGAATTGTGGCTCCGTGGGCCAGACGGCCGCCGGGGGCAGGATTACTGTGCCCAGAATGGCCTGCTGATTCTCCTTGTACAGGGTGACTGCGTTGAACTGCTGCGTCGTCATCCCAAGGAACGGATCGAGTGCCGTTGCGGCGAAACTGTAGTGATAGACGTATTTCGTGCAATCCTGGAAGTAGACGACGTTGGGATCGTAGGGCTCCAGGAGGATTGTGAACTTGACCCACTTGGGAGTGTCTTTCGAGATGCCGCGGGCGCAGAAGGCGTCATAAGGGAACGCGATTTCGTTCTTCCAGTACGCCGACGGATGGATCGTGGGATCGCCCGCATAGGCCGGGGACAGAACGGCGGTCCCGAGAATCGCCAGCGTCCATCCCAACAACATGTGCCTGCCAAATCTTGGATTCACAGGTCACGCATGCCCAATGTGTGTGTTCAACGGCTCCTGCTGGCCTCGGTGGTGCCGGAACAACTGATGATGCCGGCCTGCCCTGTGCCTGCGGTGATGGCGAACCCGGACAGCGTGCAGTAGGTATCGCTGTTTCCGGCGATCAGCACGACCACACCATTGTGATCCGCACGGATGACCGGCAATTCCGTCCCGTTTGGATCGTTCGGTTCCCTGCCCGTCAGTCCCGCCAGGGGAGAGAGGTCTCGAATACGATTGTACCGAAGATACAGGTCCCGCAGGTTCGTGGCGTATTCGATACCGACCAGACTCTCGATCTCTTTGACGCCGGCACTGAGGGGGATCAGATCCAGCATATTGGTCGGCGCCGGGTCCGAAATCCACAACGCCTCCTCGATCACTTCTTTGAGATTCGGATCTTCGAAGAAGATCGGTTCCTCGGCCTGTACGCCGTCCAACAAGAACGCCGATAGAATCAGGACAAACAGCAGTTTACTCACATCCACCTCCTCTTGCTGGAAAGACCTGTTGCACGCCGCCAGGTGTGTAGGAATTGGGAACAGCACAGACGCGCGACCTCTTCCCTGGTAGAAAGAGGTGCTGCCGCACCCTTCGGCAACTCTACCCGCGATAACTATCAGTATAGCGTTTTCACGTCTGTTTGTCCACCCCCAGACACATGTTTACCCTGTCTCCGGAAACGAAGCTGCACTCGAAACGGTCCGATTCCTCGCATTTGTACTGGCTTGTTGCTCCCGGCATGATAGGATGGTTGCCGCTGACTGCAACACAGGCAACCGGACTCTATCGTATCAGAAGGAGTGGTTATGACAGCACGACAGACACGCCGACAGTTCCTGCGTGATTCGATGCTTGCCGCTGCGGCGGCCACGACCCCGATGTTCAGCGGCCAGGCCAGGGCACAGGGCACGGGTCCCAACGACAAGCTCCTCTGTGCCGTGATTGGCTGCAGGGGTCGCGGCGGCGATCACATCGGCGCCTACGCGGACCGCAAGGACGTGGAGATCGCCTACATCGTCGATGTGGACGAAAAGGTGGGCCAGGGCGCCTGCAACACGGTCGAGAAACGCACCGGCCGCCGGCCGAAGTGGGTCAAGGATATGCGGGTGGTCTTCGACGACAAATCCGTCCAGTTCATCTCGACCGCCACGCCGAACCACTGGCACGCGCTCTGTGGCGTCTGGGCCATGCAGGCCGGCAAGGACGCCTATATCGAAAAACCCATCAGCCACGACATCCCCGAAGGGGCCGCCCTCGTGGCCGCCGCCAAGAAATACGGGCGGATCTGCCAGGTGGGCACGCAGTGCCGCTCGAATCCCGCCCTCAAGAATGCGATGCAGTTCCTCGCCGACGGCGGCATCGGGCAGGTCAACTTCGCCAGGGGATTGTGTTACAAGCGACGCAAATCCATCGGCGCACTGGGAGACTATCCGATTCCCGAAGGGCTGGATTTCGATCTCTGGAGCGGTCCGGCCCCGTACACGTCGCCGAAGTTGACCCGCCCGCAACTGGCCTACGATTGGCACTGGCAGCGGCTCTACGGCAACGGCGACTCGGGCAACCAGGGCCCTCACCAGACCGACATTGCCCGCTGGGGACTGGGGATCAACCGCCACCCCAACAGCGTGATCGCTTACGGCGGCCGCCTGGGTTATCAGGCGGAGCGCAATGACCCGAACTACGTCGATGCCGGCGATACGCCCAACACGGAAGTGGCCATCTACGACTATGGCGACAAGTGCATGGTCTTCGAGACCCGCGGCCTGTCCGTAGACAACCCCGCCGACATTGAGATTGCCACCATGTTCGACAGCACCAAAGGCAACAAGATCGGCGTGATCTTCTACGGTACGGAGGGCTGCCTCGTCCAAAGGGAATACACCCACTGCGTCGCCTACGACCTCAAGGGCCAGCCAATCAAGGAGTTCAAAGGCGGCGGCGACCACTATGGCAACTTCCTCGACGCCGTCCGCAGCCGCAAATCGCAGGATCTCAATTCCGATGCCTTCCAGGGTCATCTTTCCGCAGCCCTTGCGCACTTAGCCAACATCAGCTACTACCTCGGCGAGAAGAACAAGGTCTCCGTCAAGGAGGCCAGGGCGGTGCTGGAGAAGATCGGCAGCCGGGACCAGAACATTGTGACGCTCAATCGGACGGTCCGGCATCTCCAGGACAACGGCGTCGATCTGGACAAGTACCCGATGTCCATGGGCCCGCTCCTGACGTTCGACCCTCAGAAGGAGGTCTTCACCAACAGTGACGCGGCGAACCATATTCTGCATCGCGAATACCGCCCGCCGTTCGTGTGCCCGACGCCCGACAAGGTGTAGATACACAAGATCCGACATCCTGGTTCCCTGAATACTCCGCAGGCAGGAGCAGCCCTCTCGCTCCTGCCTGCATTCGTTTTCGGTCGAGGAATACCCGTTCGGAAGTGGTATAATGGAGGTCATGGTGATCCGTGTGCTCCGCATGTTCTCCTGAGCGAAACGGAGCGCAGTGAGAGATTCGGTCCGAGAACGGAGAAACGAGGTTGCTGTCCGGTCAGATCATTTTTCTGGTGCTTGCACAATCTGTTCTTCCCGGCCCGGTTGTCCTCAATGAAATCATGGCCGGCAACAACAGCACCGTACGGGATCCCCAGGGCGAATTCGATGACTGGGTGGAAATCTACAACCGGGACAATCGAGTTGTCACGGTCGGTGGCATGTACCTGACCGACGACCCGGCTAAGCCTGCGAAGTGGCGGATTCCGGACAACGCGACGATCCCGGCTGGTGGCTATCTGATTTTCTGGCTCGACAAGGACGTGGGGGACGCCGGATTGCACGCGGGTTTCAGTCTCGATGCCGATGGCGAGGAGATTGCCCTGTTGGACACCGACGGCGTTACGTTACTCGATCACGTCGCCTTCGGGACCCAGGTGACCGATGTCTCCTATGGCCGATCGCCCGATGGCGGTGCGACGTGGGGGTTCCTCGAATCGCCGACGCCGGGAGGCCCGAACGGCGCCGCCTATGCAGGCGCGGTGACCGATGTCGTCGTGAGTCATGAACGTGGGTTCTATGATAGGCCGTTCGAGCTGACGATGACGTGCGACACGCCCGATGCCGAGATTCGTTACACGCTCGACGGGTCCGAGCCGGGAGTCCAGGCGGGCCGGTCTTTCAGCGGACTTCTCTACTCCAAGCCCATCCGAATTGCCACGACGACCTGCCTGCGGGTTCGTGCTGCGAGGTCCGAATGGAGACCCGGCAGAGTGGCTACGTACACGTACATCTTCCCGAACGACGTGATTCATCAGCCCTCCAATCCGCCGGGTTTCCCCTCGTCGTGGGCCGGGGCGACGGCCGACTACGAGATGGACCCCGACGTGGTGAACGATCCCGCCTACCGCAACGAGATCATTCTGGCGCTGCGGAGCATCCGCACGATGTCCATCGTGATGGCGCCCGAAGACCTCTTCGACAGCCAACGCGGCATCTACGCGAACGCAGTGAACCGGGGCGACGACTGGGAGCGGCCGACCTCCATCGAGATCATCAACACGGATGGCACGACAGCCTATGCCAGTTCCTGCGGTATACGCATCCACAGCTACTCCTGGCGCACGCATGACCGGACGAAGAAGCACTCGTTTCGCCTGGAATTCCGCAAGGAGTACGGCCCAACGAAGATGGAGTACAAGCTGTTTCCCGACGCCCCGGTGGATCGGTTCGACAGCATCGTCTTGCGAGCCCAGCATGGGCGGTCCTGGGCGGGGCAGCAGTACCCCGACCAGGCACAGTACCTCCGCGACGCATTCGCCCGTGACACCGCTCGGGATATGGGCAAGATCGACGGGCACGCTGCGTTCGTCCACCTGTACCTCAATGGCTTATACTGGGGTCTGTACCACGCCGTGGAGCGGCCCGATGCGCAAATGGCCGAGGAGTATTTCGGCGGGTCCGACGAAGACTATGACGCGTTGAACCGCCGGACCAGCACCAACGAGGCTATCGACGGCGACCTGAACCGCTACTATGAGATGCTCGCCCTGGCCGATCGTGGGCTCACAACTCCCCAGGCCTATGCCCAGATGCAGCAGTACGTGGACCTGGACAACCTGATCGATTTCTTCCTGATCCATCAGTACACGACGAACAAGGACGGTCCCGAGACCTTCCAGTCGAACAACCAGCGGGCCATCGGAAGCAGGATCGGCGACCCGATGTTCCGATTTTTCGTCTGGGACATGGAATACAGCATCTGGAACGCGACGGACTTTCTGAACGTCGAGGTGGATGTCCCCACGAGCGCGTCGCACATCTATACGAAGCTTCGAGTGAATCCGGAGTTCCGCCTGCGCTACGCGGACCGCGTGTACAAGCACATGTTCCATGGCGGGGCTTTGACGCCCGAGGCAGCCACCGCTCGCTGGGAAACCCGAGCCGAGGAGATCTACGGCGCGATCGTCTGTGAATCGGCCCGTTGGGGCGATGCGCAGAGGGCACAGCCCTACACTCGCGACGTGGAGTGGATGGCCGAGCGCATCCGGCTGCTCACGACGTATTTCCCGCAGCGAACCCAGATCCTGCTTGGCCAGTTGAAGACGGCGGGCCTGTATCCTACAGTCGAGGCCCCTGCGTTCCGGGTCAATGGCGTCGATCAACACGGCGGGCAAATCCTATCGGGCGATGAACTCTCCATGCATGTTTCGAGCGGGATGATCTACTACACACTCGACGGCTCCGATCCTCGCGTGTCCCAAGTGTCTTCCGCGACCGACGCGAATGTCCTTGTCGCGGCAAGCGCACCCAAACGGGTACTCGTGCCGGGTCGGCCCCTGGACGAAACCTGGCGGACCAGCCTGCAATACAACGATTCCTACTGGCTCGCCGGCAGCGGGGGCGTGGGATACGAACGGGCCTCCGGGTACGAATCGCTGATCGGCATCGACGTGGGCGATGACCTGTACGGCGTAAACACAACGTGCTGTATCCGAATCCCGTTCGATCTCGATGGCGACCCCTGCGACCGTGAGACGATGACCCTGAGAATGTGGTACGACGACGGTTTCGTGGCCTATCTCAACGGTGTGGAGGTTGCGCGGGCTCAGTTCGCAGGGACGCCCCAATGGAATTCCTCTGCCGACAGCGGCCGCGAAGCCCAGGGTGTCGAGTCGTTCGATGTCTCTTCTTACGTTGACCTGTTGCAGCCGGGCGAGAATCTCCTGGCGATCCAGGGCCTGAACGCATCGAGCACGAGTTCCGACTTCCTGATCTGGACTGAACTGGTTGTGGGCGAGCAGGCTGCCGCGGGAGGCGACGTCTCGTCCGTTGCGGGGCTGTACGAGGGACCGATCACGCTGTCGGTCAGCGCCCGCGTGAATGCGCGTACCTGGGCGGTGGGGGCCTGGAGTGCCTTGAACGAAGCGGTCTTCGCCGTCGGACCGGTGGCCGAAAGCCTGCGGATCAGCGAGATCATGTACCATCCGGCAGACGCTGGCGACCCCAGCGATCCGAACACCGAGTTCATCGAGCTGACCAACATCGGGTCCGAGCCGATCAATCTGAACCTCGTCCGCTTCACCGAGGGGATCGAGTTCACCTTCCCCAGCGTCGTACTGCTCCCGGGCGAGTACCTGCTGGCAGTCAAAGACCTCGCTGCGTTCGAGACCAAGTACGGACCGGACCTTCCCATCGCCGGCCAATACGAAGGCACTCTGAGCAATGCAGGCGAACGCATCCGATTGCAGGACGCGGCGGGGCAGGTCATTCACGATTTCCAGTTCCAAGACGGGTGGTACGACAGTACCGACGGCGCAGGCCGTTCGCTCGTTATCCAGGACCCCGCGACGACCGACCCGACATCGTTCGGCGACAGGACCGCTTGGCGGCCCAGCGCAAAGAACAACGGCTCGCCGGGCTCAGAGGATACAGGTTCCTTCTGAACCCGGTGGTGTGATATGGCGCATCGAATTCCGCAGGCTTCGATTGTTCAGCCTATTCGGTGAACTCGATGACGTCTGCGCGAATCGTCAGCTTCGGGAGCGAGAACAGCAGAAGGTATAAGTTGGAGTTCTCCTGGGTGACATTGGTCAGGGTCTGTGCTCTTCCCTCTGTGAGGCCGGCCTTCTTGTACAGGTGCGACATCGCTACACTGTAGCGCGGGGCCGCGAACGGGATAAAACCGAACAGCTTGAAGCCGGAACTCGACCCTACGGCGTTGGCCTTGACAATACGGAAGTTCTTCCTGCTGAGGTCGACCTGAGTACCGCTGGTCTGCGGGAACGTTCCGGTACTTGAACATCCGACGGCCAGCAACACAACCAGCAGGCAGACAGCCGTCAACACAGTGCGTCCTTCTCCGGCTGCAAAACATAGCCATCTTCGCACGCTTCCCCGGCCTGAACACGCATCACAATGGTGTTTCACCATAGCCTTGTACCCCTTTCTGTTCTCTCCGCAGCAAAACGTGGATTAGTCAAGAAGCTCGCTCACAGGCATTGCGTCCACTTCGGCGCAGCGAACACACATCTGAGCGTCGCAACACGCGCTTCCACTGATACCACAGAAACAGATCCCGGCATGCCATACACGCACGTAGGATTCCATGTTGACACCTGGTTGTCGCCCGGCCGCAAGAAAAGCCTGCTACGTGAGTTTAACCGCACGTGTCGCCGGGCGTCAAGAACAATATCAGTATTTCTCGGTTGACATGCTCCACGGTGGCGAGTAACCTAATCCAATACATCCTCGCGTATCTGCTCGAACGGAGCCGGAATGATGGGAACTCGCAAATCGCTCTCCGCCGGATTGGTGGTCATCGTTATTTCCTTCAGCTTCATTGGTTGCGGCGGTTCGCAGCAACAGGTCTGTGAGCCGGAGAGTGTCACTGTTCACACCTATCTGGTCGACGGGCTGACGGTTCAGACCGGCGATCTGATCTGTACGACCACCACCAGGGGACGGCCTGTGTTCGCCGGGTTGTTCTACCGGGCCTATGGGATCGTGATACCGGGACCCGTGGACCACGTCGTGGTGTACGTCGGGCCGGGCGGACGTTGTGTCGAGGCCGGGGCCAAGTTTCGCGTGCTCACGTTCAGTATCGTCGGCAACACATGGGACGCGTCGAGGATGGCAAAAGTGCGAGGTCCTCTGTACGATTCCCTGTACGGCATCGCCTATCCGCTGGCCGGCAGGTCGTTCTCCTGCGAAGAGGAGGCCTCGATTCGGCGGGGTGTCGCGAGTTACTGTCTCAGGCAGGCACAGGCCAGGAAGCCCTATAATGTCGTGTTCGCGGACTCTATGACGGACGATGCCTTCTACTGCAGCCAGTTGGCCTACAAGGCGTACCTCGAACAGGGCATCGATTTGAATACAGGCGAGGGCGCGCCGGATATCCCCGGCACCGACAGCATTGTCTATCCCCAGGAGATCTGGGCCGGTTGCGAGCATGAGAAGCCACTGGAACCGTCCCGGGGGGCCGATGAGCAGATCCCCTGAGAGGGGCGAGACAACGCGGACAGCGTGCTGAAAATGGGGTCTTGTGCATGAGCCGATTGGACCTTATGGGTAAGTATGGACGGACCTGTGGATTGTTGTTGCTGTCGATTCTGAGCCTTTGGCTCCTGCCGGGTTGCGGCGGAAACCGGCCAGGAAACGCTCTGCCCATACGCATCGGTATCCTGGGCGATTCGCAGATCACCTCTCCGGACAGCACGCCGGATTGCCTGTACCGCAGCAAGTCGATGGACAGGAGAATTGGATGTGCCATTCGTCCCCCGGCGCTCGAGCACCTCACGCCGGAGGTTCTGCGGATCGCGCTGAATCGGTTCCCATCGAACACCGACGTCATTCTCTATCTTGGCGACGGTGCGAACAGTGGCGGCGAGAACGAGCTGGAAACCCTGTTCCGTGTGCTCGGCGACCATAGAAGGGAGAATCAAATCCCCATGTTCATGGTCATAGGCAACCATGATTACCTGGGCTCCGGCAGCACGTCGGATCCGTTGATGAGATTCCTCCTGCTCAATCGTCTTCGTCCGGAGGAGGTGCCGCCTCTTCCGGAGACGTATAACCGTTTCTCGTCAAAGTATGAGGTGCTCAAGAGAATCAGTGAGTTCAACCGAGCCAGCAATGATCTGCCTACGAATACGTTGTTCCGCTATGCGGACAACGGCGATGTCCTGGACCCCAATCTGGATCACGGCAGCGGCCTGTATCTCGCCGGCCGTCTTGTCTATCCCAAGGAAGGCGACAAGGAAGTGGACATCCTGCTCGCGGACACCTCGGACTACATTGACACGTCGATCAAGCCGGAGCTGAAGATATTGGACCCTTTCATTCCCAACTGGGGTCTCTACGGCATGCAGGGATCGGTATCGTCCCGGGATCGCGAAAGCACATCCGGCGGCAGAAGGCCGTCCCAGATCGCGTATCTCCGTGATGGTCCGGCGGACGCACCTTCCGATTTCCGGTTCGTTGCCTCGCATTACCCGCCTGACAACCTGGACAGAAAGCGTAATGACGTCCCAACAAGCTGGCACTTTGAGCTCCTGAGCATGATGCACGGCGTCTGGGAGACGGCCGAGACCGTGCTTTTCGGAAGCCCCTATGCGAATCAGAAGCTCCACTACTGGCGCACCAAGGGAAGAGCGAATTACTGGTTGTCGGCCCACACGCATCGCAAGACCATGATGCGCCCCGGTCAGGGCGATGCGCGCGTCGGTGGAATCGCGGGTCTGGTGACAGGCACCACATTTCACAACATCAACGTGGGTTCCACCACCGATTACCTGGCACACATCGCAGTCGTGGAACCGTTCTCACGACAGGAGGTCAGAAGCAACAATCGAGTCAAGAAGGTCGATCGCTATGTCCAATTCCGCGAGATCCCTCTCTTTGATCTCAAAGAGTCTGGTGAGAGACAGTATCTTCAAAGGGTGCTCAGCGACGTCGAAGCGTATGGCCGGGAAAACAGGGATATGCCCCACTGTATCGGGTACGAGTGCGATGCCCAGTTTGGCATGTCCCTCCTGGGCCTGAACAAGGACTATCAGGATGACGCTTGGGCGGCATCCGACACCGAGGAATGTTGCCGACGTCTGGACCGTTTCATCGATGCACTACTCTCCAGATATCCCGACGACAAACGAGTAGACGTAGTGTGTTGCCTGGCGTTCATCGCGAGCGCCTCCGAAGCAGGCGCCTGCGGTGGGAGGAAGGGATTCGACCCTGACCAATGCAGTCCCCGCTGAATCAGGGATAGGAGGACATTCCTGATTTGCCGCAGTCTTTACGGCTTCGTCGCATCGATTACATCGGCTCGACGCGATTCCGGCGTGACTCTGAGCGACTGGAGCCTGCCGTCGCGATACTCGCCTTCGATCACGGTCTGTAGCGGCGCGTGGAGCTTGAAGTCCACGTCCCAGCCCTTCGGCCAGGCGGGCAGCAGGAAGATCTTGCGGCCGTCCGTCTGCATCAGCATGGCCTGGAATGTCTTGAGCAGGACGCCGCCGTGACATTGGTCGGGCGTCCAGTCGTAGTTCGGGCCCCAGAAGGCGGGGAATCGCTCGCCTGGGTCATGATGGCAGGCCCGCTCGACGAGCCCTTTGCAGGCGTCGTCGGTGAGCCCAAGGTAGGCCATGAAAACGTCGTCCTGCCGCCAGCCGCGATGGCCGCTGTCCCAGCGGTGCTTGATGGCCTCGATGCCCCATTCGGGATTCGGTCGGCCCAGGGCCACCAGCCGGAAGGGAAACACGGCGTATAACTCGGGGTTCTCGATGTTTCGTTTCTGGTCGAATTTCTCCGCCGGCGCGAGGGCCTTGACGCCCTCCACCTCGCGCAGGGGCAGCGGCGGCAGCTTGTCGTGGAGTCGCCGCCATAGTTTTTGTTCGGCTGCGGGGATTGAAGACGCGGGCAGGATGCCCGCGACACGCAAGGGCGAGACGCCCTCGCCACAGAGCGACAGCAATCGCTCTGTGACGGCCATGCAGCCCGCCAACTCCGGCATCGGGTTCGTGCATTCCCACCAGGTCTCCACCGCCTGCGATGGGTGCATGACCAGCTTGCCTTGTTCGTTGGTCGGGTAGTGCCGGTCGAAGAAGGTCAGGATCTCATGTGCGAACGGAATGGCCGTGTTCTGCAGGAATTCGTGATCCATCGTGTGTTCGAAGTAGTCGAGCATCATCCAGCACAGCTCGAGTCCGCCGACCCATTCCCATTTATGATAGCCGCTCTCCTGGAGCTTGTCGGTCCGCTGCTCGAATGGCGTCCAGCCGTAGGTCTCGCTGAAGATCGGGCCCCAGAAGTAGATGCACTCCGGCAGGAACGCCCCCTCGTGGCCGCAGTAGAGCTTCGTGCGGTACTTGGACAGTTCGAGCACCTCGCCGGCGTACATCCGCCACAGCGGCGCCATCAGATCGAAGTCGCCCGAGGTGCACATGCTGAAATAGGGCAGCCGGGTGTTCTGCCACCAGTAGCCCGGCCCCCAGCGCCGGTAGTCCGGGTCGTCTTTCTCGCCCGCGGGGGCGGTGAAGAGACTGCCGTTGAACTTGATCGGATACGCGCCCCGGCCGGCGCAGGCGTTGATGAATCGCTGGAGGTGGTACATCTGACTGACGTAGGCGGCTTTGTCGCGGACCCTCGCGCCGGCGTTGTTGCCGACGAGTCGGCCGTCCACGTAAATCCGGCAGCCGCCTGCGTCGCAATCCGCGACTGCTGCGACGTGGGTCCATCGCCCGGCGGGCACAGCGTCCTTTGTATTGAGCTGGTTCTCCCCGCAGATCAGCCGCAGGCTGTTGCCCGGATAGGTGTCGAAGAGGAACCCGTCGCTGTCGCCCGGCGTGATCTTGTCCACGATTCTTGCGCCGCCGTCGGGCAGCTTCTCGGGCTTGAGCCATGCCTCGATCGTGAAGCCGCGACTGAAACCCCACGACGCCGAGTCGGCGATAGGGCCTGCGGCCTTGCCTGTCCACAGCATGTCGGCTGACGGCGAAGGCGCTGTGCCGCGATCCAGCCTCGCCAGATCGTGAATCTGGTCGTCGGTCAGCGGTTTCGCGAAGATGCTCACGCGACCCACCTCGCCGGCGAAGCGATTGGAGCTGCTCTGGTCGAGACCGATTCGCACGGAGTGGTTGTTCGCGGGGACGATGGAATCCGCCGATACGGTTCCTGCCTGTGAGTTTGTGGCTGCTCGAATCCAACTGCGATCCCAGAATTGCGACCACCATCGTTCGTGGACCTGCCGACGGGCGGCGAAGTCCTGCGATTCGACCTGGCGGATGGTCTGCTCCATGTCGGCCAGCCACTGCTGTGGTTTTGCGGGGTGCCGCGTGAGGACGAATACACTGAACTGATGCGACGTCCTTCGCGGCGAGCGCAGGTGCCGGTCGTCGAGTCGTTCGCCATTGACGGCGGTGACGATGGCGCCGAACGTACGGTCGAGCAAAGGGTCCGGCTGTGCAAAGCCGGTGAGTCCCTGGATTTCAGCCAGCAACTGCGGCCCGATGGATTTGGCATTGTGGTGGTACCACCCGATGCGGCCGTGCTGTCCCGCCAGAAGGGTGTCAGGCTCGATGACCATCGGGGTCTGTCGCTGATCCGGGAGCTTGCGATTGAGGAGAATGTCGCTGGTTTGCAGTTGCGTCTCCTCGTATTGCTTCGTCCGCCACAGCTCGACGGCCGCTGTGGCTTCGACGGGCGACGCGCTCTCCGTGGTCACATGGATGACTGGTGAATCGGCATCGACCCAGACCCGTACGCTCACATGGCGGGGTCCCTCGCCGGCCTCGACCTTCAACGTGGCGTCGCGCAGGCTGAGCGTCTGACGGAACGGCGAATTGTCCGCGAATGGGTTCGGTTCCAGGTGGACGCGGACCGCGCCGACCTTCACCAGCCGGGCGTTGTCGTCCCAGGCGTCGGTCTTGCTGATGAAGAACTGCACGTCGCCCGCCGGCGTGATCCACGCATTGATGGCGATGTCGCCATTGCCCAGCGGCATCGAGCCGTGGTGATCGTTGCTCGGGGAATCCCAAACCACGTTGTAGTCGTCGAGCGAGGGTGTCCCGCCCTTGTTGGTTTCGCTTGCTTCAAACAGCAGGAACTCCCAGATCGTCGGGCCGTCGTCTGCCTTGATGACGTTCAGCCGGACCCTCCGTACCTGGACCGGCGCGAACTTCAGCTCCAGTCCCGCGCCGATCTTGCCGCCTCGGGCAAAGGTCTCCCATCGGCCGCCGCGATCCGCCTGCAGTTCGAACTCCTCGATGCGGTCGTACGCCTCGCTGAGCCAGGCCCGGTCGATGATGCACGCCTGGCCCAGGTCCACGGCCAGCCATGCCTGCTTGATCCCGACGTCCGAGGCCCAGCGGGTCTGCGGGTCGCCGTCGAAGGCCAGCTCCGGCCGGCAGTCATTGCGGTTCAGGTAGATATTCGAAGCGGTGGCGGGCTTACCCTTTGCCACGGACTGCGCGGCATCCGATGGCAGTCCGGGCGGCGTCCCCTCATCCTGGTCGCCGGCGGGCGGATGACCCTTCTTGTCAAGCTTTGTCCTGAGCGCAGCGAGCTTGGCCTGCGGCACGAGCGGCGCCCAGTCGGTGAGCGGCTGGACATCGGGCGCCGCCGAGTCCGTACGGAATCGCATGGTCACGATTTGCTGCGGCCGGACGGGGAACCGATAGCCCGGCCCGCCGTTCAAAACCCGGCGGCGGCCGCCGACCAAGTCGGTCAATGCAGCCTCACGATGCGGCAGATTCAGCGTGACCTCCGCTGTCCCAGCCGCGCCCAGGCACTCGGCGAGGCGCACCTCGATCTCACTGCCCTCGCGGCGCATCGCCTCGACGATGACGTTGTCGGAGGTCTGCAGGAACGACTGGGGCGGAGCTTTCGCTGCCCTCGTGGCCACGACCGGCGGACTGTTGAACTCCCAGGCCATCTGTGGGATGTGAGCGTCCTTCCACTCGCCGTCGTGGGCGACGAGGGCGAAGGAGAAACTGTGCCTGCCGCGCCCGCTGAGCCAGGCACAGGGGTAGCCCATGTAGATTTCCTGTGCGTTGAGCAGAAAGAGCGTGGGCGTTCGGCCGGTGAGCTCCCGGCCGGGCAGACCCCGGTCGAGAAGGGCTACGCCGCCTCGCTCGGACTGGTAGTGCGACCAGCGAATCGCGGCGACGATCCCATCGGCGAATCCGGCCAGGCTGGGGTCCTTCTTCTCCCACGCGCCGTGTGAGAAGCCATACGGGATACCCCGTCGGGTCTCCTGGACGGCTTCGGCCAGAGGGAACTCGGCCAGGACGATGGTCTTGTCCGGGACATCGTTCAACTCGACGTCGAAATCGATGCGGGGGTGATCCTTGTAGAAGTGGAGCGTTTGGCGAACGTCACCGCCCAGCAGGGAGGAGTCTGTCGTCACGATGGTCGCGAGCGGACCATCGCTGACGCTGATGCGAGGCTTGGCTTGTGCAGAATCGGCGAGGCGTTTTCGCTGGTCGCGCCGCGGCGTGCTGTGGAAATCGCCTGCCTGTTCGGCTACGAGCAGCACAGGACCGGCGAGCATCTCGCGGCCCGAAGGCTTGAGTTTCAGGCTGCACAACGCGCCGGTGCTCGGATCGATCCGCACGCGGTAGTGGGCCGTCTCAATCGCGGGCGGCAGCTCAA
>JBDKRX010000247.1:0-5073 GCA_039683175.1 Phycisphaerales bacterium
TGAAGTACGTCGAGCAGTTCTACCCCGATATGGTGGACAACATTTCGACCGCCAAGTCGCCCATGTCGATGGCCTCGGCCATGATCAAGACGTACTGGGCCGACAAGATGGGGATCGACCCGAAGAAGATCCTCAGCGTCGCGACCATGTGCTGCACGGCCAAGAAATTCGAGGCGGCCCGGCCCGAGCTGGAAGTCCACGGGATGCGGGCGACGGACATTGTCGTCACGACCCGCGAGATGGCCTGGATGATCAAATACGCCGGCATCGATTTCGTGAATATCAAGGAAGAGAAGCCGGATGCCCCGCTGGGCCTGTCCTCCGGTGCCGGCGCCATCTTCGGCGTCACCGGCGGCGTCATGGAAGCGGCCGTCCGCACCGCGTACGAGCTGTACACGGGCGAGACCCTGATCGACATCGAGATGGCCGACATTCGAGGTTTCAATGGCGTCAAGGAGGCCAAGATCAGCCTGGACGGCAAGGAGCTGCGGCTCGCTGTCGCGCACGGCCTGGGCAACGCCCACAAGGTCATGGAGATGGTCCGCAAGGATCGCAACCGGTTCCATTTTGTGGAGGTCATGGGCTGTCCCGGCGGCTGCATCGGCGGCGGCGGCCAGCCCTATGCCACGGCCAACTCGATTCCGCTCGATGAAAACGCCCTGAAACTGCGGGCGCAAGCGCTCTACGACCTGGATCGGGGCAAGACCATCCGTCGAAGCCACGACAATCCGGACGTTCAACGGCTGTACCGCGAGTTCCTGGGCCGGCCGCTCAGCGAGAAGTCGCACGAGCTGCTGCATACACATTACAGGGCGAAACTGCCCAAAGGCATTGTCTCGCCTGAGTTGAAGATCGTCTAAGGGGGTGGTTTTTCGTGACGACGGTTTTGAACAACAAGCAATCCACCCGCGGGTGGATACAGGACCGGGTCAAGCCCGAGCAGATCGAGAAGTACCTCGACAACGGTCAGGACTTCATCGACGAGCCCGCGATCGAGCGGGCTCTGGCGGCCAACACGAGCTGCGACACCGGGCGGGTCCGGGACATCCTGGCCAAGTCTCTCGCCATCGAGACGCTGACGCCGGATGAGACGGCGTGCCTGCTCCATGTCACCGATCCGGAACTGCTCGCCGAGATGCAGCAGGCCGCTGCGGCGGTCAAAACGAAGGTCTACGACAATCGGATCGTGACCTTCGCGCCGCTGTACCTGAGCAATCTGTGCGTCAACGACTGCGTCTACTGTGGTTTTCGGTGCAGCAATCGCGCCGAGAGCCGACGGATTCTTTCGCAGGACGAGGTCCGCCGCGAGGCCGAGGTGTTGGCCGGCCAGATCGGCCACAAACGCCTGATCGTGGTCTACGGCGAGCATCCGAAGTCCGGCCTCGAGTACATGGCCGAGACCCTGCGGACCATCTACGATGTGAAGGTCAAGACCCGTTGCGGCTGGGGCAGCATTCGCCGGTGCAACGTCAACGCGGCCCCGATGTCCATCGAGGAGCTTCGCATCCTGCATGATGCGGGCATTGGCACGTTCCAGGTGTTCCAGGAGACATACCACAAGAAGACGTACGGGCGGTTGCACCCAAGCAACACAATCAAGGGCAACTACCGGTGGCGGCTCTATTGCATGCACCGCGCGATGGAGGCCGGCATTGACGACGTCGGGATCGGACCGCTCTTTGGCCTGTATGACTGGAAATTCGAGGTCATGGGGCTGCTGTCCCATGCGATCGAACTGGAGAAGAAGTTCGGGATCGGGCCGCATACCATCTCGTTTCCGAGACTGGAACCCGCCCACAACACACCGTTCGTCCAGAAACTTCAACACGGCGTCAGCGACGACGACTTCAAGCGATTGGTGACGGTGATCCGGCTGGCGGTGCCCTACACGGGCATGATCGTGACCGCCCGCGAAAACGCCCAGCTTCGGCGGGAGACTCTCCCTCTGGGCTGCACGCAGCTCGATGCGTCGAGCCGCATCGGGATCGGCGGCTACAGCGACCGGCCCGACGACCGGCAGCAGGACGACCGACAGCAATTCATCCTGGGTGACACGCGCTCGCTGGACGAGGTCATTCGCGAACTGGCCCAGGCCGGCTCGATCACGTCGTTCTGCACGGCCGGTTACCGTTGTGGACGCACCGGGGAGAAGATCATGGGTCTGCTGCGAAGCGGCAAGGAAGGCCGGTTCTGCAAGCTCAACGCGGCCATCACGTTTCGCGAGTGGCTCGACGATTTCGCCAGTCCCGAGACGATGGCGGCAGGGGAACAGGTCATCGCCAAGGAAATCGAGCAGGTCAGACAGCGGATGCCGGAGATCTTCGAACTGTTCATGGGCTGTTACGAGAAGACCCGGACCGGCCAGAGAGATTTGTACTTTTAGAATTGACGATTGCGGAATCCTGCAATCTTGCTGAGAAAGGAACCAGGGCTTATCACATGGCAAAGACCGCTATCAAGGAAAAAGCAGCACCGGCAACCAACGAGGAGAAGCTCGCCGAGCTTCGGGAGCACATGGCCGAGATCAAGACGCGGGAGAATCCCCAGTCGCAACTGATCTCGATCCTGCACAAGGCCCAGTCGCTGTACGGATACCTGCCGACGCACGTGATGGATGAAGTTGCCGAGACGATGGGCATCCCGACGGCGCACATCTGGGGCGTCGCGACCTTCTATCACTACTTCAAGCTGACGCCGCCGGGCCGGTATGAGATTGCACTGTGCCTGGGCACGGCCTGTTACGTCAAGGGCGCCGCCCAGCTCTTGCAGACGGTCAAGGACGAGCTCAAGATCGACGTTGGTGGCGTGACGGCCGATGGCATATTCTCCCTGGCCCCGGCCCGATGCCTCGGCGCCTGCGGCCTGGCGCCGGTCACCATGATCGGCGACAAGATCCACGGCGAACTGACGCCCAAGAAGATCGTTCAGATTCTCAAAGACTACCGCAAGCAGGCGGAGAAAGAGAAGTAGTGACCCCCTGCGGCATAGTGACGGTCCTGGAACGGATTCACGCGGCCGAGTTACCGGACATGGCGGATCTGCGGTTGGTTCTGCGTATCGCGGACCCTGCCGGACTGGAGGTGCTGTTCGGTTTTGCCGACGCTGTCCGGCACGAGTCGGTCGGGGATGGCATTCTATTGCGGGGGATCGTCGAGTTCTCCAACGTCTGCCGCAACACGTGCCGATACTGCGGCCTCAACCGGCGGAACACGCGCCTGCAACGGTATCGGCTGGCCCGGGAACCGGTTCTGGCTGCCGTCCGGAATATTCGCGAGGCCGGCATAAAAACCGTTGTGCTCCAGAGCGGCGAGGAGGATAATCTCGACGCTGATTGGTTGACAGAGGTGATCGCGGTGATTGGACGATCCCTCGACGCGGCCGTCACGCTTTGCGTCGGAGAGCGGAGCCGCGAGGAGTACAGGGCGTGGAAACTGGCGGGGGCCGACCGGTATCTCCTCAAGATCGAGACGTCCGATCCCGGCCTCTACAGGGAACTCCATCCTGGCATGAGTTTTGAGAACAGGACAAGGTGTTTGGAGGACTTGGCCGCTTTGGGATATCAGACCGGCTCCGGCAATCTCGTGGGGTTGAAGGGCCAGACCCTTGAAAGCCTGGCCGGCGACCTCCAATTCTTCAAGCGTGGCCGGTTCGATATGGTCAGCGTCAGCCCGTTCATTCCCCATTCGCAAACGCCCCTGGCCGGGGAGCCCGCGGGGGACCTGATGATGACTCTGAAGATGATCGCCCTGACGCGGATCGTCTGTCCGAAGGCCCACATTCCGGCCAGCACCGCGTTGGGGTCGCTGCGCGGCCGGGATGAACGGCCACGGGCTTTGGCGGCCGGGGCGAACGTGATTATGCCCAATTTTACACCCAATTCGGTCCGGCGGCTGTATGATATCTATCCCGGCAAGACCGGCTGCGACCTGCCGCCGCAACAGAGTGTGGTTGCCATCGAGCGGATGGCTGCCGCGATGGGCCGGTGGGTTGACTATGCCCGGGGCGATGCGCTGAGATTGCAGGGGACGCCGGGATGCGATGCCTCGCATTCGGCGGTCCTGTCGGACGCCGATCTGGCGGAATCGCGACGCAATTAGCATGTACGCGAACTGAAGGAGAAGTAGACGATGTCGAAGAAAGTGTTGATGATTGACGATGATCCGGAATTCGTGGATGCGATCTCGAATCTGCTCGATGCCAAGGGCTACGAGGTTCACACCGCCTCCAACGGCAAGGACGGCGTCGCGAAGGCCAAGGCTGAGGACCCGGACATCATCCTGCTTGACGTGATGATGACCACGAAGAACGAAGGGTTCAATGTTGCCCGCGAGCTGCACGAAGATCAGAAGCTTGCGACGACCCCGATCATCATCATGACGGGCATCCGGCGGGAGATGAATCTGCCGTTCGGCTTCGAGCCGGATGCGACCTGGCTGCCCGTGAAGAAGGTGCTGGAGAAGCCGGTGAAGCCCGAAGTTCTGCTCTCGGCGATCTCGGAGAACATCCGGAAGTCATAGCGGTCCTCTTGCGGAATGGGGCGAGGCAGAGTCCCTGTCGCGTACGACGTGCGGCCGCCTCGCTCGATTCCGATCGCGCGCAGAGCCAGACACTATCGATTGGCGTCAGCTTGTTCGCTGACGCGCGAGGCGGTGTCCCTTGCGTGCATGCGCGGATGCGGGCCGGGATGGCGGAAGCCGTCGTCCGGCTCGCTCGCGGCGATTGCCATGCGGTATCCTCGCACCAGGGAACGCAGATGGCCGCCGACACGAACCACCAGGTACACCATGCCCACCCCGCAGAACAGCACTCTGAGCACATCCGACATTTTCACCTCTCCCGACTGACAGGACGACCTCTCTATTTCGACCCTGCCGATGTCCCACTGCAGATCGGCAACTCGGGCCGTTCGACATTGTCTTCTATCCTATCCAAAGGTACGGCACCGGGATTAGTACGACAGCGCTATGACGAATCCATCTGTTTGTTGGCTCGACGCTGAGTGCGTTTCCGACTTTCATACGAGGCATGATTTCGCCGTTGATAATACTTGCACCGCGCCGTGACCAAGGCCCA
>JBDKRX010000248.1:0-10948 GCA_039683175.1 Phycisphaerales bacterium
CTGAAGCGCTGTGATTCCGCTGTTGCCCAGTTGCCGCAACACCTTGCGAGGGAAGCCGCTCGCGATCAGTGCCGCGCCCATGCACTCTTGGCCGATAGTTGTCATATAGTAGCATAACTGCTCAACATCACGCGGGCCGGCTGCATTGGTCTTGACCTCCAGGAGGATCTTACGCGACATGCCAGCCGGTGTTGCCTCCTTGATCAGGAGATCGGCGAAACCTTCTGGTAGGGCCTTTTCCCCCAGGACCTCGAATTCATCTGGCGCTACGTTGACATTCATCCAGCCCAAAAACTCCTGCAGATGCTCTGTTTGGCTTAAGTAATCGCGAATTGCGCCCTGCAACGTGAGTTCTTGGAAACGGAACACCTCCGGAGGGCGCAAGAGGTCACGATGCCTGGCAAATAGGGGTGTGTAGGTCTGGGCGTCAGGTATCTCCAGCCGCCGTGTGGGCGCATGCCATAGCTCCCCCATCTGGGAAACTGCCTGAAGGGTGGTCTGGTCTGCTTGAAAGTGTGTCCTTCGATATCCTCCGCGCAGAAGGAGATTTTCGGCCACATAGCTGAATTCGGCACGCACAAGGGATTCTTGGAAGCGTCGCACTGGCCTGAGCTGCAATCGGAACGGAAAATAATAGGTCTTCCCAGACTGCTTGAAGTGAACGGGTGGCCAAGGCGGTGCGGCTTCGGCGTCACGCAGGGCCGCTTTGCCCTCGACGAGATACAGGTTGTGAGCCTTCGCCCCGTAGAGGAATGAGACGAAATCTCCCAGCTTGATGTCAAGGTATGTCCAGACGCCGTTAATGCTATTGGTGAAGCCGGCCAATGCATACTCAATGCAGAGGTCGAGGTTCTCCTTGTTCGACACCGAAACCAGAAAATACGAGGCGCGTCTTGGCATATTGCAGAGGCACTCCACTCCAACCCAAAAGCAATTCCTTGTCAGGTGACGCTCACCTCATTATATGATTGCACAGATGGGGTACAAGCGCCAAGAGCCGACGAATGCAGGTTTCTCCTGTTGGTGCCTAATGCCTCCGGGATTCACGTCAAGCAGTGGATAGCATTGTGATTTCGTCCGGCATCACCGTTTTCTCCGGGATACATCTATCCCGCCCGACGTTCGTAGGCTCGGTAGAGAAGGTCCAGTTCGGATTGCTTCGCTTCGTAGGATTGCTGGAGGTCGGCTAAGCGGTCGGGGCTCTTGTAGATGTCCGCGTTGCCGAACTGCTGCTTCATGTCCTCGATCTCGCGTTCGACCCCCAGGATCATCTCCTCGATCTGGTCCACTGTGAACTTGTTGAATCGCTTGAGTTCGTCGGGGGCGCGGTTGGCCGAGGCGGCCTCCGATTTTTGATTCTTGATCTTTGATTTTTGATTTCTTGCCTCTGTGGCCTGTGCCTCTTGTTGCTCTCTTGCCTCGATCCGGCGGCGGATTGTGTCTGCGTAGGTCGAATAGGCGGGTTCGCCTACGATGAACTCCGTTCGACCCATTTTCCGCTCGCCGAACTCGTCCGTGCCGACCACGAGCAGCTTGTCGGCGACGCGGTCCAGGAAGTAGCGGTCGTGGCTGACGACGATGATCGTGCCGGTGTAGTCGTCGAGGGCCTCTTCGAGCATCTCCCGGCTGGCGATGTCCAGGTGGTTCGTGGGCTCGTCCATGATCAGCACGTCGGGGGCCGAGAGGACGAGCTTGCAGAGCATCAGCCGGCTCCGCTGACCGCCGCTGAGCTCGCCGCAGAGCTTGTACACGTCGTCGCCCGAGAGCAGGAACGTGCCCAGGCGTCTGCGGACCACTTCCGGCACGAGCTCCGGATTGGCGCTCCAGGCCTCGTCGAGGACGCTGCGATTGGGGTCGAGCACCTCCCCGTGCTGGTCGAGGTAGCCCACGCGGAGGCTCTCGCCCATGCGGATCTTGCCTGCCGAGGGCTCGACCCGGCCCAGGGCCAGCTCGATCAGTGTGGTCTTGCCTGTGCCGTTGGGACCGGTGATGCCGAGCCGCTCGCCGTTGAGGATGTCGAACGAGAGGTCCTCGAACAGCGTCAGTTCGCCGTAGGATTTGCCCAGGCCCTCGCAGCGGACGATGAGGTCGCTCGCCTTGCCGGTTTTGCCGAAGGAGAAGGCGATGGTCCGCTGGCTGCTGGGTTTTTCGAGAAAATCGGGGTTCTCCTTGAGCAGGCGGTTCAGGCGGGTCTTTCGGCCTTTGGCAGTGCCCCGCATGCCCTCCTGGTCCTTGTTGCGGGCGATGAAGTCCCGCGTCCGCTCGACCATCTCGACCCGCCGGACATACTCCCGTTCCTGCTGGAGCCGGACGGTTTCTTTCGTTTGGACGAAGTTGCTGTAGTTTCCCGGCCAGACCTTCGCCTGACGGTTCTCGACTTCGATGATCTTGCACGCCACCCGGTCCAGCAGGTAGCGGTCGTGGCTGATGATGACTGCGGCCCCGCGATAGTTGCCCAGGAACCGCTCGAGCCACTCGGTGGCCTGGAGGTCCAGGTGGTTCGTGGGCTCGTCGAGCAGCAGCAGGTCGGTCTGGAGCATGAGGACCTGGGCCAGGCCCAGGCGGGAGAGCTGCCCGCCGCTGAGGGCGGAGGTCTTGACGTGGTGCAACTCGGGCTCGAACCCCAGGGCCGCCAGGGTCATCTGGATACGGGTCTCGTACTCGTAGCCGCCCGCGAGCTCGAATTCATGGGTCAGGCGGTCGTAGTGCCGCATTTTGGCCTGGAGCTCGGCCCCGGTCAGACGCTCCATCTCATGCGACGCGTCGTGCAGGGCCTCCTGGAGTCTGAAAATGTTCTCGACGCCGGCATGCATCTCCTCGGTGACTGTCCGCTCACCGCTGAAAGTGGCCTCCTGGGGCAAATAGCCGATTCGCAGGCCCTTTTGCCGGATGACCCGGCCCATGTCCTGGGCGACCTGACCCGTGATCAGTCCCAGGATGGTTGTCTTGCCCGAGCCGTTGGCCCCGACCATGCCGACCTTCTCGCCCGGGTGGAGCTGGAGGTCCAGATGGTCCAGAACGATCTCCGGCCCGAACGCTACGTGTATGTCCTGCAGTGTTACAATTGCCATGCTCAACCAAACCTTTATCAAAGCCGGACTTATGCTATCCGCTGGGACGTTCGGATTCAAGCGCCGTCCCGCGTCAGGGGGCGTGACCGTCGTTGCGTGGTTCGGAGTTCCACCTTCAGGCGGCTCAAACGCGGGACTCCGAACGGCCGATGTCCCGGAAAACAGGCTTGCAATTCCTGTGCGAACGTGGTTTATTGGGTCAATAATCCGCTGACAGCAAGCGTCTTACAAAGTGTATGGGCTATCGATCAGCACAGTGGGCGGCGGGCTTCCTCGGCCCTGTCGCCGGCACATCTGTCCCATCGGACAAGAAATCGGTGCATTTGCACTTCACGCCGTCGGTCATGACGGAGATACCCTGCAGACATCGCATTGGAGATCTCAGATTATGGTGAAACGAAGAAAATGGACGAGACGAGAACTCCTGAGGAGTTCGGCAATGGCGGCCGGGACCCTGGTGCTATCCGGGGCGGCCGGTCCTTTGGCCTATGCACAGGGCAGCGATGAGATCCGCGTCGGCGTCGTCGGCTGCGGCGGACGCGGTTCCGGCGCCGCCCACGACTGCGTCAATTCATCTCCCGGCGTGAAGATCGTCGCATTGGCCGATACGTTTGCCGATCGGCTCGCGGGCCTCAAGAAGGATTTCAGCGTCCCGGACGACCGCTGCTTCGTCGGGCTCGACGCCTACAAGCAGCTCATGGCCCTCGACGACGTCAAGCTGGTCATCCTGGCGACGCCGCCGGGCTTTCGGCCCAAACAGTTCGCCGAGGCGATCCGCAAGGGCAAGCACGTGTTCATGGAGAAGCCCGTGGCCGTCTGTCCGGCGGGGGCGAAGATGGTGATCGAGGCCTCCGATCTGGCCACGCAGAAAGGGCTGGGAGTCGTCGCCGGCACGCAACGCCGTCACCAGCCGGAGTACGTCGAGACCATGAAACGCATCCACGAGGGCGCGATCGGCGAGATCGTCTCGGCCCAGTGCTACTGGAACATGGGCGGGCTCTGGTGCCACGAGCGGCAGGCCAGTGAGAGCGATGTGGAATGGCAGATCCGCAACTGGCTGTACTTCACCTGGCTCTCGGGCGACCACATCTGCGAGCAGCATGTACACAACCTCGACGTAATCAACTGGGCGTTTAAGGACGTCCAGCCCGAGAGCATTCACGGGCTGGGCGGCCGGCAGTACCGCACAGAGCCCAAGTACGGCAATATCTTCGATCATTTCGGCGTCGAGTTCAGCTATCCCGGCGACGTGAAGACGATCAGCATGTGCCGCCAGATCGAGGGCACGGCCAACAACGTCAGCGAGCGCGTCGTCGGCACGAAGGGCTGGAGCGACTGCGCCGGGACCATCGTGGGCGAGAACGCCTGGCGATACCAGGGTCTCCGGGCCAATGCCTACGTCCAGGAACATGCAGATCTCATCAAGAGCATCCGCGAGGGCAAGCCGCTCAACGAGGGCAAGCGGATCGCCGAGAGCACGTTGTGCGCGATCATGGGACGCGAGTCCGCTTACTCCCGCCGGCAGTTCACGCGATCGTGGTTCATGAATCGCTGCACGCTGAACCTGCTGCCGTCTGACGAGCTCAAGCTCAGCGACGCCATGCCCGTGCCCGCGGTGGCGATCCCCGGCCAGTATCAACTGCCCGGGTGGGTGCAGGAAAGGCGTGGGAATCAAGGCTGAGCCGCCCGCTTGACAGGAGCGCGGACTGATAGAATCGAAGATACCGAACGAAGGAGAATGGACATATGTCGTCACAAGTGAATCAAGGCGTGTCCGGGACACAGGCGGGCGTGGCTGCCGGGGCGGCGGCCGTGCTGGCGGGGATGGCGCACGCACAAGGGTCCGACAAGATCAAGGTGGGGCTGCTCGGTTGCGGCGGACGAGGCAACGGCGCCGTGCGGCAGAATCTCCAGGCCGATCCTGGGGTCGAGGTGATCGCCCTGGCCGACCTGTTCGAGCACAAGGTCCGACGAACTCGCGATGGCCTGGTGAAGGACGCCGGGGATCGCATCAAGGTCGCCGATGACCACATGTTCTGGGGCTACGACTGCTACGAGAAGCTGGCGCAATGCGAGGCCGACCTGTTGCTGATGGCGACTGCGCCGGCGTTTCGCGGCCGCCAACTGATGGCCGCGATCAAAGCGGGCAAGCACGTCTTCACGGAGAAGCCCGTTGCGACCGACGTGGCCGGCTGTCGGGAAATCATGGAGGCTTCGAAACTCGCAAAAGAGAAGGGCCTCTCGATCGTGGCGGGCACCCAGCGGCGCCACGAATTCAGCCGGGTCGAGCTGATGAAGCGAATCCACGAGGGCGCCATCGGCGAGCTGGTCGGCGGCCAATGCTACTGGTACGGCGAAGGCATCTGGTTCCGCGGCGCCTCGGAAGGCCAGAGCGAACTGGATTGGCAGTGCGAGAACTGGTACCACTTCACCTGGCTTTCGGGCGACCAGATCTGCGAGCAGCACATCCACAACATCGATGTGATGAACTGGTGCTTTGACGGCCCGCCGGCGAAGATCACCGCGCTGGGCGGCCGCCAGTGGCGCAGTTTTAACGAAGACCAGATCAAGATCGCCAAGGAAGTCTGCAAGAAGTTCAACGGTGGCAGCGAGATCGGCTGGGAGAAGTACAACGGCGACATCTGGGACCACATCTACGCCGAGTTCGAGTACGCCAATGGCGCCCGCTGTCTGAGTTTCAGCGGTCACAGTCCCGGCTCGGGTCGCAACGGTGAGAAGATCGTCGGCACCAAGGGCGCCAGCGACTGCCGGATTGGGATTTCGGGCGCGAACGCCTGGAAGTACGAAGGCGAGATGGTGGACGGCATGGTCCAGGAGCACAAGGACCTGATCGCCAGCATCCGCGCCGGCAAGGGATTGAACGAGGGCGTCCGGGTTGCGGAGAGCACCCTGACGGCCATCGGCGCCCGCATCTCGGCGTTCACGGGCCAGGTCGTCACCTGGGACTGGCTGATGAAGGAATCGAAGCAGAGCCTCGTGCCGAGCCAGGCGGATCTGTTGGCGGGCAAGCCGCTCTATCACCCCATCGCGACCGGTCGCGATCCGATGGTGTAGCCCTTGATGATGGATGATTGATCATTGATGATTGGCTGTCGCTTGTCCCGGACGCCAGGCTCGAGCCGCAGGCCGGCCGTCGGGCGATGGTGAGACAACAAGGCCCGGCGGTCCCAAAGGATCGTCGGGCCTTTTCTCCTGTATGCGATCGGGGTCATTCTGCAAGGGGATCTCGTGTGGGCGGCAGCGGTAGCACGCCATCCATGTTAATTTGGTTGGCGGGTGCCATGTCTACGCTTGCGTAGACATGTCGGAAAGGACCGGCAGGACATGCTTACGCGAGCGTAAGCATGGCACCCAGCATTTCCATGGTGCCATCGCGCGCGGGGCAACCCGCCATTTTAAGATGGATGGTGTAGCAGGGTGGGCTGTACCCACCGTTGTTGGGCGAACGGGGACCGAACCATGTTGAGTGTCGCGTGTGTGCTCTCGCTGTTGTTGGCTGGGGGCGGTGTCCCCGAGGTTCTTCGACCGTCATTTGCCCCGCCGACCGAATTTGCAGACGATCTCGGAAGTTACAGATCGCCATTGACGTTCGACGACGGAACGCCTGCCCGGACGCCTGCCGATTGGTCCAGACGCAGGGAGCAGATCCTCTCGACATGGCGGAGTCTGCTCGGCGATTGGCCCCCGTTGATCGAGAAGCCCAAGGTCCAGTGCCTGGAGCAGTCACGCCGGGACAACTTCACGCAGCACCAAGTCTCCATCGAGATTGCCCCGAACGGGCAGGCGGTTGCCGGCTATCTGCTCGTGCCTGACCTGCAACTGCAATCCCGGTTTCCTGCCGTGCTCGTGGTCTATTACGATGCCGAGACAGCGGTTGGCCTGAACGACAAGGAACTCCGCGATTTCGGCCATCAGTTGGCCAAGCGAGGATTCGTGGTCCTGTCCATCGGCACGCCGGAGTTTTGCAGCCTCAATCCGCCGTACAAGCCGCTCTGGGATGTGCCCGAGGGACAGCCGCCGCTCCAGCCGCTCTCGGCCCTGGCCTACGTCGCCGCCAACTGCCACACGGCTCTGGCGAATATGCCGAATGTCGATCCCAATCGCATCGGCGTCGTCGGTCACTCGTACGGCGGCAAATGGGCGATGTTTGCGTCCTGCCTCTATGGGAAGTTCGCCTGCGCGGTCTGGTCGGACCCTGGGATTGTCTTCGACGAGACCCGCCCAAACGTCAACTACTGGGAGCCCTGGTACCTGGGATGGGACCCGAAGGTGCAGCGAGAACGGGGTGTTCCGAGCGATGCCCGCCCCCGCACGGGTCCCTACAAAAAGATGATCGAAACGGGCCGGGACCTGCACGAGTTGCACGCTCTGATGGCCCCGCGACCATTTCTCGTCTCCGGCGGCGCTGAAGACCCGCCCCAACGCTGGCAGGCCCTCAACCACACGGTCGCGGTCAACAAGCTCCTGGGCTACGAAAACCGGGTCGCCATGACCAACCGCGAAACTCACAACCCCGCGCCGGAATCCAACGAGCAGCTCTACGCCTTTTTCGAGTGCTTCTTGAAGACTCGTTGACTTGTGTCGGGATGCCCGCCAGCTACTGGTTCGATTGCTCCTCCAACCCCGATTGGAACATCTGCATGTAAACGGAGGGATCGACGGGTTTCTCGCTGAGGTGGTTCTCTACCTCGACGTAGTCTGACTCGTGCCGCTGCCTGTCGTACAGACACACAAACACACGGACCTTGTCCGGCTCCGGTATGGATATCCAGACGGATGGCATACTCAGACCGTGCCTCCGCTGGTCAAGTGTTGCCCCCGAGCGCTTTCGGCTCAGCCAGTCATAGCTGTCGATCAGAAACGCTTCCCATGCACCGTGGTCCTTTCTCTGACCGCTGCTGCGAATCGTTACCGGGAGCAACGCGTCCAAGTCGAACACAGGCATCCCCCTGATGTACGCCGGATAGTCCTCTGTCAGGCTCCCGATCTGGCCGTCCAGGGCCAGGATCGCCTCCTTGATCCTCAGGCCCGCCGTGTCGGCGTCCTGGTCAATCGCGATAATGCTCAGCGTGACGCCGAGGCAAGTGGTGCGGCAGAGCGAGGCTCGAATGAGAATGGGCTCCGGCGTCCCGAATCCCCGATCTGCTCTCGTTCGCAACCTTGTTATCGCGGCTTTTGCCCGTTCTCGCACTTTCGGCGGCACGTCTTCATCCTGGACGATGGCGTCAAGGTCGTTGGCACTGCGATACCGCACCTTGTTCTTGGTTCCTGTAGCTGATTGGCTGGGAGAACCGGCTTCATGAGATGGGGAGGAAGCAATGGCAGGTGCATTCGGTTCCCCCATATCCCATGGCTCGGGCTGCTTTGTCATGCTGGCATCACTTATCCCAAATTCGATCATTATCCAGCCATCGCCGGGGGTATCTCGATCCTGACTCCGCAGGATGAAGCCAGTCTTGGTGATCTCGTAGTCGAAGTCTTCGCCCGTCAGAGGGTCTCGCTGCCAGTCTATCGGTAATCGTCTGGGCAACCGACCCGTTCGAGCGGCCTCAAGGTAGAGTTCCAAGGCCACTTGAAGAGCTCGAGTGTGGGCCTGGTGTTGTACGCGGACCATATAAAGGTCGGTCATCCGTTGCATGGCTGTTATCGATAAGAGGGCGACAGCCGGATTGTTCTCGGCCTGTTCTCCAATCCTCTTCTCCAGCTTCGCAAGCTGCTCATAGGTATCGGCGAATGGCAGATTGCCATCGATGATTCGACGGGCTTCGTCAAGGAATTCAGTGTAAGACTGCCGAACAAGGTCCAGCAATTGCTCGTCGATCATCCTCGCTATTTCCTGCTTCGCGCTTTCCTCGGTATGCGCAAGCACCTCGGCTCTCAATTGTGTAAGGTCCCGATCGTTCTTCTGTACGGATCGGAGGATGAACTCAACGTCTGCCTCGACGGTCTCCATGAGGCTGGGCAGGACAACCGGTGTCGAAGCGAGTTCACTCTTGAGCCATGTGAGCGTATCCTCGTCAGGCGGCATTCGCCCCAGAACATAACGAGTGGTCCCGTGGGCGATGCTATCGAACGTTATCGCAAGCGGGCTGAGATGTCTGCCGCCACCATGTCCGGCAACACGATGGATCAGCAGACACCGGTCCAACGCCCCTTGGTAGTCTCCGGCCAGGGTGCGGAAAGCTACAGAAGCACCCATGGCGGAAGCGAGACGTCGCGCCCTGAGCAGCAGTTCGACATCAGGCCACTGCTGGGCAGAGGGGATGACGCTCCAATCACATACCGCGACTCCCGCACCGCTCGCGACAAGGTCCATGGCCTGTTTGCAGTCCTCTACATACTGCCTCACAGATCGGTCAGGTTCGGCCCCGGCAAGCACATTCTGGAGCATGTCTGCTGTCGTCTCGTTGGGCTCGGGGCAGGCCATCATCGCCCGGTGGTAGAGCGACGCAGCATTATTGGGGTCCGGCGGCAGTGCCGATGCGAAGACATTTGTTATCCAGAGTATCGTTAACCCGACGACGCTTGCGACCACCTCGGATATCCTGCGGCATGTGTCCCTCATGGCTGGCTCCTGGAATCTCACCGTATCTCTGCAATTCTCGTGACTGCACAATACGACAGACGCCGGGGGCTGCAAGAATAATCGCGCTGTTCGGTGAATAAATGTACATCCGCGCTTCCGGGGTCGAGACCGTCAGGGAGCGTGGCAGCTTCTGATGATGTAGCCGCCGGACTTCTCTTCGGGCTCCAGTTCCAGAATACCCTGGGCCTGGGCCTCCTCCAGCATCTGGCTGAAGGACCGGAAGCCGTAGTAGGACTCGCTGAAGCCAGGCTTGCGGCGTTTCAGTGTCTGTTTGATCATCGAGCCCCAGATCTTCTCGCCCTCGCCTCGCTCTTCGACCAGGGCTTCGTAGGTCTCGACGATCAGGTCCCATGCCTCCTGCTTCTTATCTCCGGCGGGTCTTGCGACCTTGGCGGTCGCGCTCCGCGCGGATCTGCGACCCGCGTCGGCGGCGACCTCCTTCTTGCGGGGAGGCTGACGGCGGACGAGGTCGTCGTAGTAGATGAACTCGTCGCAGTTGGCGATCAGCAGGTCCGACGTGGAGTTCTTGACGCCGACGCCGATCACGATCTTGTCGTTCTCGCGGAGCTTGCTCACCAGTGGCGAGAAATCAGAGTCGCCGCTGAGGATGACGAATGTATCGACGTGTTCCTTCGTGTAGCACAGGTCCAGCGCGTCGACGACCATGCGAATGTCCGCGGAGTTCTTCCCCGACTGGCGAACGTGGGGAATTTCGATCATCTCGAACGACGCCTCGTGCATCGCGGTCTTGAATTCCTTGTACCGCTCCCAGTCGCAATAGGCCTTCTTGACCACGATATTGCCCTTGAGCAGGAGCCGCTCGATCACCTTGGAGATGTCGAACTGGGCGTAGTGCGCATCGCGAACGCCCAGCGCGATGTTCTCGAAATCGCAGAACAGGGCCATATTCTTTGTGTCTGCCCGATTGGTCATACCATGGTTCCTTCCATCCACAAGCGGTCCTTACACTCAGGTATCAGCGTCTATCTTAGTGCTGGTGTCAACGGGTAATTCCGATAACCATATCGGTCCTATCCTATCGGAACTTCAGTCTTGATTCCACCATGAATTGGCGGAAGATGATTTTCGACTACTTGCCCTCGAATTCAACGCATAGATTTGTGTTGTCTCTGAGCACGGTGCGAGATTGTCGCCTTCACTCGTCGGTCTGCTCGAATACTGCCGGATGTTATACTCGACCCGTGATTACGGCGTTGTCAGACAGCCTCGCCAGCACAAGTTGCGAGCAACGCTGTCCAAATAGAGCGCA
>JBDKRX010000249.1:0-10490 GCA_039683175.1 Phycisphaerales bacterium
GTGATCGTCAGCGAGATCCCCGGCACGACCCGCGACGCGGTGGACGTGCGGATCGAGAAGGACGGCCAGACCCTCGTCATCATCGACACCGCCGGCGTCCGCAAGAAGGGCAAGATGGCCAACGACATCGAGTTCTACAGCAGCGTCCGCGCGACGCGCTCGGTCAAGCGGGCGGACGTCGTGTGGTTCCTGATCGATGCGACGGAGCCGGTCTCGCAGCCGGACAAGGCCCTGGCCCACCTGATCGCCGAGGAATACAAGACCTGCATCATCGTGGTGAACAAGTGGGACCTGGCCAGGGACGTGGCCGCCACGGGCGACTACGAGGAGTATTTGACGAAAGTGCTGCCCGGCCTGAAGTACGCCCCGATCTCGTTCACGACCGCCACGACGGGCAAGAACGTCCAGAGCACGCTGGACCTGTCGGCGGAGCTGTTCAAGCAGACGACGATGCAGATCGGCACGGGCCGGCTGAACAAGGCGTTCGAGATCATCAAGACGGAACGGTCGGGGGCCCGCCGCTCGTCCGGGAAGACGCCCAAGGTCTACTACGTGACGCAGGTGGCGGTGAACCCGGTCACGTTCATGATGTTCGTGAACGACCCGGGCCAGTTCGACGAAGCCCACCGTCGCTTCATCGCGGGCCGGTTGAGGGATTTGTTGCCGATCCCGGAGGTGCCGATTCGCCTGCTGGCCCGCCCGAAAGGCTCCAGCCGGGAGCACTCGAAGGACTGAAAGCCCATCCCCGCTGTTGTCTGAACCGAATGCCGTTCCCGTGCGTACACCGGGCAAAGAAGACCGACCACGGTGTCGGTCCGCAGCTTCTGTGTCCGGGAAAGGCTTGTGCCATGCGTCGGATATCGCCCTTCATCGTCGTTGGCTTGCCGTGTGTGTTCGTGGGTCTTTGGGCCGTATCGGGCGGCGCGCGGGAACAACCACCCGAGCCCGGGATGGCGGTTGGAGACAAGGCCCCGCAGTTCAACGCCAATACCCACACCGGCGACCTGTGGCAGACGCAAGACCACGTTGGCCGTGGCAAGTACCTCGTGGTCTATTTCTATCCCGCCGCGATGACGGGCGGATGCACCAGGCAGGTGTGCAGCTACCGCGACCAGGCAGCAGACCTGGGCGGTCTGGATATCGAAGTCGTCGGGGTCAGCGCGGATTCGGTGAACAACCTCAAGCTCTTCCGCGAGGCGCATAACCTGAACTTCACGCTGCTGTCCGACGTGAACGGCCACATCGCCCGTCAGTTCGGCGTTCCGATCAGCCAGGGGGGATCCTTCAAGACCACCATCGACGGCAAGGACGTCGTCCTCAAGCGGCCCTACACGTTCGCGCGCTGGACCTTTGTCATCGGCAAAGACGGCACGATCCTTGCGAAAGACACTGCGGTCGATCCCTCGAACGACAGCCACAAGGCCCTCGATTTCCTGCAACACCCCGGGAATTCCGGACCTCGCTCGTAGTACGCCGTCCATGTTGATTTGGGGACCGGCCAAGTCTGTGTCGAGGGCATCTTGCCCTCGAATCGTGGGCAGGATGCCCACGACACGCTACGGCGATCGTGCCCACCATTTTAAGATGGACGGCGTAGTAGGGTGCGTACCACGCACCGTTCTTGCCGATTCTCTACCACAGGGGGGCACGGAAAGAACCGCGACGGACGCGGATTTGACCCTGTCATTCCCGCGAAGGCGCGAATCCATCCTTCTGACGCACGACGCTTCACGAGAGACGAATCCGCGCACCGTTATCGCCTATGGGTCGCGGTTCTCTACAGGCGAAAGCGTCCTTTTCTCGACGCCGCCGTGAGTGATCTTGATGGGCTGAATGAACCCCTTTTCGTCGAAGTACATCCTGTCCATGCAGGTCACGCGGTGGTTGGCGTCGGTTTCGCCCAGCGGACGGCGGTGGTACACCGCGTACCAGATATCCGCCTGACGATCGTGAATGACCGAGTGATGCCCTGCGCCGGTGGCGACGGCCGGGTCCTGCTGCAAGACCTTGCCGATCCTCTTGAACGGCCCGAGCACTGAATCCGCCATGGCGTAGGCAACGCTGTAATGGGGTCCTCCCCAGCCGCCTTCCGACCACATGAAGTAGTACTTGCCGTCCCGCAGAAACATGACCGGCCCTTCCACGTAGCCTTGGGGCGTGATCTCCTTGAAGATCGTGCCGTCGTCGAACGGGACGAACCCGGTGAAGTCGCCCTTGAGCCTGGCGATATTGCAGTGGGACCAGCCGCCGTAGATCATGTAGTACTGGCCGTCCTTGTCCAGGAATACGAACTGATCGATAGGCTGAGCGCCGTTGTGAATTGTGCCGATCAGCGGCTTGCCCAGCAGGTCCTTGTACGGGCCGTCCGGCCGGTCGGCGACTGCGACGCCGATGCCGCCAATCTCGCCTTCGTGCACGTCGTTGGCTCCGAAGAACAGGTAGAATTTGCCGTCCTTTTGCACGATCGCCGGCGCCCAGAGGGCCCGACGCAGCCAGGAGATGTCCTGGTTGCTGATGATCCGCTCGTGCTGGGTCCAGGTCACGAGGTCCTTCGAAGAGAATGCGTCGAAGTGGAGTTGCCGGTCGTAGGGGGCGGAATACGTCGGGAAGACCCAGTACTCATCGCCGATGATCGTGCCTTCCGGGTCCGCATACCAGCCCTCGAAGAGTGGATTCCCCGCGCGGGCGGGAGCAAGGACAGCCATCACCAACAAGAGACTCGCGTTCAATGCCTTCATGTCCAATCGTCCCTTAACGATATCCGTTAGCGTTCTACTTGTCTGACATTCCGTCGGCTCTGCCGTATGAGGTTCATCCGGTTCTTGCGTACTTCGGTGGTTCTTGGGGACCTATCCCCAGACCCCTGAGGTTTTTCGCTTTGGACCAATAGCATCGTATAGACAAGAGAGCTACGCAGCGGACAAGCGGCGTAGCCATGCCACTGGACCGCTGCGGCGCTCAGGTTGCTTCTCAGCAGAGCCTTATCCTCCGCAACGGCACGGTCGAGAATACCCCCGTCTCTTCTCCTGTGCAAGCGATCACGAAAAGGACCCCATGTGGATTCCCGCAGATCAAACTGATCCAGAAGGATCCCAAACACCTGTATTAGCGTGTCGTGCAACTCTCCTGCCATGCTACTGGCGGAAAGCGGGAAATCTCCCTATATGGGTCCGCACATGTTGGGCAAGGCGAAGGCAGCGGATCATCCTCGCGTTGTTGTCTCGTCAAGCCGCCGAGGAAGGCGGAGGTCGTCGGCCTTGCACATCTGCTGACCGGGTGTCATACTGGTGTTCGAGAAGGGTGGCCGCTGAGTCGGTCATCATCAATCGGGAAACGTCGGACAACTCAGAAGGAGAGCAACGATGAAGAATCGAACCGTTCTGTTGATTGCAGCAGTGGCCTTCGCGGGAGTTCTCGCGGTTTCGGCAGCCCAGAAGCAGCCGGAAAAGGCCCAGTTCTCCCGGACGACCATCGATCTGGGCATCGTGGTCAGCGACGTGGAGAAGGCCGTGACGTTCTACACGCGGGCGCTGGGCTTCACGAAAGTGGGCGAGTTCGACGTCTCCGGGCAAATGGCCGGCGACACCGGCCTGACCGACAGCACGCCCTTCAAGGTCCAGGTCTTCGCCTTGGGCGACGATCCCTCGGCGACGAAGCTCAAGATCATGTCCATCGCAGGCTCCAAGCCGGTGGGCAATCAGTACATCGGATCGAGCCTCGGATTCCGCTACCTGACGGTCTTCGTCGCGGACCTGAACAAGGCCCTGGATCGGCTCCAGCAGAACGGCGTCTCGCCCGTCAAACCGGCCTACCATCTCGGCGGCGACAGCCACCTGGTCCTCGTCAAGGACCCCGACGGCAACACCATCGAGCTCATCGGACCCAGGCCGTAACGCGAAACACGCTCTCCGCACGGCCGCTTCGGATGTGCCTGCCAGAAGCTCATATCGTCTCAGAAAACGGTAGTTGACCCCGTCCAAAGCGACGGGACATATGCATAACGTCGCCCCCGTCCCTGGGCGGCAGCGGCGCTCGGGTTGGTTCCCACCCGAGCTCTATCCTCCGCCGCAGCTCCTTCAGTGCAGCCAGGAGGAGGATTCACGACAAGGGCTGTCCCCGACGGTTTGGCATGGAAGACTTCAAGGGGAGCGTGCAGGCCGGTCGTCGTTCTCCCTGGCGGTTTTCCCTTGTCCCTCGTCCTTGTCCCTGCCATAATGCTCCCAGGAAAACGCTGCGGATGAGCCTGTGACGAAGGAGTGGGGCCCCTTGAGGCCGGACCAATAGTACGGAGTCAATACTGAAAGAGAGGACACTGTGAGTGCATCACGACGACTGGCAATCGCTTCCATTACCCTGATGATCTGTCTGCCGGGGTCTGTCGTTCCCGGCTTGGGCCAGACGGGACCCAGGCAGAACGTCCGTCTCAAGTACCCGCCCGGCGTGTATCGGCTGACGCAGACGTCGGTTTCCCAGGGCAGCACGATCATCGAGGGCCAGGAGGAGAAGTCCCACGATGAGGACCGGATGACCTGGACGTTCACGGTGACGGCGCCGGATGAGCAGGGGGATAAGAAGGCCATTCTCAGGCTCACGGAAGTCCAGGAGAAGAGCGATGGACAGGAACTCTGGAACAGCGCTCAGCCGGATCGCGGGCAGGCTGCGCTGGCATTCGTCTACCGGCCGATCATGGCGGCGGACGTGCAGGTTGCCTTCGATGCGGATGATGCCCTCGTGGAAGTGGTGGGTCTGGACCCAGTCCTGTCGGAGATCTCTGATGCGGCACAAACCGACGAGCAGAGGATGGCGGTCGCCGAGCATAGCGCTTTCGGCGACAAGTTGATCGAGCGGCAGTTCCGCACGATGGAGTCGATCCTGCCGCGTAGCGCCGTTGCGCCCGGGGACCGATGGCAGGCCGGGTTGCGGGTGGAACTGCCGGTCGTCGGGGAGATTCGGACCCGATTCGATTGTGTCGCAAAAGCCCTCCAGGGCGGCAGGTTCATCATCGGGGCGACAGGGGTGCACGGACTGTCCCGGCCCAGGGAGGTGACGGTGCAGGGGCAGAGAGTGACTGTGACCAAGCTGGCGGTGAAGGATGACGTGACGCTGACGGTGGACATCGCCAGCGGTCGCGTGCTGACGATGGACACCGTGTCCCAGGGCGACATCTCCATGATCGCCAAAGGTCAGGACGACGCGGATGTCCATGTTGAGGTGAAAGTGGATACGAAGAACACCCTGGCGATGGAGGAGGCGTCGGCCGGACCCGCGCCGCAGAATTCTCCGGCGCCGACGGTCTCGACCGATCTGCAGAACAAGCCTGCGGGCAAGACGGGCGGCGTCCCCGTCACGTACGGCGTCCATCGCTACATCGACCAGGGCGGCCTGCGGGATCCGCAGACGGGACAGTGGCTCGAAGGTTTCCGGATCCTCGTCCCCAAGGGATGGCAATTCACCGGCGGCTTCCGGTGGATCGCGAACGAGAAGCCGGCCTCCATGCTCAGCCGGACGGATCTGCAGAATCCCGTGAAGTCGGACTATGCGATCACCTCGCCCGACGGCCGATCCGTCTTCCGGCAGTACCCGGTGGAGTACTGGGTGCAGACCAGCAGCCTGTTCCAGCCCGGCCAGAACTACAACGGCATGACCGTCTGCACGGCGCTGACGCCGGAGCAGTACATCACGCTGTTCGTCATTCCTCGCCAGCGTGGCGTGCAGGCGGCCGACGTACGGGTCGTCAAGCAGGAGCCTCTGGACGAACTGGCCGCGAAGTACGATTCGGAGAGCCGGCAGCTCAGCTCGCTGCTGGGGACTGCGGCAACGGATACCAGCCTGACCTTCAAGGCCGGCATGGTCGCGATCGAGTACACCGAGGGCGGCGTCGCCTGCCGCGAGCAGTTCACATGCATCCTGCAGTACATCCAGACCGCCGGGATGGTGATGTGGTGGCCGAGGATGAATTTCAGCGTCCGCGCGCCGCGTGATCAATTCGAGGCCCAGCTCCCGATCTTCACAACGATCGCCCTGAGCGTGCAGACGAATCCCTATTGGTCGATCGCCCTGATCCAACTGCGCGACAAGGTGAACATCTCACTGGCGCAGGCGGATGCCTATGCGAACAGGGTGCGCAATGAGATTGCCGCCGCGCGTGCGCAAACGAACCACGAGCTGGCCCGCGACGGGGGGTATCTCTCCGGTGACTATTACGACTACAAGGGAACCGACGGCAACCGCTACAACCTGCCCACGGACAAGTACCACTTCATGAACAAGGGCGGCGATATCCTTTCCCAGGACGATTCCGTCCCGCCCTCGTCGGAATGGACGTCGATCGAGCCCTATAACCAGTAGCGCCCGGCACGTCTCGATGACCGGTGGGTGTTCTCGGTTGCGCATCCTATGCTGTGAGTCAGGATTATGAGAGCCAACAGGATGAATCGACGTGAGGCGTTGAAAGTGGGTTGTGGAACCGCGTTGGCGGTGGCGGGGTTGGGTGCGAATTCTGCGGTGGGCGACCAAGCCGGCGGCGCGTCGCCCGCGCTGAAGATGTCGGAGTCGATGAGGAATCTGGACAAGGCCGTTCGCTTGCTGTTCGACGAGTATGTGCGCGATCCCTCGATCTGCTTCGGACCCGACGGCACGTATTACCTCACCGGCACGACGTCGGGACAGAACTGCATCCGCCTGTGGAAATCGCAGGACCTGGTGCAGTGGGAGAAGGTCGACTTCGAGTGGCGCTACGGCGACAGTCCCTGGCATCAGCACTACAAGGCCAAAGGCTGTCCGCTCTGGGCGCCGGAGGTGCATTACAAGAAGGGCACGTTCTGGCTTGCGTACAGCATGCCGACCTACACGGGCGAGTTCAAGGACTCCGGCTCCGGCTTGCTCAGGAGCGCGACCGGCAGGCCCGAGGGGCCGTATGTCGATGTCTCGCCGAACGAACGATTGGGCGACGAGATCGACGCCTCGCTGTTCGAGGACAGCGACGGCTCGGTCTACTTCGTCTGGCATTGCGGCAAGATTCGCAGGATGAAACCCGACCTGAGCGGGCCGGCCGAACCGCCGCGCAAACTCAAGATCGCAGTTCCGGACCCCGATCCGACGCATCATTCCGATTTGTGCCCGAAGATTCATGGCCCGAACTCGTTCGACCATATCGGCTACGAAGGGGTGTTTCTCCTGAAGATCGGGGACACATATCTTCTGACCGGCTCGGACGCATACGAGGGCAAGTACACGTGCTGGGCCGCGACTTCGAAGAGCCTCTACGGTCCGTACAGCGCCCGCTATCCGGCCATCCCGCACGGCGGTCACAACATGTTCTTCCAGGACAAGGCGGGCAAATGGTGGTCGACGATCTTCAACGGGCCGGTCTTCGAGAAGCCGGCCATCCTGCCGATCACAATCGAAGCGAACGGCCAGATTGTTCTGCGGGATGAGAAGTGAAGGGGAAGAATCCAGGGAGGCCGGGGCTCTCAGCGGCCCTTGCCGATCAGGTCCAGTTTTTGCTCCTTGGCCCATTTGTACCCGTGTTCCCCCAGATAGGAAAGGAGCTTGTAGTGGAAGGCCAGGAAGGTGTCCTGGCTGAGGATAGAGGCCATCGCTTCGGTGATGATGACTCGCCGGAGCAGCTCCTTGCCGGCGCAGTTGTCCACGAGGATGCGACGCTCCTGGATCTCCCGGAAGAGTTCCGGGTTCACGCCATCGATCCCCATCTGAATGCTGATCGCCAGGAACTCGTCATCCACGTGCTTGAGTTCTTCCTCCAGGGCCAGGAACCCTTCTTGTCGTATGATCGACGCGTACTTCCTGAGCTTGAGAATCAGGTCGAAACATTCCCTCTTCTCCTCGATGCTGCACTGGATGCGTTCGGCAAATCGCCAATCGTAATATAGCATGACTATCTCCTTCGTTACTGCTTCTACCCACCGGGAGTCTTCACTGAATCGCCACGCACGGAGCCCCAGGCGAAGGGAACATTGTCGGATCGGGATGATACTCCTCCAAGAAGGGTCCGGCAACGGGGGCTTCTGCAAAGATGCTCAGGTCAGGGGGTCTTGGGCTTGGGGTCGCCGTTCTGCTTCCACCAGTTCGTCCATACCTTCTGGGTTGTGACGCGCCTCTGCCATTCGGATCGGACCCAGTCGAAATCCCGGGGCCTCTCAATCGGTTTCTTGCCGGGGTTCTCCTCCTGCCACTCGCTGACGCGCCGCAGGAAGCTCCAGCGGAGAATGTCCGCGGCGTTTTCGCGGATGTAGTAGTGTGTGTCGTTCAGATGGGTCAGAAGGATCTCCGCCAGTTGTGCGTCGCGCTGGCGGAACTGGTCCCGCGTGAGCCGGTCGGGCGTGTTCGGCTCGTCCGTGTTGTCCGGATCGGACTCCCAGCTCCAGCGGTCCCTTGCCGTGCCGGCCTGGGACACGGTTATGATGCGAATCTCGTTGGTCTGGTCGTCCAGTCCCTTGGCGATGTCCTCGGGCAGTATCCACTCGGCCTCGCCGAGGAGGGCAATCGCGGCCGCCCGGACTCGGACGTCGCGATGGGGCAGGAGCTTCTCCCGGACCGCCGCAGCGACCTGGGCCCCGATGGCCTTGTCGAGGTCCTGCGGCTTGACGTCCCCATAGAATCGAGCCAGTGTGTAGGCCGCGGCGCCGGTCAGCACGGTTTCGGGGTCCTGGTCGTTGAAGAGGGGGAGGAAGGCGAGCGGGTGCTTTGCCATGAGTCCGTTTTCCTCCAGTTGCTTCTCGAGCACCCGGGACCGGCTGTTTTCGAAGTTCAAGCCGGAGGAGGAGAAACTCGTGCCATCCGCCTCGATGATGCCCGTTCCGACGCTGTACCAGACGGCCATCGGTTGGTGAACTCGCTGGCGCAGCATCTGGAGCCATTGCTCTTCGGAGAACGTCTGTTTCCACATCTTCTCGTAGTTGTCCGAACCGGCCTGCTGCACGCCGCTCTCAGCGCCGACCGCCGAATCGCCGGTCGATAGGCCGAAGCACAGAAGTCCGGCGGCCATTGCCAGGATGGCGCACTGGGCGACGGAGAACCTCTGTGTCCTGATCGTTGGGATAACCTGCCTGTCGGATGTCTGACGATCGCACATGAATCAATCCTCTTGTCATTTGAAACGGGGTGCTGAGCACACGCTGCTGTCTTCTCCCGGCCGACATACGCCGGCTCGATCGGGACCCCCTGCATCGCCCTGGGATTCCACTGCGATGCCGGACTCATTGTATTGTCACGAGACCTCGGCCTGCAAGGGTATTCCGGGGCAACGGGATTGGATGTGCCGAATCGGTGGTATGTGGCGCGGGAAGATGCTATCATGCCCGTGTGCCATATGCAGGTTGGGTGGATATAGGAGCCGGTCATGAGGACTTTGGTTGTGCTTGTTGTCGGAGCATGCGTGGCGATGGTTTGCAGTGGGCCTGTCTGTGCCGATGAGATCAGCCCGCGGAACGTGATCGATCTGAACGGGATGTGGCAGGTGGCCGAAGGGACGATGGAGGCGGTCCCGGAGCGGTTCGAACACGAGGTTCCTGTACCGGGTCTGATCGATATGGCCGAGCCGGCCTTTGCCGAGGTCGGCAAGAAGAGCGACAGGCGACAGGCCTTCTGGTATCGCCGGACATTTACCGTGGATGGAGAGGTCCCGCCCGTTGCCATCCTGAAAATCCACAAGGCCCGATACGGCACACAGGTCTGGCTCAACGGCCGGGTCGTCGGCGAGCATCTGCCGTGCTTTACGCCCGCGTTGATGGATGTGAAGCCCTATTTGAAGGGTTCGGGTCAATCGAATGAGCTGGTCATCCGCGTTGGCGCGGATCGCGGGTGTTTGCCTGCCGGCCAGCCAAGCGGCTGGGACTTCGAGAAGTACCTCTATATCCCCGGCATCTACGATTCCGTCGAGCTGATCCTGTCGGGGGAGCCCCACATCGTGAACATTCAGGCCGTGCCGGATATCGACTCGCGGAGCGTACGCGTCGTCGCCGAGCTGCAATCGTCCGCCGCTGCCTCCTGTTCTGTAACGTGCGAGGTCCGCGAGGCGAAGAGCGGCGCAGTGGTCGGCAAGGTCCGGCAGACGAATGTCCCGGTCGGAGGCGATTGTGTCACCAAGGTGGACATCGTGGTTCCCCTGCAATCCTGCCGGTTGTGGACTCCCGAGGACCCGTTCCTCTATAAGCTGAAGATCAGCACGGGCGAGGATACGGCTGAGACTCGGTTCGGCATGCGTTCGTTCCGATTCGACCGCCAGACGGGCCGGGCGGTCCTGAACGGCAAGCCCTACTTCATGCGGGGCACGAACGTCTGTGCGTACCGGTTCTTCGAGGACGCCGAGCGAGCAGACAGGCCCTGGCGGGCCGAGTGGGTCCGGCGGCTCCATCAGAAGTTCAAGGGTATGCACTGGAACTCGATTCGCTACTGCATCGGATTCCCGCCGGAGATCTGGTACGACATTGCCGACGAGGAAGGATTCCTGATCCAGGACGAATTCCCGA
>JBDKRX010000250.1:0-6742 GCA_039683175.1 Phycisphaerales bacterium
GAGGTCCGCCGCGCCACCGCCCAGCCCCCACGCGTAGTTCCGCGTGAATTCACAGTCGTCCAGGACGATTTCATGTCCGTATCCCACGCCGCACATAGCACCGAAGAATCCTGCGTTACCAACGAACGAGCATCGTTCGAAAACCACATCCACGAATGCCGACACGTTCGCTGCACCCGCGGCCACCCACTCCGAAAGAGGGTAGCGGTTGCCCTTCAACGTGCAGTCGCTGATCCTCACGGTGGAATCTGGCGACGATGGCATCCTTGTAACATGCAGTCCCCCATAGCCGCCACCGGTGATCGTGCATCCCTCCAGTCGGACTTCGCCACAGTCAAGCATTATCACCTCCGAATTGTCGTCGCGCGTGGGTTCGTTCGTCAACATGCTCGCGTCGGTCACAGGAGCATCGTTTCCAAGCAAATCCCCGCTCAAAACTGTCTGGTACGAGCGAATATCCCTCGCATTGGGGTCCTCGCCGGCCAAGCCAGCATAACCACCCAGTAGACTCACGCCATCCGTCAGCAGGAAGTATCTGGCACCGGCGCCAGTACCCCCCTGAGGCTTGGCAGCGCTTCGATCCGGCGTATAGGTCCCCTGGGCCACTCGAACCTCAACGGCCTCGCCCGTAGCCTCGGCGTCGGTCAAGGCATCCAGGAGGAATCGATAGGCCGTGGTCCAGGACGTGCCATTGCCTCCTGTTGGGGCATCGTCATCGACGTAGATCACCCTGCCCCATGCGCTGCACGCCATGAGCAGGCAGAGGATTGCCGCGAGGCTGAATGTCATTGCGTTCGCCTTCATACTCCGCTCCTTTGGATGAATGAATAATGACCGCATGCGACGAACCCGTCGCACAAGACACGTGCGTGTCGGTCGAAGGCAGGCGAGTATGAAAGGTGCTGCGAAGACGACGAAATATAATGACGGCCGGACTATAAAAGATATCTGGCCCGCCTTCGGCTCTCGGTTTTCTATTTCTTGTATTGTACCACTCACGCCGGGGGAGGAACAAGCGCTTTCCGGTGAATTTCGCACTTGTCATGCTGAGCAGCGCGAAGCATCTGGCTTGAGAACGAGAGGTTGGTCTCGATTGCGGATGAAACATCTTCTCCGATGCCCAGGTTCCTTCGAGGACTCAGGACGGGCTCTTCGCTACGCTCAGGACGACAAGAGAGGGGCCACCGGGCCTGATAGATTGTGCCTCCGTGATCCGCCCGGATTTGGTAGAATGAATCCACGGCTGATGACGGTTTTCGCGGCCACGGAACTCACATGAAGCATGGAATCATCGCGCAGTGCAAGATGTTTCTGACGCGAGTGTACGCTCGCTGGCTGGTGGTGTGCAGCCGGTTCATACCTGGGCGATCTCGCCGATTCCATCTGCGCCGGCGGGTGAAGGTGATCGCCCATCGCGGGGCCTCGCACCTGGCACCGGAGAACACGCTGGCCTCGGTGAACCTGGCCTGGGAGCATGGGGCCGATATCGTCGAGGTGGACGTACACCTGACGAAGGACCGCCGGATCGTCGCCATGCACGACTCGACGACCCAGCGGACCGCGGGCACGGACCTGGAGATTGCGACGACACATTCCCGGCGTCTGCGCCGACTGGACGTCGGCAGCCACAAGCACGAGGATTTCGCAGGCGAGACCATTCCCTTCCTGGAGGAGGTCCTCGACACCATCCCGCCCGGCCGGCAACTGTTCATCGAGATCAAGTGCGGCCTGGAGATCCTGCCTGTCCTCAACGAGGTCCTCACCCTCAGCGGCAAGCGGTCGCAGGTCGCACTCATCGGGTTCGACATAGAGATACTGAAGGCCGCGAAACAAGTCCTGCCGGATGTCCCCGCCCACTGGCTCTGCGACAAGAAGGCATGGTGGCCGCCGGGCGGGCTCGCGAAGAAAGCCAAGGCCAACGGACTCGACGGGGTGAACGTACACTGGTCGGCCGTCACGTGGCGTTTTGCCCGAGCGGCACGGAGGGCCGGCCTGAGACTCTACGCCTGGACCGTGGACACGGGAGCCGACGCATCGCGTCTGCACAGCCTGGGCGTCGACGGCATCACAACCAATCGGCCCGGCTGGCTGAGAAGGCACGTTCTCGCACGCCGCGAGAAGACGCAGGACAGCCACCCCGCCGACAAGTAGTACGTAGGGTGCGTACTACGCACCGCTCAGCCTTCGGATGCACGGAAGACGGTGCGTGATACGCACCCTGCGGATTGGGTGGCACGGACAGACTGGTTTGCCCGTGTGTTCTTCGGGGCAGCAGAATACGGCACCTGCGCACGCTCAAACGAGCTTGGGCGTGGTACCCCAAGCCAACTGTCCTCTGAGAACGTGTGCGAACAGGCAAGTCGTCGTAGCATGGTCATCTTGCCAATGAGTCGCAGGGCCATCCTGGCCCTGCCAAGACTGTCTTATCCTACGGGTGGGACGCCCGTGATACTCACGGGCAAGATGCCCGTACTACTTGTCATACACGTTCTGAGGCACAGAAGAATGGCGCGTAGTACGCACCCTACCCTATCCATCCTGCAATTGCGCCGTCTGCGTGACTTGACGGGTCAACGCGCCGGGGCAAATCGAATGGACCAGCGAACGTCCTGGCTCCTCGGTGTATCGATGCGGACCCTGATCCGCCAATCTTCCTGGCTGACGAGCTGAATCGAAGCCCCTTCCTGTGAATCGACCGACGACACCGCGAGGTCACCGACGCGCCACGGACCATTCTGGCCCATCGCGGCAATCCGCAGTTCATACGGGTCGTTTGCGACCACGTGGCTTGTGCCTCGCAAGGTCTGGGCATCGTTGTCCCATGTCTCTTGTAGAAGATCGACGACGCCTTGCGTGATGTGTCGGGACGTACTGAGCACCTGCGGCTGTGATGAAATCGGGCGGACCGCTATGATGCGACAGCTTGCCGGCAGCAGATCGCACTCCAGCACATCGCCGAACGGATCGAGGAACTCGTCCGCCCAGTAGTCGAAACGCACATATCGGCTCGCGGGGGGCAGGCCGATTCGCTCAGCGGAGCAGGCAATGTGCGCCGGCTCCTTCTCTTCCCAGTTGAACAGGCCGACGACGTCGCGTCTTGGCTCGCGACGGTCATCCGTCAGCAGCCAGATCCTCGCGATCTTCTCCTCGAACAAATCCACCGGGCGTGGCTTGAGACCATGCGCGGGCATCGAACGCTGCAACAGGTGAAGGCGGTCCGCCGAGAGGGCTCTGTAGTCCTCGCTGCTGGCGTTCAGTTGGCCGGTCAGAGTCACCCAGGAAACCAGAGCGCGAACATGATCCAGCGGACTGTCCTCGCGGACGTAGACCGGATCGGGGTCGTTGTACCAGACGCGGCCGTGCAGGAAGTAGAGATTGCTGCCGCTGAACGGACCCCGGCACATGTCCGGCCACTTGCGCCCGTTGTCCGGCCCGATCCGCATCGCGTCGAGCAGGCCGAACGAGCCGCCCAGCGTCCGCATATTTTGGGCGACGTTGCACCCGAGCAAAAAGACGTCGTCGCCGGCGGCCTCACGGACGATCTTCAGACCGTCGCGATACGCTTCGACGTGCGTCTTCTCGGGATCGTGCAGCACGGCCTCGCCAAGCCGGTCGTCTTTGTAGCCCGTGTTGACGTAGAGAATGTCGGCGGCCATACCCGTCCACAATCCGTCGAGCTTGAAGTACTTGTAGCCCCAGTCCCGACCGACCCGGGCTGCAACCGAACGGATATACTCCCGCGCCCCGGGGTTCGTGACATCGAAGCAGGTCCCGCCCCAGAACACCTCGAACGGCTTGCCGTCTTTCGTCGCGAACAGGTGCTGTTTGTCCGCGAAGAACGGATCGTTCCACGTCCCGGCGAACGGCATGAACCAGATCCCCGGCGTCAGGCCGAGTTGCCCGATCTTCTCGGCGGTCTGACGCATCCCCGACGGATATGGGCCATCGGATCGGTGCGTGGTGAAGTCTTTTCGGGGCCCGTTGCCCATCGCGCCCGCCTGCCAGCCGTCGTCGATCTGCATCACGGAGAATCCGAATGGAACAAGATGCTCCTTCGCAAATGCAGCGCTGGCCAGCAAGTCCTTCTCGTTGGAAGCTCCGGCGTGATACCAGATACAGTAGACGGTCGGCTGCGGCGGCAACTGGACCCTGTAATGTCGAGCAACCGCGTCGGCATAGGCCTCCAGACCCAGGCGGGCATCGGCGAAGTATCCGATCAACAGGATCTCCGGGGCCACGCTCTTGCCGGGCTTGAGCAGGAGCCGCCCGTAATCGAGCCGGGCATCCACAACCACCCTGCCTTCCTGGATATCCGAGAACAGCAGGCCGCTGCCCCGCTCGTGCGTGACCCATCCGGCGACGAATCCGGCACGGCTCTCGGGATCGGCCACCGCCAGGAACGAGTAACTCCCCGGGTTGAAATCGCGTCCCACGCCCGTCAGACCGGCCGTCCCCAACGCGCGCAGGCCGGTCGCCTCCTTCGTTGCCCCCAGGACCAGGTTCACCGGATGGATGCTGCCCAGCGTGACATCGGCATCCGTGCCGTTGGCCTGGGTACTCTCAAAGACCACAAACGGCAATCCCGGAAAGAGCATCAGGCGATCGACCGTTCCGGCGAGGGAGCTTGCCTCTATCGCCTCGCCATCCCCCCACGTGGGATGGCGGACAATGAGACGGCGCACCTGTCCCTCCCGGCTCGCGAGGGTCCCTCGCTCCACGAACATCAAGCCGGAGTCTTTGGAGACCGCAGAGAATGACATCGTCGGTGCGTCGAACTCCACGACGATGAACGGATTCTCCATCCGGAGCAAGTCGGACGACGATGCCGAAATCCCCTTCGCATGCATCCCACCCACACACGCCATGGCCACAACCACACTCGGCAGCAATCGGGTCAATCTCATTGATTCACCTCCAGGAGATATAGGAGAGCTAATAAATCTGATACTCGGTGGGCCGCCCCTGCCTGGGGCCGTCGAAGAACATCAGGACCGTGACATGGTCCTCGGTCTCCTCCAGGATCGTCATCGCCTCCGCCTTGCCCCGAACCTCGGGGATGACGCCGATCTTGTGCACATCCGAACCCGGACCATTCCAGGAGAAAAGAAGAAACTCGCGATTCTCGTCGTAATCCATGGATTGCGCGTACTTCTCCGAGGGCTCGGAGGCCGAATTGCCCGCAATAATCAGGAAGTCCGATTTGGCGGCGACGATCTCGCGAATGCCGTACCCAGGGCCCAATTGCAGCCTGTGGAGTACATGATGCGCCTGGGGATTACCGCTGAACACGTCGTCCGCCCGGACCTCCAGGACAAAGGCGTTCCCTTGTAGATTGGGGCCTCGCACGCCAACGAACAACCGTCCCTCTCGAACTGCCAATCCCTCGATGTTCACCCCCCTCTGCTGGAGGGGCTTGCCGAAATACTCACCGAGGACCGGGTTCGCACGCAACACACCGGCGAGACTCGCCTTGTCCACCGAGAGCGGCCGGACCGGCAGTCCCGTGGCGGGGTCCACCTTCAGGCGAAAAATGCTGTAGCGGTTGCCCTGGGGCAAACCCTCTTTTTTCGAGATCCCGTGCGAGCCAATGATGTAGTAACAGTCCCCTTCGGCTGCGATGGCTTCCGTGTCGATTTCATCCCCCGAGTAGGCCAATGGAATCGTCTGCACGATCCGTAGCGTTTTGGCCTGGCGTGACAGCTCGACCACCTGCACGTCGCGGGATTCGTCTGCCCCGACAAGGCCGAAGCGTTCAGAGATGCACGCCAAACCACTCAGATCCTGATCTTCGGCGACGTCCCCCACGAACGACCATCGACCGACCGGCTCGATTCGCGTCCACGGCTTGCCGCCGCGGCGGGCCTCCTGGGGTGGCCCGTCGGATCGGCCGCACGCCGGTCCAACCAGAAGAAACATCGCGAGACTGCGGAGAACAACTCGGAGCGCCGAAGCTCGAATGCGTTTGCTGTGCATCTGTTCCACCTTTCGAGATCATACAACAACTGGGCCCTGCACACGGCCACACCGCGAATGTACCCGCCCGGCGAATTTGCGGCAAGATTACTTTGCCCGCGGACGGACCGGCCATACGCACGGGTATTCGGATGCGTCGTTCCATGACTCGCCGCGCAGCAGTGGTGCGCGAGCTTCATGGGACATCCGCAACAATTACACAAAAAGATTTTGTGCGCAGAGTCCCAAAAAGCCTCTTCCAGCATCCTCGAATGGCGGAATGACCGCGATTCCCACAACTTTCTACCGGATCGGTCGCCAATACCCTCTTGACCGCCAACGACCACTGTGATAGAATGGCACCATGGTTTCTTGGGGTGGTAAAAGCTATGAATGAGATGCTCCTTACTCTGTTCGTAATGCTTCTGTTTCTGCTCGGCGTCACCGTCCGATCTTAGTCGCTCCGGGCCTCCGCAAGCATGGTGCGGATCGCAAAGCCTCCTGGGTATCCCACGGGGCGGGCTTGCCGTCCTTCCTGCCGTCAGACAGAGCACACGGAAGTCTCACCACACAACCTGCAGGTATCTCCCTGTTTCCCATTCTGCGTCTCGGGCGGCAAACCCTGGAATTCCCCCTCACGTCCACGGTGTTTCCCCAATAGATCCCAGGGCAAACGCATCTAAACTCGGAGGACTCGGAGGAGGTATTTTTCGTCCCAGCCGGCGAGGAGTCGTTTGGCCTTGATCCCGACCTTCGCGGTCGTTTCCTGTTTCAACAGCGTCAAGGCCAG
>JBDKRX010000251.1:0-33410 GCA_039683175.1 Phycisphaerales bacterium
GGTCGCGGCGGGAAAGAGTCATCGGGTCCTCCATGACAAGGTGATATCGTACCCCCAAGAATACCCGATACGCCAATAGAAGACAAGGATAATCTATATATCATCCGAGGGGTTTTTCAGCGGAATCGTAAAATAAGGGCTGACCCTCGAAGTCACTACCCTTCCTTGTCGCCCCCCGGCATCTCAGTCCTTGATGTTATAGTAACCCTTCAGGAACTCCTGTAGTGCTGCCCGGTCTTCTGTCAACTGGACGAGGTTGATGTCGCTAGTAAACCGACGCTCAACCTTCAGATATGCTTTGGATTTCGTGCCCAACATGGCCATGAGTTTGAACACGACGAACCCCAAGAGACTGGAACTTCCGGTCACAAACACCTGAATGATCTTACCAAGGTCCTCAGTCTTGACACCTGCTTTCATCATCGAGATTGCCGTGTAGAGCCCAAATCCCGTAACAACTAGGAGTGCGGCAACAAGAGTGAAGAGGATTATGATTTGAGGGATCTCGGTCCAGCGCCAAGCCAATCGATTGCCTCGGATGTCATTTAAGATGGCAGAGCGGCGTTCGGCCATAGGATCGGAAGGAGGCGCAGGATTAGACATGACTTGGCTCCTTCTTCTCTCCCACCCACCAGAGAGAGTTCTCGCGGCTAACGAGACTTTCGACGCGTTGAATGAAAAGATCGCGCCTTTCCTTCCCCTCCCCGATGGCACCGTATTCACCGGCTTGCATGGTGAACATCGTCAGTTCCTTGCGCAACTGTTCGGCCGCCAGTCGGTACTGCTCCCATTGCGAGTCGTAGTGCTGCAAATCGCGAAAGCTTGAAATGAAGAAGGCCGCCATTGACGTACACAGGGCAATGAGGACTCCTATCCGCGAGTCCAGAACCAGATAGGACCTCATCAAAACCATGGGGGTAGCGGCCAAAAGAATCAAGTTAAGCAACTTTAGAAAGACGTGGCGCTGCCGGGCAAGCAAAGCCTTGCGCTCATACCATTTCAGCTGGTCAAGCACACGGTTGATGTACTCTTCAAGTTCCATACGCTATCATTTCCTCTCTGCCAAACAATGCTTATGCAGTCCGAAGGCGCTTCGCGGGGTCAGCCCTTATTTTAAGCTTTTTTTGGATCTCGTCGGCAATGTCGCGGACTTGATCTCGCAGGACGCGGTCCGATTCCATCGGGAACAATTGGGGTTACACCTATGCATTTCACTTTCTCCCAACCAGTACTTCCGCTTGCGGAACCCGGCGCGTCTCGGCATCAGCCAGGGCTCCTTCGTTCTGAGTCTGCCATTTCATTGTAGGACCTCGCCGACAGGGTGTAAAGAGGGATTCGCGCGACCCCAGCCCGTGGTCCGTGGCACGCGCCACGGGGCGAAGAAATTCCTGCCAGGATTTTGGTTTCTTGTGGAACATACAGAGGATGTTAAGCGTCTATAACTACAGTAGCGATGCGCCGTGACGATTCGGCGTGTTCCTCCGCGCTGCTGACTCTCAAGGAATGGAAAGGGTTTCCGGATACGTGTCCGAGCGTACCGCAAGTTGTTCGCTGACAGAGCCTTGTGATCGAACGAAAGAGTGCGTTTGACGCATGATGGGGTACCAGCGGAGATATCGGAGACTTGCCCGGGTTGTCCCCTCTCTCCGCTTGGATATTAGGGACAGCTACCTATTATGGACGATAGAAATCGGTTACGGTCCCCAATATCTGCACTTGCCCGCCTGCTCTTGGAGAATCTGCAAGTACACCCGCCGGTCGTCATCGACCATGAAGACCGCCTCGCGGTTATTCCCGCGTTGCGTGATGTGGTGGGCACATCCCACTGCGATAGCTCTGGCCATTCTGGGCATGACGCCACTTTACACCCTCACTCCGCCCCGTGTCAACCACACAAACGGTAGCTGTCCCGAATGGCACTGCCGTCGGCAAGCCCTTCAGTAGCCTGAATTTACGTCTTTTGCAGTTCGGCTCGTAGTTGCTCGCGTGGGCGTTGCATCAGCGGATAGCGATGCCGGCGGCGTTTGAGGACCCGCGGCTCGATGCGGCCGGGCCGATTCGCCACCTCGTGGGCGGCGATGCGAGCCAACAGCATCGTGTACATCGCATGCGAGTCACGGCAGGACCCCGCCGCGAGGATCATCCAGGACGCCAGGATACTCTGGCAGGCCAGGGTGAAGCCCAACTGACGGGGCTGTTTCCGATGCACCACGGCGGACGTGGCGATCACCTTGTGGATCAGGTTGTAGGCCAACAGGGTCACCCACAGTTCCCGTCGGACCATCGCCGGCGTCTTGCAGCGGACGTGGTCCAGGTGGAGCGTCTGCTTGATCTGGCGAATATCCAGCTCCACATTCCATCGAAAGCCGTACAGTTCCGCGAGGTCCTCGCAGGAGTACGCCTTCGGGTCCGTCAGGGTCGTGATGATCGTGAGGGCTTCGGTCCGGCGTCCGGGGACCTTCACGTCGAATCGCACCTCGCGCAGCGTGAGGGTCTCGGGAATCCGCTCGTATTGTTCTGGGGACATCCACCGTGGCCTCTCGGGACGCGTCCACGTAATCAAGTGGTCGCCCGGGCCCAGTCGGCGTCCCCGCCGAAAGTCGCTGTGTCGCAGTTGGTGGAGCCGGACACAGACGTGCAGTCCCCGAAGGGACAACAGGGCCAGCATCATGAAGGAGCCATAATACCGGTCGAAGACGACCACATCGTTGTCTTCGAAGGTTTCCAGCAGTTCACGGAGCAACGCGGTTTCGCCGGTCTCTTTGCCCTCGTAGGGCCCGATGGCCAAGTCGCAAACACAGGCGGTGGCCAGCGAGATCACGGCGCAGACCCTCGCAAGGGGCAACCCCACACCCGGACGCTGGGCGCCGATCTGCGGGAACGCCGCTTGATTCTCCGGCGTGTCAGGCATCGTGAACGTGAAGCCGTCGACGAGTTTGGCGTGCAGCCCTTTCCACAACCAGGATCGAGGGGCCTGGTCCTCCAGTTGACCGGCGGCCTCCCGGACCAGACGCTGGACCGCCGTCAGCTTCAGCTTGGTCCGGGCGCGGCAGAAGGCGCCCGTGCCCCCGGACGGAGGACGCCGACCGGTTTGCAGCAGGTACGCCGCGATGTCGGCCACGGCGGCCGCGCAGGCGACCCCCTTGCCGTCTCGCAGCGTCTGGGCCAGAAAGGCCCACAGGACAATCTGGGTCGAGAACACGTCGTCCTGTCCGAAGAGCGCTTTCTCTTCGCGGAAGACCTGCTCAATCGCTTCGGCGTCCAGCACGCAGGCAAACGGCAGTCCTGGCGTGTCGAGAAAGGATTGGGCGATCACGGAAAACTCGCTCTTGAACCCCGTGTGTTGCGTGGATAGGCTGGTCATGATAATGCCCTCCCTGGCCTGGATTCGCAGAACAAGCCAAGGAGGGCATAGAATCTATCGGCCAAGGAAGGCCAAATCCATAATACCGAATTGCCAACGCAGAGCAAGAAGGGACACAAAGCCGGAATTCTCACCCTTCCGCCGTTGTCTCGGGTGAGGGTCTGCATTACCCAAGCCGACGGCAGTGCCATTCGGGACTGTCCCCATTATCTTTGTTCCCGAGAACGCAAGTGATCGGGCTCTTCTCCGGGGCTTTTCAGCGGAGTCTATATCCAGAGCCTGCCCCTTTCCCCTTATCCCCCTGGGTACAGAACTTGCGACCAGTATAGCATGTAGAAGCAGGTGAAAAGGTTCCAGCCTATGGACACGACGGACAATGCAGTAGCAATCCACGGACGCCATTGAAACCCATAAGCCAGATGGTTGAACAGCAGCAACAGGATAACCACACCAATCGCGTAGGGATCGCCCTCATAATAGGCAGGAAGGCTGAGATACCACCGAATGTGCGATACAAGCAGGGCAAGAATGCAGAGTAATACTCCATAGCGCCAAGCACTCTCCAACACGGGCACCGGCTGTGTGGACACGGGCCGAATCTTCACAGCGTTCTCCTATGCATCCTCTTGCATGCCATTGCAGTCAATTCACGATGGACAGGCACTCGTACACTACAGACGAACCATTCACGGACACACAGACAACGATGGTACCTTCACCCTCCGACACTATTTTGACATTATACTATACCATAGAGTGTAGTACCAGCCATTACTTCATATTCTCCCATTGCAGATAGTGCGCAAAGCCGGACCCACAAGTACCGACGCAAGAGGCGAAACCCACTGCGTTCCTGGCGCACCATCGTCTAACGCGTTTATTTGATGAAGAACTCATGCGATCCGTGAATTGGCCCGGCAGAGAAGAGACGAACGTTCATCTCCGTATCGTTGGTATCACACTATTCTGCCTCCGCGTTGCACCTCAAGTGGCACGCCAGAAGCGCGGCCTCAGCGATAAGCAACTTGCCTTGAGCATCCTGATATGCAGCGTAGGCCGCATCTCGCATGCGAGCGGCTGCCAGCACCGCTTGAAATGCTGCCCGCGCTGCCTTGGCCTTCGCTGCATAGTCATCCTGGGCGTGACGCAAGGCAACTACGGCGTCCTGTAGTGCCCCCGCCGCGTAGGTAGCCGCTACTATAGCAAGTGCACATTTCTGTATGGCTTCCGCGGTTCTTGTGATCGGTACTTTGGCACAAGTCGTCGTCGCAACGGCGGTTGCCACAGCAAGGGCCCCCACCGCTCTCTTCAGCGCACGCTCTCTCATCTCCACTACCTCCCAGGCACGCCCCGCAATCTCCGTGAGCTTCTTCCAGTTGTCTCCAGCATCCTTTAATGCTTTGACTGTGGCCAAATATGCTTCGCGAGCAGCGTTCACCGCTTCTTCTGCCTCCTCGACGGCTTCCTCCTCTGCTGAGCAATCGCATGGTGTCGGTGTATTTGAATCAGAGGGAGAAGACCCAAATGAATCTCGCATGTTCAATGGGTTGTTTGTGCAGTACCAATACAAATTCATACCTGCACCATAATCCACAGGATCGGTCTGCAGGAATCTCCCAATCTCCGGATGGTAGTACCGGGCGCGGTAGTAGTACAACCCCGTGTCCTTGTCAAACTCGCGGCCGGTGAACATGAAGCGGTTGGGGTGGTTCGCGTCGCTGGCGGCCACCTGGCCGTAGACGCTGTACTCGTAGAGCTGGACCACGTCGCCGTTCGGGTCCGTCAGAGCCACCACGCTGCCCAACGCGTCGTAGTGGTAGTACTGCGTGCCGGCGTAGGTCCCGCTGCTCTCGATCATGCAGATCGGCTCATCGATGCACGGGCCGTGGACGTACTTGCGGAGCAGGGTGTCGTTCGCATCGTACTCCGCGATGATGTGGTCGCCGTCGTAGAGGAACTTCAGTTCCGTCGTCCCATCGACCTTTTTCTCGATCCTGCGGCCGGAGCAGTCGTAGACGTACTCGATCTGGCCCCACGGCCCCGCATCGGGCATCGTGCCCGACCAGCGGACGTAATCCACCCAGACGCAGTCCTCGCCCGCCGAGCCGCTGCCATTCTTGCTGTACCGCCAGCGGATCGTGTGCGTGCCCGAGCCAGTGATGTACCAGGCGCTCGACTCGGTCCAACTATTGTCGATGGCCCCGTTGCATCCGAACCGGTATGAGCCGTCGATGAACAGGGTGAACTCGTCGCCGTACTCGCAGGACCGCTTGTACCGGAACCGCAGGTGGCCCGAGCCGGTCACCGTCGTTTTGGGCCACAGTGGATGCGGAGCCGATGGTCCCTCTCGGTTGAAGGAAGGACATTTCCGCCGGTCCGGTCTCTGAATCGTCTTTCGCATTGCCTCTCGATCCTCGCTAAGCGGCCGCGAATCAGCTAATCCGAGGATGATTGTAGCGGGTTGGACGCCGGGAGTCAAGGCTCGCCCTGCCGCTCCCGCGAAACGTTTCCTCCTGCCTGCAGCCCCATCGGGTCGTTTCGCGTTTGTCGGCGCCCCTCGGTGATTCCCGAGTCGCGGTCCGCAGCCGCCGGAGAGAAAACCACGGTTGCCGCTTCGCGCCGGCGGGCGGATCGGGTAGAATGCCCCCTCGTGCGGCGGGCAGGAGTTCGCCTGCGCCACACGACGCAGATGGATGGTTGAAAGGATCGATGAGATCATGGCAAAAGACAAGTCACAGTGTCCGGGGAAGATGCGGTACCTATGCGGCAAGCGGATCCTTCCGACGCCGATTTCGGCCACGACGACGATCGCACAGTTGGTCGATTGCATGGACGCCTATAACGGCGGCCGGCTGCGGGCGGCCTGCCACCTGCTGCGCGACCGGTACTCACACGAGGACGTCACGATCGGGATGAGCCTGGCCGGGGCGCTGACGCCCGCGGGGCTCGGACCGGCGGCAATCATCCCCCTGATGAACCACGGGTTCGTGGACTGGATCGTCGCCACCGGCGCGAACATGTACCACGACCTGCACTTCGCGTTCAACCTGCCGATGTTCCGGGGCAGCCACAACGTGGACGACGCGGACCTGCGGGACAAGGGCGTCACGCGGATCTACGACATCCTGTTCGACTACCAGGACGTGCTCATGGAGACGGACCGGCGGCTGCGGGAGATCCTGGTCCGGCCCGAGTTCCAGAAGGAGATGGGGACGCGGGAGTTCTACCACCACCTCGGCAAGGTCCTCGACGAGTGCGAGCGGAAGAACGGTATCGGCCAGGTGAGCATCCTCGCGGCGGCCTATCGCAACGGGATTCCCGTCTTCACGTCGTCGCCGGGCGACTCGACCCACGGGATGAACGTGGCCGGCCTGGAGCTGCTGGCGGAGGCGGCGGGTCTGCGGGACCATTTCAAGCTCAAGATCAATCCGAGCATCGACGTCAACGACACGACCGCCATCATCCTGAACGCCAAAAATTACGAGAAGGGAAAGACCGGCGTCCTGCTCATCGGAGGGGGGAGCCCGAAGAACTTCATGCTCCAGACCGAGCCGCAGATCCAGGAGGTCCTGATGATCCCGGAGGTCGGCCAGGACTACGACATCAACGTCACCGACGCCCGGCCCGACACCGGCGGCCTTTCCGGCGCGCCGCCGTCCGAGGCCGCGAGCTGGGGCAAAATCGACCCGACGAAGCTCGAAGAAACCGTCACCGCCTATCTCGACGTCACGGTGGCCCTGCCGATCATGGTGGCCTACGCGATCCAGACCACAAAGGCCAAGAAGCTCAAACGGCTCTACGACCGCGGCCAGGAGCTGCACGAGAAGCTCATCAAGTCCTATCTCGAAAACAACAAAGAAGTCGAGAAGCTCAAGAAACTCATGAAGAAGTTGGGAGTTTGAAGTTTCAAGTTTCCAGTTTGAAGTGTGGAGTCCGAGGACGGCTCTCTTGCTTCACACTTCAAACTTTACACTTCAAACTCTTTGCAGAAAGCAAAGGAAATGAAGGAACAAGCCCTCAAGCTGGTGAAGGAGCACGGGACTCCCCTGCTCCTCATCGATCACGACCTCATCCGGGAGAACTATCGCACGTTCAAACGGCACCTGCCCCGGGTCCAGGCGTACTACGCGGTCAAAGCCAACTCCAACCCGGAGATCGTCAAGACCCTCTTCGACGAGGGCGCCAGCTTCGACGTGGCCTCCTACAACGAGTTCATGCAGGTCTACGAGTACATCCGCCATTTCGAAGAGAAGGACCAGGATTTTTACATCTGGGACAAGATCATCTTCTCGAACACGATCAAGGACCGGGACACGCTCGGCAAGATCCGGCGGTACAAGCCCCTCGTGACCTTCGACAACACCGACGAGCTGACGAAGATCCAGTCGCATTGCGACACCGCCGGCGTCGTCCTGCGTCTGAAGGTCCCGGACATCGGCTCGCAGGTCGAGATGAGCTCCAAGTTCGGGGCCGAACCGGGCGACGCCCGCGCCCTGATCGCGCGAGCGGCCGACCTGGGCCTGACGGTCGAGGGCCTGAGTTTCCACGTCGGCAGCCAGTGCACCACCTTCGACAACTACACCGCGGCGCTCGACATCGCCTCGCAGATCTTCCACGACGCCCGCAAACGCGGCTATCCCGTCAAGATCGTCGATATCGGAGGCGGCTTTCCCGTCCCCTATGATCCGCGCGTGCCCCACTTCGCCAAGCTTGGCGAGCTGATCGAAGCCGAGTGCACGAGACTCTTCCCCGAGGACGTGGAGATCATCGCGGAGCCGGGACGGTTCATGGTGGCCACCGCCGCCGTGCTCGTCTCGGAGATCATCGGCAAAGCCCGCCGGGACGGCAAGATCTTCTACCACATCAACGACGGCGTCTATCACACGTTCTCCGGCGTCGTCTACGACCACTGGGTCCCCAACTTCCAGGCGTTCAAGTCCGGCTCGACGGAGGTCTGCGCCGTCGTCGGACCGACGTGCGACAGCTTCGACAAGATCAGCCTCTCCGAGCAACTGCCGGCCGACCTCCAGATCGGCGACTACCTCTACACCGAGAACATCGGGGCCTACAGCACCGCCTCCTCGACGAAGTTCAACGGCTTCGAGGGCGCGAAGATCCTGCACCTACATAATTGACGATTTACTATTTACGATTTGTGATTGGCTGTCGCGATTCGCGAGGATGATGCGCCAACAGCGGGTGGCGTCTTGTCATCCTTCGCTCCGCTGTGCTCCGTTCAGGATGACAACCGCAACGCAGGACTTCTTCCAAGTCCGTGTCAGTTGGTGGTTGTCACTCGGTACAGGTGCACGTCCCACGGCTTGAAGTTGTCCTGGAATACGCCGTCGGCCGACTCCAGCGCACGGTCCTCGTCGAGGACCTCGACCGTGTGCCGGCCGGACAGGCCCGCAATCGAGAGGCTCGCCCGCGTGGGCGTCCCGCGCATCGCCACGGTGAAAAGATACGTCGCTCCGCCGTGCTTCTTGACCATCGTCGCGATGGGAGCCTCCGCATTCTCCGGCCGGACCTTTGCCCCCTCGGCAACCGTCGGACCGTTCAGGACCGGCGCCAACGCCGTGATCCGACGATTGACTCGGGTCACCGCTTCGCACATCTCCGTATCGTTGAGCAAGGCCGCCTCGTTGAACTTCGGCTTCCACTCATGGACGAAGTAGATCAGGCCCTTGGAGCCGTGGATGATCGACATCCACACCTCGCAGCGCACCTGCTGGGGCGTGGCCTTGCGATCCGCGTTGTCGATGCGCGTACACTCGATGCAGTCCCACACGATCTTCTCGCCGCGAGCCCAGCCAACCAGCCGCTCGACGCCGTAGGCGACATACCAGAGATTCCCGGCCACCTGCGGCTTGGAGTGCGTCACCGGGTAGATGTCGAAGGACGCGATGTCGCAGCCCTGGATGTACTCGGGATAATCCTCAGGATGGTTCGTGCGAACGCCTCGCCCATGCCAGCCGTCCCAGGCTACGCCCTGGCCGAGGTTCAGCAGGACCGGCCGGCTCGGGTCCGCCGTCCGGATCCGCTCGTAATCCGCAACGATCTTCGCCGGGGCGATGGGCGGGCCGTATCCCTGGCCCGATCCGAGCGACTGCGCGTTGTCGGGCTCGTCCCCGTGCATCCAGCCGACGATCGTCGGGTCGTCCAGGTGGCGGAGCGCCACGTCATTCTGGCCGCAGATGACGCGCATGCCCGCCGCCTTGAGCTGTGACAACTGCTCTTCGGTGGGGCCATTCCACAACCCGATGTACAGATTGATTCCGGCCGCCTGATAGCGTTTGGCATTGTGCGGACTCTGCAGCCATACCGCGATGGGAAAGAAGTCCGTCCCGCCACCCGGTCCGCGGCTCCATTGCTCGTACGGGCCCTTCGATGGCTCCTCGGCACAGGCAGCCCCCGCCAGGATGGCCAGGACGGCCAGCGACAGCGTGAATAGGTCACGACGTTCCATTCGTCACCTCCAAACAGGACGACAATTCGCGTCCCCCAGTGTACTCGGTGCAGGCGCGAATGGAAGGCAAAATCCGTGGCGAATCCGTATCAGGCGCGACCCGCAGGGGGTGCGCCGCCCCCGTTAGAATGATGGGTTGCACGGCCGAGTTCGTTCGACCGTGCCACCCAGGTCTCTTCCTTCAGCTCTCTTCTCGACGATTCCGCGTCTACCGATAGGCTCCGCCTGGGTCCATGCCCTGCATGCCCCCCATGCCATAGGGGTCCATACCGCCGCGGCCGGGCATGTTGCTCTTGCTGAACGACCGGAACGGCTTGGGCTCCCGGTGTTTCTCGCCCTGAATCATCTGGTAGGCCTCGGCCAAATCCCTCGGCCAATTCGTCGTGCTCACGGGCATATGCTCGATGCGCGTCCCGTCGCTCGTGTAGAGCATGTCGTGATACATGCGGGGTTTCAGGTTGGGAGCGTCGCCCCAGTCATTGACCTCGACCAGATCGACGAGCACCTGGCCGGTCGTATAGTCCACCACGGTCGGCTGGTTGGCCCGACTCGGGTCGGGCATCATGTACATGGGATCCATCATCGGATCGCCGCCTCGCGGGTCCGTGATCCGGCCGCCGCCCGTTCCCGCCATGGCAAGACGTTTCTCCCGCTCCCGTTTCTTGTCCCGCTCCGACTCCTGGTCCTTCGGCTCGACCGGCTTGCCGATCGACTCGCCGGGCTTGACCTGGAAGTCTTCGGTCCGCCAGTAGCCCAGCATGTAGCGGGCCACTTCGACCGTCGCCGTCTTGGTCTTGTCCTGCACGTTCTTGGCGAACAGGTAGACTCTCTTGGGGATCGAAACCGGACCCACGACCTGCGAGTAGTTGCTCCAGAGAATCACCTGGTTGTTCTTGTCCATGTCGCGTTCGACAAGCTGTCCGGTCCCGGCCACGGGATTGAAGACGCCCACGCGGAGCCGATACTGGTACGTCGCACCAGGCTGGGGCGTGTCGTCGAACACCCAGATTAGCGTGGGCTTGGGCTGTTTGGACAGATCGGTCCGCCACGTCAGCATCTCATCGCGAAAATCGAGATAGGCCTCATCCGTCGTTGGTTTTCTCCGCCCCTCGGGCCCCATCCCGGCCATGCCTCCATACATATCGCCGTACATCTCGTCGCCGGCACCGCCTCGTCTCGACGCGCGGCTGCGAGTGCCGCCGGCCATCATGGGATCCTGGGCGGCTCCGCGGGAACCTCGGGAGCCCCGCAGACCCGTGTCGCCGCCGACGCCGGTCTGACCGCGGCCCCTCATCCCGCGGGTCGTCGTCCCCTGCGCGCCGCCCATCCCTCCGGCGACGCCGCCCCGCAAGTCACCGCGGCGCGAGTCGGTCGTGCGGTCCTCTTTGCCGCGTTCCTGCTCTCTCGCCTCGCGGCGTTCGTCGGCCTCCACCTTCTTCTGCAACTCTTTGAACTTGCTGTAGAAACTGGGCGGAAGCCAGTCCTCCTCCGCCGAGGCGATTTGATAGCTCTCCGGCTGGAGAAGACCCATGGCGATATCCCTGTGTTCGTACTGCATCAGTCGAACGCCAAGGCCGCCCGGAGGGAGTTCCTCGACTCGCTCGATCACCGTGAACAGCTCCCGGTTGGTCTCGATCCGGCTGCGAGGCAACGGCTGCCAGGCACCCCAGGTGCCGTCTTCGAGCCGTGCCTGCCGTTCCAACTGAACCGCAGCAAACGTCGGATCGGCCAGGCAGGGGTCCCGCCATTCTTCTTTCGTCACATCCACGCCGTTGAAGCTGGCCTGGAATCGACGGAACACCTCCGCGGTGTCGAAGCGGGCCTCGACCGTCACCAGATCGATGTCGTTGGGCTCGGTGGGGACCGACGCATAGGTCATCTGCGCGGTGATCGGCCGGGTGGGAATGTAGGCCGCAGCTCGAATGTGGTTGGCCGCCACGCTCGTCACGTCGGGAATCAGAGGCAGCCTGTACTGTCGGGACGATTGCGCGTATTGCACCGTCGATTGAGCCGTCAGCCTGGGGGCCAGGGTCGTATCGATGAAATCCAGGGGCGATTCGAGCAGGCCGAGAAACCCCTTGGGCAAGGGCCGATTGAACACGCCCGCGATCACCTCGTCGCACGGATCGATCACTCCGGTCAGCCTCGGCGTATAGACCTTGCTGTTTCCGGCCCTCTGGCCGCGCAGTGCCGCACTGAGTTCCTGCGCTTTCTCTTCGTACACATGCTTGTCGATCTGTCCCGGCGAGAAGTTCTTGCCGTCGAGCGCCACGACGTTGGGACTGAAGATCACCTGGGTGAAGAACAGCCAGGCACTGATGGCGACCGCAATCACCAGCACGATCTTTTCGACATGGTTCTCGCAGAAACGTCCGATCTTTCTCATCAGGTCTTTCATAACGGATCCTGCTGCTGTAACGAATCTCGAAAAGGAAAAAGCAACCCTGCCGAATTCCTCTTCTTGCCTTTACCTGTTCACTTCCGACCGTATGCCGCACATCGGGGGCTTCACCGTACCTGCCAGAGTCATCCTACGGAGTCTCCGCCTCGGTGCCCGCGATGTCATCCTTGATCACCTGGGGCATAATTTCGTCATAGGTCCCCTTCCCCTTGGGGAAGAGGTACTCGCAGATGAGGTCCAACTCGACCACGGCGCTGGGTCCATACCGGTAGACGGCGTGGTCCAGCCCTTCCAGATCGATGGGGATGATGTTGCTCTCGAGCACCGTGATCTGATTGTGCTTGAACGTCTGCTCGGGCTCCTCGCCATACCAGCCCCGGAACTTGTGCGTCTTGGCGCTGCACAACTCCTGGATGAACGGCATCACCTGGTCGGTGGCGACGGTTACACGCACGTTGAAATGGATGACGTCAATGTCCGCGTTGCAGAACCGGCCGGTGCACGGCGGGGCCGCGATGGCCGTCTTGAAGTTGATGACGTACGTCGGCGTCTCCCGGTCCGTGTTCCGTCGGGTTCCTCCCCGGTTCCGCCGCCGCCCGATCGTCCGGGTTGACTGCGACGACAGGGTGAAGCTGGTGTTCATGATCCGCTTCACCGGCGCGTCCAGGACGCAGGTGCTGTTCTTGTTCATCTCCTGAACCGTATCGATCACGTCTTCGAGAATCCAGTATCCCATCTGCCAGGTCCAGGACTGGCGAACCGCCTTGTCCCAATCCTCATACTTCCAGTCGCTCCAGAACGAGTACCCGTCGAGATCCGCCGGGCTGAGATAGACGCGGACCCCTTTGGCCTTGTCCTCGCAGAGCTTGTCGACGATCTTGCGATCCATCGGGCTCAGCATGCGGTAATTGACTCCCCCGCCTCGGCCCATGGTGTCCCCCATGTACATGCCCCCGCCGCCTCCCATCCGGTTGAGCGAGGACCGCATCGGGGATTTCTCCAGGGCGGATCGGATCTCCGCATCCTCGGGCGGGGTCCCGCCTCCGACGCGTTGGACCATCGCGTCCACACCGGCGATGTACTTCCGCTGAATGGGATCGAACAGCAGCGGCGAGGTCTCTTTCGTATCCGGGAAGATTTTGTAGCTGAACAGCTCGCGCATCGTCATCTGCCGCATCAGGGTTTCGATCTGGTTGGCGTCCTGTTCATAGGCATCGATGTACTGCTCCATCGCCGCGGTTTGCCCGGCTTCATTCACGTCCTTGATCAGACCCTTGATCTCCCCGGCAACCTTGACGCTCTGCTCGGTGATATTCCTCCGGAGCCTGGCGCTGAGAAGCTTGGTGGGGATGAACAACAACGCCGCAACGAGCACGATGATGATGGGCAACAGTAGTGCGAGGTTGTTCTTCAGGAAGCTGAGTTTCTTCAGGACTTCCTTGATCGTATCGAGATTGAACTGCGGTGATTTCATCTGCATACCTGCCTAATATCCGCTTGATTCCTGATCGCTGCGCGTCGTCCTGTCACCTACGGCCTTTCTTGTCTCCAACGCCCTCCGGCGTGGCCGGTGCGTCTTTCCACTTGAGCTTGAGCTGGAGCTTGAACCAGTAATCCCGGTTCTCCTTGATCGGCCTGAGAAGCGCATCCAGCTTCGGCTTGCCGAACGAATCCATCACCGGCTCGGCACTGATCGTCTCCTGGGTGACGGGGTCGATCAGGGACCAGGTTCCATCCATGCTCTCCACGATCATCCCACCCATCGGATTGGCTTTGGCCTCTTCGAGGGCGGCCGCGGTGGGAGTGAACACCCAGGCCCCTACGCCCTGGGGCAGCGCCTCCGCGTCCACGTCGACCGGGCCGGTTTCCAGCTTGAAATTGCCCGAGTTCTTCAGGTGGATCTCGAAGGGCGCGTTGACGTCCAGATTCAGGAACTCCTTGAGAAACTCCAGCCGGGTGACGAGCCCCCAGCGACTCGGATCATCCTTCACATTCGGGGGGTCCAGCAGAGCCCCGATGTCCTTGTAGGGACTGTAGCCCTCGATCACGACGACAAATCCGGAGGATTTTTCGGCCTGGGCCGTGAGACCCTTCATCTGGGCGTATCCCGGCCCGTAGATCGCCTCCATATCCATCTCGTCGTACCCGCCGCCCGCTCCCTCCATCTGGCTGCTCTGCATGAGGGCGTCCTTGCGCATGGTGGCGGCGACCCGGAATTCGGCCGTGTCCAGATCGTCGGAGTAGTACATGGACAGGGTCGTCACAAATACCTGCTTGCGCTCGGCACGCGGGACCTTCTTGACGGTGTCGAGGTCGCCGCGGTCGAATGCCTCGTAGAACGCACGGTCTTTCGGATTGGTCTTGGCGTTGGGCAGAGCGGAGAAGATGAGCTCGTGGAGTTCCGGGATCATCTCGCGGTAGCGGAACTCCGAGAACTGCTTCTTCATGCGCTCGTCGAACTGGGTTCTCTGGTCTTTCACGCCGCCGGTCTTGGTGACCACGTTCTTGGCACTCGCGACGACGCTCTTGGTCCTGGATCGTACATCCGCGGCTCGGACGTAACTGGCGTGATCGAGGCCGACCCGTCCGAAGCACATCACAGACACGACCAACAGCATGACCGCCGCGCCGATGAAATACCTCATCTTGCCCGCCCAGGCCATCGATCTGGCCACGGTGCTGGGCAACAGGTTGCTCTCGATTCGGGCCATGCCCAAGCCCTGCAGGCCCAAGCCGTAGACGACGCCGAAGTCCGCCACGCTCTCGTGGAACTTCGCCGCCGAGACGCCCGGCATCACGGCCAGCCGCTTGAAGGCGTCCGGCTTCTCCACGGGGATCTGCAACGTCTGCTGCAGGTACTTCACGAGCCCGCGGAGCTTCGTCCCACCGCCCATGGCGACCACGCGAGCCAGTTTCACATCCGGATTGGAGCTGGTGTAGAACCCGAGGGACCTCTGGACCTCGGACGCCCAGTCTGTGAACACCGGCCGCATCGCCTGGAAGATCTGGCGGGCGTACTTGCTCACCGGCGCCGTGCGTTTGAGTTTCTCGGCCTTCTCGAAGCTGAGCTTGAACGTCGAAGCGATGGCGCTGGTGAATGCGTTGCCGCCCATCATGATGCACCGTTGCCAGACGGTGGAGGCAGTACACACGACCAGGTCCGTGCCGTCGGCGCCGATGTTGACGATCACCGTCGCCCGCTTGTCGGAATTCGCCATGTCCGGCCGGTCGAACAGCAGGTAGTTGTACAGGGCCATGGACGCCATCTGCACATAGCTGACCGACAGTTCCTCGCGCTCGAACGGCTCCATCGCGGCATTCACGATGTCATTCTTGATGGCGAACAGCCCGACCTTCTTCTCCGGGTCGTCCGGATTGCTCATCAGTTGCCAATCCCATTGGACTTCACTCATGTCGAACGGAATCTGCTGGGCCGCCTCGAACCGCACGATCTCCGGGAGCCGCTTGGCCTCCACCGGCGGCAAGGTGACAAACCGGGAGAAACTGTTCTGGCTGGACACCGAGATGATGATCGGGTCGAAGCCCACGTCGTTGCGCTGGACGAACTGCCGCAGGCTCACCGCGATCAGTTCCTCCCGCTCGGCGGCGCTGATCCCGGTGCTCGATAGGATCTTGCCGTGCGGAACGTGATCGAAGCCGACCACCTGAACCACGTCCCCCACCGCCACCAAATGCAGTGCCTTGAGGGAGTTGTTCCCCAGGTCGATCGCCCAAATCGCATCCGATGCTGCTGCCATGCCAAACCTCCCGCCAATCGGTACGCGTATCCTATGCCTTGGTCTTGTTAACAGCCTTCTACAGACATATGATTATAGCATATGCTGAACAGTTTTGCCATCTTAACACTCGGCTGCAAAGTGAATCAGTACGAAAGCCAGCAAATTCGCCAGCTTCTCGAAAGCTCCGGCCTTCGCTTGGTGGACCTCACGAATTCACCTGAACTCGTCGTCGTCAATAGCTGCTGTGTCACTCACACCGCCTCGGCCAAGAGCCGTCACCTGCTCCACCAGGCCGGGAAACGAAACCCGCAAGCCATCGTATTCTGTGGCTGCCTGCCCGCCGCGCAGACAGACGAACTCACCGCCGTCGGGGAGAACATCCATGTTGTCAAGAACCGATGCGAACTCGCGGCCATCCTTCGCCGCCTGGCACGCACCGAATCAACCACCCCAAGTTCGAACATTCAGATACACCCTTCAACCACCTCCATTACACCACAAAACGATGCCAAAGTCAAGTCCAAAAACGACTTACATCAGTCCCAGGATTTGCCGGCCCTCGCATCGTTCCATGGCCAAACTCGCGCGTTTCTCAAGGTTCAGGATGGTTGTGATTGCTCTTGTTCCTACTGCATTATACCGACGGCACGCCCGGTTGTTCGATTCAAGAATGCCGAGGAAATCCTCGCGGAGGCAGCCGCACTCGTCGCCGCCGGTCACAAAGAGATCGTCCTAACCGGCGTCCACATCGGCGCTTACGGCCAAGCCACCGCCCGTCGTCGACGGTGGGAAACCGAAGAGAACCCGCATCTGCCATCCCTGCTGTCCCAGGTTGCCCACATTCACAACTTAGCCCGCATCCGCCTGAGCTCGCTGGACCCCGCGGATGTCACACCGCGACTGCTCGACGTCTTCTGTGCCCATCCGAATATCATGCCGCACCTGCACCTGTCGCTCCAGTCCGGCTCGAACACGGTCCTTCGCCGGATGGCCAGACCCTACACAGCCGACGAGTTCCGAGCCAAAGTCGCGCTCGTCAAGAACCGCCTGGACCGACCCGCAATAACGACCGATATTATCGCGGGCTTCCCGGGTGAGACGGATGCCGAGTTCGAGGAGACGGTCGCCTTGGCCAAGGAGGTCGGCTTTGCCAAGATGCACGTCTTCGCCTTCTCGCCGCGAAAAGGCACAGCAGCAGCCAAAATGCGACCACAGATCGCCCCGGCCATCATCAAGACCCGCTCAAAGATCCTCCGCGACCTCGACCGCGACCTCCAGACCCGCTTCCGAGCCCAGTTTCTCGGCGAGACCGCCCAGGTCCTGATCGAGAGTGCCGAAGGCCCCCCCGCCGGGAGGGCGGAGCGCTATTTCGAGGTCAGGATAGGACATGGGACGGATGGGACCAATAGGACAAATAGGACCGGCCCGCGCGAGGATAAGTCCCATGAGTCCCATCCGTCCTATCAGTCCTATTCCCCAGGCGAGATCGTGACCGCAAGATTAGAGCAAAACGCCCGCGACGCGATTGTCGCGACAATCGCTTGATCCCGCCCGCCTGCGATGCTATCATCGTAGTTATGGAGCGGAATGGGACAGATAAGACGGATAGGACCGATGGGAACCATGAGCATCGGATCATTTCACCTCACGGCGGCTACCGCAACCTCAAATCCTACCAAGCCGCAGAGATCATCTTCGACGCAACGAACGCCTTCTGTGCCCGCTTCATCAATCCGCGCTCTCGCACTTTCGACCAAATGGTGCAAGCCGCCCGCAGCGGCAAGCAGAACATCGCGGAGGCCAGCCAGGACTCCGGCACATCGTAGCACGGGCATCTTGCCCGTGATTCCCAAGTCATGGGCGGGACGCCCATGCTACTGACAGGCATCGCCCGTGGCAGCCTCCAGCACTTCTCGAAGACTACAAGGATTTCCTCCGCCAGCGACGCCTGCCGATCTGGTCCAAGGACCATCCGCAAGCTGAAGCGATCCGGCGACTGGCGTATCAGTCCGATAGGTCCTATTCGTCCTATCAGTCCTATGTGGAGGAGTCTCCGCCCGAAGTCGCGGCGAACGCGATGCTCTGCCTGATCCACCAGGCCAACTACCTCCTCGACCGCCAGCTCGAATCCCTGGAGCGCCAATTCCTCAAAGAAGGCGGCTTCACCGAACGACTCTATCGCGCCCGCACGCAGAATCGCCGCTCGCAATCCAACGACCCGCCCCCATGAAGACGTGGGACGGACGAGTCCCATCCGTCCCATTAGTCCTATCCGTCCGAGCGGTCCCATGAGTCCCATCGACCGGGATGAACAGCGGACATTCGTCGGGCGACAAGCTTCATTTACGCCGCCAAGCCATTCTGCTATACTTGAGGTCATGGACAAGCTCGCTTCGGCACAGATCGACAAGATCGCCTTCTCCGTCGGCTCACTTCGCGACCCGTCGGACGAGAAGGCTTATTGGCTGTCCAAGACCCCACAAGAGCGATTGCAGGCCCTGGAATTGATGCGACAGATCGTCTACGGCTACGATCCGGCTACCACCCGACTTCAGAGAGTTTTTGAGGTCGCTCAACGCCCCCATCAAACTGATCAGCCGCGACCACCTGAAGCGTAACAAGAAAGCCTCCGGCCGGCATCCGGACCTCACGGACCTGGAGCACCTGCCATAGCTGCAGCCAATTTGATACGCGCCGCAGGCCCATCGATCCCATACGTCCCATGAGCCCTGCCCGTCCAATCCGTCCCATGAGTTCCATCGACCCCACGAATTCGCCCGCGATCCGCTTGCAGCCTGGTCCTCTCGCCTGTATCCTCTCTGCAGGCATTAGCGACACCAAGCAGCAGGACAATTGCCGACACGCAAGGCAGCGAGAATGGATGAACAGCGGACATTCGTCGGGCGACAAGCGGAACTGAACCGATTTCGAGAGGTCCAGGAGGACCCGCGGGGACAGACCGTCGAGTTGATGCGTCAGATCGTTTCTGGCTGCGAACCGCCTACCGCCCGGCGCCAAAGAACTCTTGAGAATGCTCAATGCCTATGCCAAACTGATCAGTCGCAGCCACTTGAAACACAACAAACGAGCGTCCGACCGAAAGGAGTTGATCCTTTCGCGACGTCCGGTATACAAGGACCGTAGAATGCGAAATGTGTATTGCTGCAATCCCATGTTCGGCCCCGCCACGGGGTCGCACGGCATGGGGTTGTCTGTTGAGGAACAGGCGAATATGCTCCGCCAAGGCGAGGCGGCACGCCAGCCAGCAGAAACGCCGGCGGGCCTTTTTTGCCTTGCTGGAACAGGGACATCATGGTATCTTCTACTGGTTCGGTCGCAAATACACACGTTGTTGCCGTGGCGAACTCGGATTCTAGTGGGACCACTGCAAAGCCAGCGGCAGGACACGAACGGTCGCGGTGAGTAAGAGCGCAGAGGGTGAACGATTGATGTATGGGCAAACAAAGATCGTCGTCCTCACAACTGATGAAGGATGCAGAAGATGGCGAAGGGCACAAGACGAATAAGCCGGAAAGACGCAGAGGAGTTGTCTGCTCCGCAATCACCATCAGAAGAACAGTCGATCCATAAAGTAAGCTTTGACTATATCAAGAGCACCTGTTTCAGGGTAATCCGCGTGGATGGCGTACACGGAGGAGTGACCCCGCGTGCTGATGGTGTTCAGTTGGCGATGTTCAGTGAGCGCAAGCCCATTCCAATGCACGAGGAATATACAATTAGCGAGGATGGAGCACTCGGCAATCGCACAGATGTGAAACAACGGGACGCCATTGTTCGAGAAGTCGAAGTGGAAGCTATGCTTTCGGTTGAGGTAGCAAGAAAATTAGAGGAATGGCTCCATGACAAGATCAAACAGATCGAACAGTTCCAGAATAAGATCAGCAACAGTGGCTGATAGATACGCAGACTTTGACTCGACTGGCGTTAGTGCCAGTCAGAGACAGCACAGTTGCAGCCCCGTCCCGGCTGCGAGTTACTGCCCCGTTCAGACCGGTGCTCTTGCTCTGTCGGTTCTACCGTGGCCCGTGCCGGTCACTTCAGGACTTGAGGGCAAAGAGGTGCAAGAAGGCATAGAGGACAAGTTCACTCGCTTGGCGGACATGTGGGAACGAGAGACGCAGTTTGTATCCTCGCTTGGCGACATTGTGACACACAGGGCCCATCTGCAGATAGTCGCAATGGGACTGGATGTCATTCCGCTCATTCTCAATAGGATGCAGAAGAAACCGGGCTTGTGGTTCGATGCACTCTGTTTCCTGACGCGAGACAATCCAGTCACGGATGATATTAGGGGCGATATTCGCGCGATGACAGATGCGTGGCTGGAGTGGGGAAAAAGGAATGGATATTGCTGACCCGCGAAAAGCAGAGGTCATGGCATCGTTTCCGTACCTAGGGCCATCAGATTTCGAGATTAGAAGCCTGCCAGATCGCAACTATAACTGCATCGCGTATGCGGCTGGGCAGGACAAGCAGTGGTGGTGGCCCACTATGTTCTGGCCAAAGAAATGTGCGAGAGTCGAGACGATCGATGCGTTTGTGGAAACATTTGGCACCATAGGCTACAAGATTTGTGAGGACACTTGCCTCGAAGAAGGCTACGAGAAGGTTGCGTTGTATGCCTCCAATCAAAGGCCCAAACACGCTGCGAGACAGCTGGAGAACGGGAACTGGGTCAGCAAGCTTGGTGTTTCGTATGACATAGAACACAACTCGTTAGACTCACTCAGTGGCAGGGTTTATGGAAGCGTTGTTTGTGTTCTGAAACGGCCAAGGATCTCATAAGCGAGAGCGGACGGCACGCACAAACAACGGGTTCAGAAAGCAGAGCGATTTCGACTCATCGTCCCAGCAGTCCGTGTAGATTCGCGTCCAGATCGCTCTCCCGCTCGGCAGCCTCGTAGCTGCCGACTGAGTCCTGCAGATGCTACTCAATACTAGAAAAGGAGACTCGACGTGGTCTTGCGATCCTTGCGTGTGACGTGCGTTCTGTGTGCTTCACTTCTCTTGGCCGGGGCTGGGTGTGCGACACGCGGCGTGATTCGGCCGGCCAAGTCGCTACCTGAAACAACGCCTTGGGATTTGGCGGCTCTGAGCCAGCCGCCCACATATGAGTGGTCGGACCAGAGTGGGGCCGTTTGGTCGTTGTACTATCATGGGCTGCCGTACAAGGGCAAGGCTACTCGCGTGTTCGCCTATTTTGCCAGTCCGGCTACGTTGGGGGTCGAGACTGCGACGGGTGACGGCTTTCCCGGCGTCGTGCTCGTTCACGGCGGAGGCGGGACTGCGTTCAAGGAATGGGCACAGCTTTGGGCCAAGCGCGGATATGCGGCTATCGCGATGGACCTGGCGGGCTGTGGTCCTGATGGCAAGCGGCTGGACGCAGGCGGACCCGGACAGAGCGACGACGAGAAGTTCGGCGCAATCGACCTGCCGCCCTCCGACCAGTGGACGTATCATGCGGTGGCCGATGCCATTCTGGCCCATTCGCTGCTGCGGAGTTTCAAGGAAGTCGATGCGCGGAACACCGCGGTCACCGGGATCAGTTGGGGTGGGTACTTGACCTGCATCATCGCTGGTTTGGACAACCGCTTCAAGGCCGCCGTGCCGGTCTATGGCTGCGGATTCCTGCATGAGAATAGCGTGTGGCTACCGCAGTTCGCGAAGATGACTCCCGAGCAGAAAGACCGGTGGGTGCGTCTCTGGGACCCCTCCATGTACATCGGCTCGGCGGCGATGCCCGTTCTCTTCATGAATGGCACCAACGATTTCGCCTATCCGCTCGACAGCTATGCGAAGACCTATGGCCTTGTCGATAGACGCAGCTTCCGCATCACGGTGAACATGCCTCATGGCCATCAGGAAGGTTGGAATCCCCAGGAGATCGGATTGTTCGTCGATTCGCGTCTGCGCGATGGTAAACCATTGCCGAGGATCGTGCGTCCGCAGACCATCGGCACCCACGCTCTCGCCAAGGTGCGGGCCGCGACGAAGCTGGTCTCCGCGGAGCTTCACTACACGACGGAGGCCGGACCGATCAACAAGCGGCAGTGGCAGACGGTCGCCAGCCGGATCGAGAGATCATCCATCGTCGCGAAGGCGCCGCCCAAAGAGGCGACTGTCTGGTTCTTCACCGTCACGGACGAACGAGGGGCCGTGACATCCAGCGAGGTGATGTTCGCCGCGGAGCCCTGACAAGGAGACTCACCACAGAGACACGGACGACGCATCGCAGCCTTCGGCCGCTACCGAAATTCCAGTCGCCGAAAGAAACGAAAAGAGGCGAAAGGAGGCAAGAACGGAGGCAACTCGCACAATGTTCTTTTGTGTGTGTTCTTTCGTTCATTTCGGCCCTGTTTCTCTGTTCTCTGTCGGTGCTTCTTGTCAGAAAGACAAGATGTTGCGGCTTTGCAGTACGGAGCAGAGTCTCTGTCGTTTCGCCTTCGGCCGGAAGTGAATCCGTGTTCATCCGTGCGAACCCGTGCCAGAGGTGCTCTGCCGTCCTACTCGGGTGCCATGCTTGCGCTCGCGTAAGCACGCTCTAACGTATCGAGGCAAGACATGGCTGCGCAAGCGTAGCCATGGCACCCAGTCTCTGTTTGGAGTTCCGCGTTTTACGCGGTCTGCCCTCTGCCATCCGTCCTGTGTTTTTCCGCCTCGATCTCGCGGAGTCTGTGCTCCCGTTCCTCGGGGAAGTTCAGCATGGCGTACTCGCCGAAGAGTTCGAGGGCCTTGCGGTCCCGGGCACGGGCGGCTTCCACATCGGTGTCGAACGGGCTGAGATTCGTCACCTCGCCGTTGCACTGGACCTTGATGCACCATTTGCCGGGCGGTCGCTGGCACGGATAGACCCCGATGAACCGCGAGCCGGCCCCTTCCTGTTTCCTTCGTTTCTTGTTCCAGGCGTTCTGGAGTTTCGTGCAGACCCGCAGGTTGGTCCGTCGGTTGTCCAGGCCGTTGCCGTTGGCGTGATCGACCACCATTCCCTTGGGCGGGTTCATGATGAACTGGTGCATGCGAAGGGTCTTGCCGTGGACCCTCCGTTGTGCGTACCACTGGTTGCCCGTGCGGGAGGCGCACCATTTGCACGCGCTGACCCGCTCGTAATCCTGGGGATCGACCATGGCGACCTTCTTGCGGGTCAGGGGTATCGTGCAGACGAGGGGTCCCACGGGATTGGGCACGTCGGGCCTCTCGATCGGCAGTGGCCTGGGCCGGAAGTTGGGACACCGGCTGCACGCTGGGACGCCGAGGATGTCGCCCGGGGCATCGGGGTGGTTCGTGCAGATCCGCAGGCCCGGCCAGCGGGACAGGATCACCCGCAGCCACCTGTCCGTGGGCCGTCGGGCGTAGATGCAGTCGCTGCAAGTCGTGGTCCGTGACTCGTGGCCCGTGTCCTGTGGCTCGTGCGACCGGCCACCACAGGGCTTCTGTTCCGTCTGGCCCATCGGTTTTCTCCCTGCAAAATCATCAATCATCAATCGTAAATCATCAATCCAGAGGGCCAACACGTCCCTCTACCCTTGCCCGATGTTGCACGAATTTGTCGAGAAATCTGCGATGGCGAGGGTTGCGAAATCGCGGTAAGTCCAGGCCCCAACAGGAATAAAAAAAATCTTGAACCGGGGGCGTTTTGGATTTTCAGATGTTGCACGGATTTTGCTATTCCTACTTCAGTGGTAGGAATTGTGTGTGGTACGCACCCTGCAGGACCGAACCTCGAAAAAACGCTGTGCATCCGGAGGAATTCGCGTAACATTTGGGTGCGGCGACCACCTTGTACTGAGACGAGTTGGGTGGACACTGGAGTTCGGCAGGATCCGAAATGAGCGAACAGAGGGATACCATCCAGTTGGTGCGGCTGGCACAACAAGGGCACGCAGAGGCGCGCGGGGATCTGCTCCGGCTCGTCGAGCCGCGCCTGGCGCAGTACGTCGGGCGTTTGACCCTCGACCGCGACCTGACCACCGACATCGTGCAGGAGAGCGTCACGGAAATGCTGAAGATCTTAGACACACTCAAGGATCCGCAGCGATTCTGGTGCTGGCTGTACACGATCACGCTGAACAAGCTGCGGGCACACTATCGCCGGCGGTGGCATCGCAAGGAAACGCCGCTGTCCGAGGTCGAGCAGGAGTGGCTCCAGGCCAAGGAGCAGGACGTGCTGGCGGAACTGGTGACCCAGGAGCTCAAGCAGGCGGTGGTCCGCGCGGTCACGGAATTGGAGCCCCGGCAGCGGGCGGTCCTGACCATGCGGTGCTACGATCAAATGCCGTACGATCAGATCAGCGAGGCGATGGGTTGCACGCAGTTGGGCGCCAGGGCGCTGTTTTACCGGGCCAAGAAGAGCATGGCCCGCCTGTTGAACTCGCACGGAATCGATAAGAGCGTGTTGCCGGTGGCGCTGCTGGTCTTCGGCAAGCTCAGCGCCACGAGCGAGGCCGCCGCGGCGGGAGTGACGATCAGCGCATCGACGCTGCACGTCGGGCCGTGGGCGGCTCTCGCGGCCGTCGCGACGCGGCACACCGTGGTGACGGCCTTGCTGGGAGCGGCGGCACTGGGGACAAGCGGGGTCTTCGTCGCCCGGTCGGCCGTCGGGAACGACGATCCGCAGCGGATTGTCGTCATGGCGGACGTCCCGGCCACACAGGCGGTCTCGCAGAGCAGCTCGTGCTGGTACTACTACCCGCCCGGCGCCGCGGACGCCGTGATGATCCGGACCAAGGGCCGGGCCCTCGCGTACAGCCAGTGGCTGCAAGAGCGGCAGGCCAACTTCTTCCGCCGGGGCGACATCATCACCATCCGGAACCATCGCCAGTTCGCACCCGATCTGGCGGTCTGGCGGCTGCCGACGGACCCGCCGGCCTTGCGGAGCTTCCTGCAGGCCGGAGATCGCCACGATTCGAGCCTCCAGTACGTGGCCCCGAGCCCTCGCGGCCTGCTGGTGGCAGTGGAGCAGGCCCAGGCGGGCCGACCCCGGCAGGCCATCCTGGACTATGACGTGTCGATGGAGGACTACTTCCGGCACGATTGGTCCGCCCAGGCCTCCATCGTGGACGAACGGGACGAGCCGCACCGCGCGGGCTGGACGCGGTTCAGCGTCAGCGGAAGCATCGGCGAGCGGTCTGTCTCGGGCGTCGGCCGGCTGCCTTTCACCGCCGCCGCGATGAACGAACACGGCCCCTGGCTGGAGTTGACGGTGGGCGACGACCTGACGTTTGTGGACTCAGGGACGGCGGCCGAGATCCGAGATCGCTCCGGAGCAGTCCTGGCCCGCTATCCGGGCAGCAGTCTCTTCCAGGGCCTGGGCCGCCCGTGGACGGGGCTGCACACCATCGACACGATCCGGCGGGACGCCGCATCGGCGGCGATTCCATTTACGACGACCCGGCTGCCCGATGGACAGCGTGCAGAGATCATCCTCGACGGCCCTGGCGTGCGATTGACCTATCGCGTACACCTGTATCAGGATTGGATCGAGAGCATCGCCTTCGCCCGCGAAGGCACGACCCTCGGAGAATTGACGTTCAGCTATCCGAAGCCCGGCGAGGCAGGCCCACACCGGTTGAAGGCCTCCTCGCCGTCGCCCAGCCGCCGAGGGCAGACGCGTATGCCCGGCGGTCTGTGGCTGATGCGACTGGCGGAGGGATCGCTGGGACAGTGAAAAGAAGTTTGAAGTGTGAGGTTTGAAGTGTGAAGTGCGGCTTCGCTGCTTGACACTTGAGACTTCAAACTTGACACTTCCCCAGGAAGGAAACCTGCCATGAAATATAGATGCGTTACCTCATTGCTCGTGCTGTCGGCGCTTGCGGGGTTCGTGCAAGCGGAGATCTACGTGGACGACAACGCCCCCAACGATCCGGCGCCCTACTACAACAAAGGAAGCGACGCCAATGAAGACGGCTCGGCGGAGCACCCGTTCGACGACATTCAGGAGGCCATCGATGCGGCCGTGGACGGCGACACGATTATCGTCGCGCCGGGACGCTATCTCTCGCTCAACAAGTGGGAGTACGATGAGATCACCTTTGACGGCAAGAACATCCGCCTGATGAGTTCCGCGCCGACGGACTTCACCGTGATCGACCAGACCGTCCTTTGCGGCGTGGTGATCTTCGACGGCACCGAAACCGGCGACTGCCTCCTGCAGGGCTTCAAAATCCAAAACTACGGCTACGGCGGCGTCCTCGGCAACGACACCCTGGCCCGGATCAGCCACTGCATCATCAGCGGCAACGGGCCCTGCGGCGCCACCGTCGTCAAAGACGTGCATGGACGAATCTCCAACTGCCTGATCGTGGACAACACGACGTTCCACGACTGCGGCGTCCTGCCGGTCGTATCGGGCTTCACGGAACTCGTCAATTGCACCATCGCCAACAACCTGTCCGCCATCGATATGAGCACGGATTCACCCGTAATCCACAACTGCATCGTCTACGGCAATCAGACCCTGCAGACAGTCACAGGGACAGCAACTCGAGGAGGGTCCCTGCCTACGATCAGTTACTGTCTGGTCGAGGACTTCAGCAGAAGCAGTTCCGGCATCATCGATGCCGACCCCTGCTTCGTGCAACCAGGCTCCTGGGTGGAAGAGAGCACAGGTACCGCCACGCGGGGCAGCCCTGCCTCGCGCCAATGGATCCTGGCCGAAGGGGACTACCGACTCAAGACCGAGGGCTGGCGGTGGAGTCCGCAGCCGATCCACGGGTCGCACTGGTATTTCGATGCGATGACAAGTCCTGCCGTCGACGCAGGCGATCCGATGGACGGCCTGGGCGAGGAGCTTGAGCGCGCTCCGGACGACCCCGAAGGAATCTGGGGCGTCAACCATGCCATCGACCTCGGCGCCTACGGCGGTACAACACAGGCCAGCCTGGCCCCCACGGAGGGCGATCCGCCGGGCGTCGGGGCAGTGGATTTCCGCGACTACTGGCCGCTGAGCAGGAGCAGCAACCAATGGTATATACACAACCCAGACGGAGCAGCTTACCAGATCCGCGTGTCGGGTGGGTCGTACGGAGGCGGTGGCGAGATCTACTACCTCGACCTCAGGCGTGTTTCCGACTGGCCGTCGGCGGTATACTGCTACTACGTGAACCGAACCTTCTACATCACCCAGCAGGCCGTCAGTAGGAGCCAGATGGACGAGCCTCCCGAGCAGATCCAGGCCCAGTACCCCCAGTTCCCTGTCCCCGGCTCGACGATCGATGTCCCGTACGATCCATTCGTGGATGGGACAGTCGAGTACAGGTCCGTCGTCGTCCTGCGCGGGACGCTGGCGGAGGCGCTTGCTGGCACGAGCGCAGACCCGAACCAAATCCTGGAAGGCTCGTGGCCTGATGTAATCGCCTTTGTGCAAACAGGCGAGGACGGCACGCCCGGCGACCCCGTCGCGATCTTCGCACGTGGGTTCGGGCCATTGTGGATCGCAGGGCAACCAGTGGAGGGGGCAAACATAGGGTCTCGGAGATTTGGCAATGTCCCGGCCGTCTCAAGGGGCGGCGGGTGAGTCCTCAAAGGAACACGGCTGTGGATGGGGAAATCCAAGGATTCTTGACTGCCGCCGGACACCCGGCTGATCTGACGTGTCAGTGGATGTCCAAGCCGTCGGAAGGGAGAGATGGAATGTAGCTCAAGACAAATCGCGAATCCTAAGTCGTCGATCATCGATGCCGCTGGCTTCACACTCGTTGAGCTGCTGGTCACGGTTGGCGTGCTGGCCCTGTTGCTGGGCGTGTTGGTCCCTGCGCTCAGTCAGGCAAGGAGGACGGCTCGCTCCCTCGTAGGGGGCAGTCGCCAGCGACAGGTGGTCCTGGCGGTGAACCTCTACGCGACCGATCACGATAGCTGGTATCCCGAATCCGTGGCGACCGCCGCCATGCTGGGTCGGACCTGGCGATGGCAGGAGCCGCGAATGATGAAGGCCTGCTCCGCGAGAGCCGACGGTTACCGATGCTCCATGGCAGCGTATCTGCGTCCCTACCTGCCCAAGGCGGTCGTGTTGTCCTGTCCGAGCAGCCCCGGGACCTACGCCTATCTCAAGGAACTCTGGCGATCCGGCGACCAGTGGGACAACCCCGACACCAGCTTCACCGACGACAGCGCCCTGGGCAGCTTCTGTTTCTACTGGAACTACGTGGGATACCTTTCGGAGTCCAAGTCGCCCTTCCGCGGCCCCCAGGCCGACGACGGACGGGATCGAGGCAGCAGACTACTGATCAGCGACTACTTCGGCTTCAACCACTGGCGCAGTCCCGACGCATTCGGAAGCTGTGAGCGGCTCGCCCGCGCGGAAATCACGGTCAACACGCACGAGGCGCCGCCCTTCTGGTTCCAGGAACCGCGGGGCAAGCCGAAACGGGCGAACGTGCAGCTCAAGCTCCGCGCGGGCTTCGTCGACGGACACGTCGAGAGCTATCGCCCTGCCGACACGGCGATTCTCGAAGTCGCCGACGAGGTGGACGGCACGACACCCGCCTTCAGCGGTCTCGGGGTGGGCGCGGGAGAGTTCTACATCCCTCGCAACGGCGCGGTGCTGCGGCCATAGCGCGGCCAAAATGAAAGGGACCCATACGACCGTCCTATTGGTCCTATGGGTCCCATTGGTCCTATGATTCGCCTGTCAAACGCTACTTCGGCGCCGCCCACTTCACCGCGTTGATCATGATCTTCTTGACGTTTTCGTCGAAGAAGACCGGGTTGGTCTCATGGCCCGGCTGGAAGTAGAAGAACTTGCCCTTGCCAACCTGCCAGGTGAAGCCCTGCTGGCTGGGATCGATGCCGCCATCCTTCAGCGAGGCAACGCCTTCGAAGACCACCGACTGCGGCGTCGGCACCGCGTACGGATCGCTGTATCGCTCGTTGTGAACGATCGTGAAGGTTTTGACCCCCTTGGCAATCGGGTGCTTGGAGTCCTTCACAGTGACTTGCAGCGTGGTCGAGTCGCCGAGGTAGGCCCCCCAGGAACAGGCAGTGCCCATCAACTTCTTGTTCGGCTTGGCGAAGTGCGAGGAGTGCAGCGAGATGAAGCCCATGCCGTCCTCTTTCACCCGCCTGGCGATCTTGTCCACCAGTTGATCCTTGACCTGATCGTGCCTTTGGTGGCCCCACCAGATCAGGACGTCGGCCCGGTTGAGCAGCTCGTCGGGCAACCCCTGGTCCGGGTCGGACAGGTTGGCCGTGACCACCTCCCAGCCCTTGAGATCCTTCAATCCCTCGGCGATCGCGCCGTTGATGTCGTTGGGGTAGACCGCTTTCGGCGCAGTGCCCTCGGACCATACCACGACGCACTTCTTGGCCTTCCCGCCTCCGGCCAGTTGACACCCTGCAATCAGCGACACCGCCAGCAGCAGGCACAGCAAACGCGCAAACTCCTTTACCATCTGTTCACTCCTTTTCTGCAAAATTCCGTCGAAATCAGCCCATCTGTTCGACGAGGTAATTCTGAATACCCATCTGTTTGATCTGGTCGAGCTGGGCTTCGAGCCAGTCGATATGCCGCTCCTCATCCTTCAGGATCGACTCGAACAGCTCGCGCGAGCCATTGTCGCCCAGTTCTGTGGCCAGTCGAATGTCAGCGTTATAGTCGTGGATGGCGGTCTCTTCCGCCTTCCAGTCGTTCTTGTGCATCTTCTCCACGTCCGCGCCGATCGTGATCTTGTTCAGCGTGCTCACGATCGGCCGGCCCTCCAGAAACAGGACCCGCGTGATGAGCTTCTCCGCGTGCTTCATTTCCTCGATGGCCCGTTTCTGGATCGCCTCATGGAGGTGCTCGTAGCCCCAGTTGTCGCACATCTCCGCGTGGACCATGTACTGGTTGACCGCCGTCAGTTCGTCGGCCAACCGGGCGTTCAATTCCGCAATGATTTTCTCGTTGCCTTTCATATTCGCAAGTCCTCCCAGTCACAGGGTTCCCATGAGCGATCCACAGCCGGCTCCGGCCGTCCGGCCCGGCACTGGCGCAAAAGCATATCGCCCGCCCTCCTTGCCGTCAACAGGGCTGTTCTTGCCGGGCAGGGCATTCGGCTTCACAGGCCCAGCATGAGCCCCCCGAGGAACAGGCCGGAATCGACAATGCCCGTCACGCACAGTGCCGCGACGGAAACCGCCGCCATTCCGCAGAGGAACCGGTCCAGAAATACGGTCCGCTTCCTTGCGTCGAGCGCCGGCGACGGGACCAGGACCCGCAGAGCGATGCAGAGCCCGCATCCGAGGACCAACAGTTGAGCCGGCATCAGGGCCGCCCAGCCGCCGTGTGCGAGTGTCACGATCCCCCGCACCAGCGTGCAGACCGTCCGCGCGTGACAGAAGAGAGAATACAATGCCTTCATGGTCGGTATTCTCCGAGCAAGCGCACTTGCCGGCACGGCGAGGCCGACCCGACCATCGGGCCAGAGATGGCATGCCACAAACTACACCATCGATTTCCTCGAACGCCTGCGAGGTTAGCTGACGGGCTCGGAGCCGAGTTACCCCGTCCGGCCATTGGGCCGGATTAGCCCCAACTACTTGGGTCCCCCGCTCCCCCGGTCTTTCACCGGCGGATTCGGCGGTTGATCACGGCATAGCAAGTTGCGACCAAATTGTCCGTTCCTTGTACCGCTGCCGCGTCTGCAAGTCAACGGAAATCCGGGTCCGGTTTGTAGTGACGCCGTAAGGCGTTGTCCCCTCAGGGTTTGGATCACCGAATGGGAAGTGGTGCGAGCAAGGTCCTGTAATACCCGGCATTGCGATACCGTAGTCGAGATCGCAAGACTTCGCACCAATCGCGGATTGTCAAATCGCGTGGGGTGCGGTACAGTGCGTTCGTCTGGAAATGACCGCCGGGGTATTGTGTAAAGGATGATCGCGTGAAGCTCGGATCCTGTCAAACATGGAGATGGCCGGTTTTGTTTGTCGCCTTTCTCATTGCGGCCGGGCCGGCGGACGCTGCGGACTACTACAATCCTGCCGCAATAGCGGAGCATCTCGCATGGCTTGCTGCAAGCGAGCCGAACCTCGTGTGCGTTCGCGAGCTTGCGGTGTCGCAGGAGAAACGCAAGGTCTCGATGGTCGAGGTCGGCGCCGGGGCCGAGCAGGACCGGGCCATCCGCCCTGCCCTGCTCGTGGTCGCAGGCGTCGAGGGCAACGACCTTGTCGGACCGGTCACGGTCCTGTCGTGGATCGAGCGGCTCGCGAAGGAATACCGCAAGAGCTCAGCAGCGGTTGATCTGTTGAACGCGACGACGATCTATGCGGTCCCCTGCCTGAATCCGGATGCGACGGAGTGCTTCTTCGCCACCCCGAGGATCGAGCGAAACGTCAATGGCACGCCAAACGATGAAGACCACGACGGGCTCAGGGACGAGGACGGTTGCGAGGACCTCAACGGCGACGGCCTGATCACCCTGATGCGGGTCGAGGACAAGGAGGGACAATACATCGCAGACCCGAACGAACCCCGCCTGCTCCTGAAGGCCGATCCGCTCAAAGGCGAGAGGCCCGTCTGGCGGCTGCTGCCCGAGGGGATCGACAACGACGGTGACAAACGGTGGAACGAGGACGGTCCCGGCGGGGTCAACTTCAATCGCAACTTTCCCTTCGCCTATGCGTATTTCGCTCCCGATGCGGGCGTTCACCCCGTCAGCGAGGACGAGACGCGGGCGCTGGCGGACTTCGTGGTCGCCCATCCGAACATCGGGATCGTGTTGACCTACGGAGCCGCGGACAACCTCCGCAAGACGCCCAAGAGCGGCCCGCCTGCCGGACGTTCCAAGCCGATGGAGGCCGTCAGCGAGACGGATATCGGCTACTACGAGACCTTCGGCAAGATCTACCGCGCCAAGCTCGGCCTGGAGAAGGAGCTGGAGGACGTTTCCGAGCCCGGGACATTCAGCGACTGGATGTACTTCCATCGCGGACGGTTGTCCCTGGCCGCTCGCCCATGGGATGCGGCCGCCGCGGTCGCGGTGCTGAAATCGCAGAAGGACGAGAAAGAGAAGTCGCAGAAACCCGGCGACGCCAACACACCTGACGCCGGGAAGAAGGCGGACAAGCCTGAGGACAAACGGGGCGCCGACGAACGAGAGCAACTCAAGTGGTTCGATGAGCACGCGCCGGACGCCTTCCTCGCGTGGCAGGCCATCGAGCATCCCGATTTCCCCGGCCGGCGGGTCGAGGTCGGCGGCTGGCGGCCGTTCGCACAAACGAACCCGCCGCTGGCGATCCTCGATGAACTCGCCGAGAAACAGGGCGATTTCCTCACGGAACTGGTGGGCCGATTGCCGAGACTCCAGATCGCCAAGGTCGCGTGCCGCCTGCTGGCCGATTCCATCTACGAAATCGAGATCCTCGTGACGAACGTGGGATTCCTGCCGACGGCCCTGGCGCATGGGGAGACCTCACAGCAGGTGCTCCCGACACGATTGACGCTGGAGCTTGAGCCGCAGTGTTTCCTGGCCGGCAAGAGAATCACGCCGCTGCCCACGATCGCCGGCAGCGGCGGCACCGCCAAGGCCCGCTACACGGTCCGCGTGACTGGCGTCGAACAGATCCGGTTTGAAGTGATCTCCGCGCTGGCCGGCCGCATCCAGGGGACCATCGAGTTGCTGAAAGCAGGTGAACAATGATGATTCCAGCATCCACATCCCCAGGCAGTCGACGCACGATTCCACTGGTCTTCTGCTCTTTGCTTCTGGCAATGGGGGCCTTGGCCGAGGCGCCCGCGGTGGGCGAGCAACCCGGCGCGCTGTCGCCGGCGGGTCATGCGTATCCCGCTCTCGGCGCCGGAGCGGACCGCAAAGTGGACGTCGCCTGGAACCGGTTCTACGATCACGCAGGCCTCGGGGACATCCTCGCCCGCCTGCACCAGGCCTTTCCCGGCCTGACGAGACTGTACTCGATCGGGAAATCGACCGAGGGCCGGGACCTGTGGTGCATCGAGGTGACGGCGCGAGGCGTCGGCGATCCCGACCGCAAGCCCGGCATGTACGTGAGCGGCAACATCCACGGCGACGAAGTCCAGGCCGGCGAGATGGTCGCCTACACCGCGTGGTACCTGTGCCACCAGTATGGGCGGCTCGACCGCGTCACGACCCTGCTGGACAACTACGTTTTCTATCTCGTGCCGACGATCAATCCGGACGGCCGGGATTTCTGGCTCGCCACAAGCACCGGCGCGATGTCCGGCCGGACCGGCTCGACTCCCATCGACAATGACCGCGACGGCGTCGCCGATGAGGACGACTGCGACGACCTCGACGGCGACGGGACCATCACGATGATGCGAATCAAGGACCCGCAGGGCCGGTACAAGAAGCATCCTGACTACCCGGCATATCTGATGGTCCGCGCCAAACCCGATGAGCCGGGTGAGTACACCCTGCTCGGCTGGGAGGGCATCGACAACGACGGAGACGGCCGCGTGAACGAGGACGG
>JBDKRX010000252.1:0-37825 GCA_039683175.1 Phycisphaerales bacterium
CCGGTTAGCCGCCCCCTACGCAGCCCAATCCGGGCCAGACTGACCACACCGAGCACCGCAGCACCAATCGCCGTGCCCCATGTGATGAACTGATAGACCTCCCGTACACTCTGCGGCGTGCCTTTGCGGAAGACACGGATGAACCCAGGCAGGAGCAACAGACTCAGAACCGTCAGCGCACAGGCAATGACCGCAAGCCTGCTGATCCGAACGAGTTCTGCTTGATTGTTGTCCTGTGGGGAACGGGCCGCCTGTGTGTTGTCAGCATCGCCCTGGTTGGTATCGAATTCCCCATTGCCACGTTCCGGCGTGTTCATGGCTCTCTCCCTTACGTTGTCTCGTTGCTCCGCCGGGCGTCGTATCCGCCTTCCGGCGGACGCCCTCGCCCTACAGGGGAACTACGCTGATGTGACACCCTCTGTTCGTGCTGCCTACTTCGCCGCATTGATGGGGTCGTTGACGAGGAGGGAGTCTCTCACGTCGGCGGGCACGCTGCCGAGCCTGGGCGGCACGCCGCGAGCCTTGTCCTCGCCGTTCCAGGCTGTGTAGATATTGTCGTCGTCCAGACCGCAGAAGGGCCGCTTTTCGAACTCCACGTGGGTGTCGAGGAACATCACGCTTTGGCCAGCACCCTGGTGAGAAACGGCGTTCCCGTAACAAGCCTGCTTGCTGGTGCCGTCGACGAGCGGGACATCGAGATGAAATCCGGCGAACGATTTAGCCCTGCCCGACGGTGAATCCATCCACGGATTGCGGTCGGCGATGATTGCCAGGTTGGGATCGCCGGAAGCCGTCAGCCCAAACGGTCCGTAGACCATCTGGTAGGCGTAGCTGCAGTGCTGCGGCGGATTCGGGCCGAAATCCCACAGGGTGACCATGTTGGCATCGGTTCCACAGGCAGCCGGCTCGAATACGGTTGTCCCTTTGTCACCGGGACAAACGAAAAGTTTGGGAGAGACCTCGGTGTACTTCATGAGCAGATAGAGACTTGCGCTGACGCTCACCTCACCGCCACTTCCATCGGGCAACAACCCGCAGGCGGCATCGCGGTTGGACGCGGTCCAATCGGCCATCCGGCCGGTCCAGCGGCTGCTCGGCCCTCCGGCACGGGGCAACGCATCCTCATAGTCATTCGCGTAGAATAGCATGGCCTTTCCGATCCCCGAGAGATTGGTGCGGCATGCCATTCGGTGGTCGAGCGCTCTAATCCTGGGGATCACAGTGAGGAACAAGACCGCTGCGCCCGCCAGTGGGAGACTGATTCCGACCACCGCGAAGGCGTAACCAGTGCGTCGCCCACCACTGAAACCAATGCTTGCCAAGCCAATGACCCCGAGGATCAGAGCGGCACCGGGTAGATACAGAAAGGTCAGCGCCATCATCATGGAGAGGAATGATCTACCCAGGATCAGTCCGGTGAAAAGCATGATCACGAAACAGGCTGGACTGGCGAATGCACAGACTGCGGAGGCAATAGCAGCCCGGCTGATCCGAACGAGCCCCGCGTGCCTGTCTGTCTGGGGCAGAAAGTCCCCCTGTGAGTTGGACGTATCCCTCGGGGTATTGTCTACGTGTCTGTCGTCAGGTCCTGTCGCGTCCAAGGTCCTCGCCCTTCAGATGTCTCAATCCTGCGTTGGATATCGCGTCCGCGTTGTGGTACATACGCTTGTCCTGACAATGGAACTACGCCGATAGGATACCACTGGTTCAGGGGATTGTCACCGGTCCAAGGACTCCGAGGTTTGTAGTGGGCCCGTAAGAGCATATCTTCAAGGGCGGGGAAGATAACGTCTTACGGCGTCACTACGAACAGTCCTCTGCCGGCGGGTCGTTGGGGAGCAGGTCGGGGCGCCAGGCTTTGGTTCGCTCCATCGCCTGCTGGCGGCGCCATTGGGCGATCTTGGCGTGGTCGCCGGAGAGGAGGATCTCGGGGACCTTCATGTCGCGAAAGACCTCGGGACGGGTGTAATGGGGGTATTCGAGCAGGCCGTCGCTGAAGGAGTCGTCCTGGGCGGATTGCTCATCGCCGAGGGCCCCGGGCAAGAGACGCACGACCGCGTCCACCAGGACCATAGCGGGTAGCTCGCCTCCGTTGAGGATGTAGTCGCCGATGGAGATCTGGTCGGCCCCGAGTCCGATCCGGATCCGCTCGTCGAAGCCCTCGTACCGGCCTGCAATCAGAATCAGACGCTCTTCGCGGGCCAACTCCTGGGCCTTCGCCTGGCGGAAAGGCTCGCCCTGCGGGGTCAACATGATGACCCGGCCTCGGGTCGGAGCGAGCTTCTCGACGTGCTCGAAACAGGCGAACAAGGGGGCGCACATCATCACCATGCCCGCTCCGCCGCCATAGGGCCGGTCATCGACCTTGCGATAGTTGTCGCTGGCGAAGTCACGGATGTTCGTGGTCGTGATCGAGACGATCCCCTGTTCCTGGGCGCGCTTCAGGATCGAGTAGCTCAGCGGAGAGTCGAACATCTCCGGAAACAGCGTGAGGATGTCTATACGCATAGTTCACCAAGGAGGCACGGAGGACACAGAGAATCGCAGGAAACCATAAGAAAAGAAACGTAGGAAAGGAGCTCTCAATCGCCACCTTTCCTACGTCTGTTCTTCTCAGTGACCTCTGTGTCTCTGCGGTGCCCAACCTCGCCGGGTTACGCGCCTTCGCCCTCAGGCTTTGCCTCGGCGGGTTTTGCCTCGGCCGCGGCGGCTGCTGCTGCGGCCTCTTCGGCTGCCTTCTTCTTCTCGGCAACCACGCGCTCGGTTTTCGTGAACAGCTTGCCCTTGGTGTGGGCCAGCTTGCAGGCCTTGGCTTGGCGAACTGCCTTTTCCTCGGCGTATTTGTGCTTGATCCCATTGCGAAGCAGGATCTCAGACACGGTGTCGCTGGGGACGGCGCCCTGGCCGAGCCAGAACTCGACGCGTTCGCGGTTCAACACGATCTGTTTGGTGACGTCCTTTTCGAGCGGGTCATAGTGTCCGAGCTTCTCGATGATTCTGCCGTCACGAGGCGTGCGGGAATCGACCGCGTTGATGCGGAAGAAGGGACGATGCCGCCGGCCCATGCGAGTGAGTCTGAGTTTTACTGCCATGTCTTTCCTTTCTGTTCTTTGGAGTGCTGGAAATACGCCTGATTGGCCATTTTCCAGCAACTCACCTGTATAGAATAATTTCCGCGACCGGTTCGTAGTGACGCCGTCAGGCGTTATCTTCCTCACTCTGGAAGAGATGCCCTTGCGGGCACACTACAGACTAATCACGAAACACGTTTACAAACCAAAGCGTAACCGTTCATGAAAATTGCGAAGTTCGCCGGATCGGCGTGGGCGTCGAGGGCGATCCTCTCGATCTGCTCGTCCGAGAGCTGATCGGCGATCTGCTTTTCGGCGGGCGTCATGATCGCCACGGCCGTTCGAAGCTGCGTTAGCTCGTCGTTGGTGGGCGCCACGAGCATCGCCAGCTCGCTGGTCCCCCGCACGTCCTTGAACCGCCCGCGGACCCGATTGCCGTACTGATCGTCGCAGAATCGGGCAACCTCTTCGAGGTATTGATCGATGGAGAGTTTCACTTTCTCGTTCGACGCGGTCATTTCTTCTTCTTGATCTTGCCGTGGCGTTTGATGACTCGTTTTCGCGTGGACCGCTGTTTGATCTTGCGGCCGTGCATCATGGCGTTGTTCATGGCCTCCATGTTGAAGCCGCCGGAGAAGAGCGACTTGAGGCCGCCGAAACTGCCGCCGCTGATGGCCTTCATCATGTCCCGGCTGCGTTTGAACGTCTTGACCAGGCTCGATACGTCGTTGGCCTCCATCCCGCAGCCGGCGGCGATGCGACGCCGGCGGGAGCCGTCGATCAGGTCCGGGTCGCGGCGCTCCGCCTGGGTCATCGAGTAGACGATGGCCTCCATCTGCTTGAGTTCCTGGCCGTCGAGGTCCACGTCGGGGATCTGGCCGCCCAAGCCGGGCAGGAGCTTGAGCATATCCTTGATGCCGCCCATCTTCTTGACCGTCTGCATCTGCTTGAGGAAGTCGTCGAAGCCGAAGCTGCCCTTGGCCATCTTCTTCTGCATCTTCTCGGCTTCTTCTTTGTCGAATTCCTGCTGGGCCTTCTCGACGAGGGTGACCACGTCGCCCATGCCCAGAATGCGGGAGGCCATGCGGTCCGGGTGGAACTCCTCGATCTTGTCGAGCTTCTCGCCGACGCCGATGAACTTGATGGGCTTGCCCGTGACGGCCTTGACGCTGATCGCGGCGCCGCCTCGGGCGTCGCCGTCGAGCTTGGTGAGGATGACGCCGTCGAGTTCCAGACGCTCGTTGAACTCCTTGGCGGAGTTCACGGCGTCCTGGCCGGTCATGGAGTCGCAGACCAGGTAGATCTGGTGCGGCGTGACGGCCTTGGCGACGTTGGCCACCTGGGCCATCATCTCCTCGTCCACGTGCAGCCGGCCGGCGGTGTCGATGACGACCACGTCCCGGCCCTGTTCCTTGGCGTATTTGACGCCGTCTCTGGCGACCTTGACGGCGTCCTTCGTATTCTCGTCCGTGTAGACGGGAACGCCGAGCTGCTCGCCGAGGATTCGGAGCTGCTCGATGGCGGCGGGCCTCTGGAGGTCATCCGCAACCAGCAGGGGGTTGCGGCCTTTCGAAACGAGGTACTTGCCGAGCTTGGCGGCGGTCGTCGTCTTGCCGCACCCTTGCAGGCCGGCCAGCATGATGATCGTCGGACCGGGCGAGACGAAGTAGATCCGCGTATCCACCGGGCCCATCAGACGGATCAGCTCATCGTGGACGATCTTGATCATCATCTGGCCGGGATGGAGGCTCTTGATGACCTCGGCCCCGATCGCCTTGTCGCGAACGTCCTTGCAGAACTGCTTGACGACGTTGTAGTTCACGTCGGCTTCGAGCAGCGCCTTGCGGACGTCGTTCATGGCGTCGGAGACGTTGGCTTCGGTAATCCGCCCCCGGCCGGAAAGCGACCGGAAGACCGAACTGAATTTTTCCGTCAAAGACTCAAACACGGGAACCCTCTCGGTTTCCTAAGGGCAAACCGGGCGAGCCGCACGGATCCTACGACGGCGCACCCATAGCTGGCTCATTATAGCTTCGGCGAAGGGTTTTGCAAGACCCAACCCTGGATACTTACGTACGTGGGGAAAAAGAAAAAGGGCCGCGGCATGACGGTCACCACCCCGTGTATCGCCTTATACCGCAAAGGGTTACAATGTCCTGCATCCCCGGAGCCGGCCGACGAGGCCCATACCGATGACGTCGAGAAGGATCGTGTCGGGGGCCGGTCAGACGCTCCAGTCCTGGGCGGTCTTGACAAATCGATACTGCAGGAAGATGCCGACGGCCATGGGCACGAGGATCATCGCGGGCAGGAACCAGTGTTGCTCCAAAACGAGCTTCTGGAGCTGCTGCTGATTCACCATGTAGCCGTAGAGCACCGCCAGGATGCCGACCGTCATGAGGGTGCTGCCGCCGAGACTGGTGAACAGGATCACCGCGATTTTGAAGACGATGAACGAGATCATGCCGCCGGCGATCAGGCCGACGAGCCCGCCGGCCCAGACGTATTCCTGGGGCAATCCGAGGCCCAGCCACAGGCCCGCCGTCAGGATCCCGCCGGAGAGGGCGCCGAGCACGGTTACGCCCCAGCGCATCAGGGGGATCGAGAAGATGGCGAACACCAGGACCGAGAACATCGCCAGCCAGACGACGTTGCCGCCGACGAGTTGGTCGTTGATGTAGACGCCGACGGCCAACCCGACCAGCCCGAAGCAGATCGTCACGAGGATTTTGAAGATCCGCCAGCCGTAGAACAGGCATACGACGCCGAACGAGATGAAGGTCAGCGCCTCGACGAGGTCCAGCGTGCTGATGTGTTTCCAGATTTCCTCCAGTGGCACGACGCTCTGCTGTGCAGACCGTGCAGGCTGTGCGGCTGTGAGAATCGTTTGCAGAATGTCGATCAATCCGTTCATGCCATGCTCCTGGGTCTCCGCGATGGTGAGACCTCCTCCAGAATCTTACCTCTGCTTCGCGACCGTCTTATCATCGCGTATTTCATCGGTTGCGCCAACCCCGTTTCGATTCTTGCCTGTTTGTGCGGGACCTGCCGGATGGGGCATCCCGGTCCTCTCTTCTGGCCTGCGGGCACAGGAGCAGTTGTTCCAGCGTCCCGAAGGCGACCATGCCGAGCAGCACCAAGCCATAGAAAGGCCCTTGTTGCTCCATACGAGCGACCGGGGCCGAGCCCTTGAAGATCAGCAGAAGCGTCAGCCCTGCGAAGACCATGCCCGCACCGACTGTTGAACACGCCAGGGCGCCCGCCAGACGCCCGAAGAGCAGACCCACGACCAGCAACCCTGCGCCCACCGCCGCGATGATCGCCAGGTCGATAGAAACCAGTCCGCGGGCGATCGCCTTGATCCGATCGACGACGTCGAGGACATAGGCCTGCACGGCGTCGAGACTTTCCTGGATTGTGAATCGATTGGCGGCCGGATCGAGATTCTCACCTTTGAACAGGAGACCCTGCTGCCGGAAGACGTGAATCCTCGCCACGACGGCAAACGCGATAGCGGCCCCGAGGGCCGCCACAACCATGGCGGCGAACACCCTTGGCACCATGGCGCCGAGCGCCGCGATGCCGCCGGCGGCAAGAATGGCAACGGTGGGATTCTGCTCGCCGGCAAAGAAGCCGGCCAGTCCGCCGACGAAGGCTCCGACCAATCCGAGCAGGAGCCGTTTGCGGCATACGCCGGCCAGCCACAGGACGAGGCCCAACACCGCCAGCGCCAGTCCGGGCAGAATGAGAACCGCCGGACTGAACCGGACCGCCACCTGCTCGAAGCTCTTGAGGATCTCAACCATCCAATCCCATCGCCAAGACCGGGCTCTACGGGCGCATACTCACGGGATGCCTGCCCACCCCGTTTATCGGCCCATCCACGGTGTTTTCGTTAGGATGCGTTTGACAAGGGGGGACCAGAAGGGGGGCCGCTGAGCATGCTGCATGGTGCGGGACGACGCGGCTTGCCCCGGAAAACAGAAGGACCCTCCCGGAGGGGGAGGGTCCTTGTCATACACGAATCAAGATGCAGACGAGGGTCTACGATCAGACGGCCTGCTTCCTGCGGAGGTAACGGACCAACGCAGAGCCGAAGCCCACGAGAACCAGGGCGCCCGGCGCCGGCACGGACGGATTGATGTCGCCCTGAAGGGAGGCGTTGTCGGTGTCGCTGATGAACGTGAGGGTCCCGGTGAATGCGCTCGAAAACGCGACATTCATGTATCGGTACAGATCGCCATAGAAGGAATCGCCGGTGAGACTGACCGGGCCGCTGTAGGTCACTTCGATGTCGCCGTTATAGCCGCCCGCATTGACGAGGCTGAACGCCCAGCCGCCATACGAACCCGGCGTGTCGCCGCCGAAGCCTGTGTCAAACATCGTGTTGCCGGCGCCGGCGTCGATCGCCAGGCTGGTGATCGAGGTCCGGCTGGTGAGGGTCCAGTAACCGCCATACGTGTCGCCGGATTCCGCCAGGACCCACTCGGCCCCGCTGGCGGCTCCTGCTCCGGCGCCGGTGTCCGCCCAGATGGCCGAGTCAGAACTGTTGACTGTAACGACCATACCGTCCATCATGTCGCCGAGGGTCTGAAACTCCGCGACGGCTGTGGTGTGCTGGGGGTTGGCAGGACTGGTGACGACCGTCACCGCGGCCTGACTCATGGATGCCATTACGGCGACCATAGCGATTGTTGCGATGATTCTCATTTCCACACTCTCCTCTCTGTAAACAAGGTTCGAACTCAAACACGTGACTTATGCTCCGGCGGACCGACACCGGCCCGCCACTGTTCCGTACGCGATGATTCACACCCCCAGAATTCCGTTTCCGGCACGACTCCCTCCGGGCCAACGCAAAACCTGCAAGACGAACGTCGCGGGCTTGCTCTGCCGATCATGCCTTTGCGAACGAAACCACCCCAACGTGGAAACGTACCTCGAGCGTGCCGGAGAACTGCCAGGTTCCACTTGTCGCTCGATGAAAGCACCGGTCTCCCTACCTCAATGTTCCCCCTTTATACACGAAACGACGGCAAATGTCAAGCGAAATTGTAGTTTGGCGGCTAAGAATGTTGTGAATTCAGGTGTTTCGGGGGTGCGTGTCAAAAGGAGTTTACGGGACGCTGGGTGGTAGGGCGGGTCTCATGGTCCGATAGGGTGTGGCGTCACTGGACCTGGATGGATTGAGTGTGGTTTCATGGAGCGAGAACAAAGGCGGAATAGATGTGCCGGACGCGCCCGGCGAGGCATAGCCCGCCGAAGCGGGACTGCCCGTCGCAAGAATGCGGATGATAGGAATCGAACCTACACGGCCGTAAGGCCACAGGCACCTGAAGCCTGCGCGTCTGCCAGTTCCGCCACATCCGCGGGAACAGAAAAGTATTATCGCGGGGAGGCCGACGGGCGTCAAGCGTTTTTTTCCTCGCCGATATGACAATTGGGGTCGCGGAGGAAACCGCCGGATCGACGCAAGCGGATGGCGGCTCCTCCGGAGAGAATCCGAAGACGGCGAGACCACGATCGATTCGACCCCTCCATCCGGCGGCAAAGGGCTGCCGCTTCTCCCAGAGGTCCGTTCCTCCGCCGAGACGAGAAGAGGGGGCAACGGGGGGCGCCCTCTCCGACCGCGATGAACTCGCGAACTGCCGGCTGCGTACCAGCCTGCAACGTTGTACATCGAGTTCAGCCATCCCCCGCGACAGGGCCGCCGGAGATTCCGATTGACCCGGGGGTGTCGGGTGGGTATGCTACATATTGTTCAACTGAATGGATAGAAGCCGGATTCCCTGGTTCCCGGTGACTCAGTTTCCCACGACAGACGCCGGAACGAGAAGCGCATTGAAGAAAGACGCCTCACAGGCAACCGGAACGAGATTCACATTGTTCTCATCGATCTTCTGATCCGCGTGGGCGCTGCGACACTGCGGCGCCGACCATGACGACGAGGGTTTCTTGAAAGGAAGGGAATATGAACGCGAAAAAGGCGATTCTTAGTACCCTGCTGGCCACGCTGCTGTGGCAATCGGCACTGGCGGAGAGCATTGACTGGACACTCGGTTCCACACCTGCAGCAGGGTGGACCATCAGCCCGACGAACCCGGGGCCATCGGATGTCATCACCTTCTCGGGACCGACGAAAGTCTACTCCAACTCCTGTGTGGGCGAGAACGCCATGGGCGGGCCGCCGGGGCTTTCGATCGACCCGGTGTCCAGGACGATTCTGCTTTGGTTTCAGGGGACGACGACAGGCATATGTCCCCTGATCTACATGCCGGTCTGCGGGGTGGAAGGCGACTTCGGACCCCTGGAACCGGGGGAGTGGACGTTCGTCAGTGCGAACGAGTCCCTTGGCTTGAACATGACGTTCATCGTGCAGAGCGCGGCGCAGGTCTACCGCGTGGATGGCGATGCTCCGGGTCCGGCGCACAACGGCACGAGCTGGAGCAGGGCGTTCCTAAGGCTCCAGGATGCCCTGGCAGTCGCCGGGAACGGCGACGAGATCTGGGTGGCCGAGGGTTCTTACAAGCCCGATGAAGGGACCGGCGTCACGCCCGGCGACCGTGCAGCCAGCTTCCTGCTGACGGAGGGCCTGACGATCCGCGGGGGATTTGCCGGCTATGGCCATGTGAACCCGGACGCCAGAGATTTCTCCCTCTATGAGACGGTCCTGGACGGCGACCTCAACGACAACGATCTCTGGGGCATTCTGAATGTTGGAGACAACAGTTACCACGTCATTACGGGTCCCGCGGGCAGCCCGGCGGCCATGCTGGACGGCTTGACCGTGACAGCGGGCTGGGCCAACGGCGACTATCCCGACCACTCCGGCGGTGGTCTGTACAATCCCGGCGGCGCGTTGGACATCGTGAATTGCCTCTTCCAGGGCAACACAGGCGCCTGGGGCGGCGGCGTCATGAACCTCGCGGGCGTCCTGCGCATGGTGAACACCCAGTTGATCGGCAACCGAGCCCTGATGCTCGGCGGCGGCCTCCAGAACTACGGAGGCGAAGTGACGATGCACAACTGCCGGATTGTGGGCAACAGCGCCGACTACGCCGACGCGGTGGGCGGGTCCGCCGTATACAATCTCGACGGCGCCCTCACGATTCTGGACTCCACCGTCGCCGACAACCTCTCACCCATCGGCCAGGCGATCTCGGGTTTCAGTTGGGGGACCTCTGTGGGCACCCAGATCCGGGTCGCCAACAGCATCCTGTACAACGGCGGCGACGAGATCTGGACCAATGATCTCTCTACTGTCCAGGTCACCTACAGCGACGTTAAGGGCGGCTGGACCGGAACCGGCAACATCATCGCCAATCCGCAGTTTGCCTCGCCCGGCGCCCGCAGCATCGAAGGCGAGTGGATCGACGGCGACTACCGGTTGACGACTGCTTCGCCGGCCATCAACGCCGGCAACAACGGCATCCTCCCCACGGACCTCTTCGACCTGGACGGGGACACCAATACCGCCGAGCAGCTTCCGCTGGACCTGGATGGCGAGGCCCGCATCCAGGGGACTCGCGTCGATATGGGCGCCTATGAAGGAGCTGCCGCATCAGGTGGCGGGTTCGACGGCGGGTTGACGGTGTGCATCGGAAGCAGTTGCATGACGTTGCTGCCGGATCCGAACGCGCCTGCCTCCTCGTACTCGTACATTGGCAACACGAGTGTCACGATCCAGTTGAACTTCAAGGGCCAGTTGAGCGCGACCGCTACGGCGACCTCGGCCGCCGGCGGGACATGGACCGCATGGGTCGTGCCGAACATTGTGGGACCGGGCACGGTCACAGTCCAGGTCTGGGTCCAGGTCGTAGGCCTGGATATTTCGGTGCTGCCTGGTGGGTCAACCGTGCAGGTGGCCGAGGTGAAGTTGTACGTTGTGCCTGTTCCGTAGAGGGATTCCTCTACGCGGTTGTGAGGACTGACAAAGGGGTCCGGCGGCGGGTTACAGCCCGTGAGCCGGGCCCTTTCTCTTTGGGATGCGGCACTGGACTGCCGGCTATCTGCGCCACTCGGGTTTGCGGACCATGAGCGGGGGCATCAGTTGCGGAGGGCGGCGATGGTTGCCCGTCGCCAGGCAGGAGCGATTGCTCGGATACCATCGAATGATGAAGAGCTTGGTTTTCAGGAGAAAACCGTCTTTTTTCAATCTGCCGAACATAGGTCTGTTACTATATTTCCTGTAAGGCTTTACGAACCATCACCCTCCTCCCTATCGGCCGAACACCGGGGTGACTTTTGCCGAAAACAACGAGAGCGGCCTTTTTGAGACCGCTCCCGGCGACTTTGAAAACCAAGGCCCAATAAGGTTCGTTGGTCTATAGATTCACGGGCACGCCCCGGCCTGCGAGGTACTCTTTCATCTGTCGGATGCTGAACTTGCCGAAGTGCGCGATGGACGCGACGAGCACTGCGTCCGCATGGCCCTGGTCGATGGCTTCGTACAGGTGCTCCAGCGTGCCGGCGCCGCCGGAGGCGATCACAGGTAGCGAGACCGCATCGGCGATGGCTCGCGTCATCGGGAGGTCGTAGCCGGTCTGCATGCCGTCGGTGTCCATGCTCGTGGGAAGGATCGCGCCCGCGCCGAGGCCCTCGACCTTGCGGGCCCATTCCACCGCGTCGATCCCGGCGCCGGTAGTCCCGCCACGGACCATGACCTCGAAACCCGAAGGCATCCTGGGATTCTTGGCCGTGTCGATGGCGACCGTGATCCTATGGCTGCCGAACTGGGCCGCCGCATCTCGAACCAGGTCGGGATTCCGCACGGCGGCCGTGTTCATCGAGACGCCGGAGGCGCCAAGGTTCAGAAGCTCCTCGATTGCCTGGCAACTGTTGATGCCACCGCCCACCGTCAACGGGACCGTGATTCTCTCCACCGTCCGTTTAACCGCGTCGAGCAGAGTCTTGCGGGCTTCCAGGGTGGCGGTGATGTCCAGGAAGACGAGTTCATCCGCGCCGGCCTCGCTGTAGGCGGCCGCGTTCTCCGCGGGATCGCCCACGTCCTTGCAGTTGACGAAATTGACGCCCTTGACGAGTCGGCCGTGTTTGACGTCCAGGCAAGGGATGATTCTGCGGTAGTCCATTGCTTTGCCTCCATTCACTGCTGTGGTTCTGCTGGGTTAGAAGCCTACTGACGGGCCAGTATAGACTGCCGGCCGGGGTGCGTCGAGCAAATCCGCAGCCGTGCCCCGACGATCTGGCCTGCAAAGCCATACTTTTTCCTGGATTCTTGTAGGAATTGAACCCCCAGGGCGTTTCCGATGTACAGAGAGAACCGAGCACGATCGGTACACGGCTGACGATTCGTAGGGTCAGCCGGGTGAAGGAGCTTGGAAACGATGTTTGGAAAGGGGAATCTACATGGCGAAAGTTGAAATGCCGCACGCGGGGCACGATAAGCATCTCTGCTATCTCAATAATCTTGGCTTCCAGATCAGCAACCCTGAGGAGTACAAGGAACTCGTCCGGGACGGCAAGTTCATGTGCAAGGTTTGCGGGCGGGTCGCCGCCAGCGATAAGAACCTGTGCAAGCCGGTCGAACTGTAGGCTTGCCTGTTTGAGCCCGGCGTTGCCGGTGCGATAATCGTTCGGAGGCCGCCGGCGGACATCTTCGGCGGCCTCGTCCGTATCCGGCCCGGGCGTTCAGAAGAAGGGAATTCTCGCCATGACAAGAGTGGTATTGGTCCGACACGGCCAGAGTACATGGAACCTGGAGAACCGATTCACAGGCTGGACCGACGTCGATCTGACGCAGCGAGGGATTCAGGAGGCCCACGAGGCCGCCGCAGCCCTCAAGGAGGGGGGCTACACCTTCGATCTGGCCTTCACGTCCGTCCTGAAGCGGGCGATTCGGACCCTGTGGATCATCCTCGACGATATGGACCTGATGTGGATTCCTGTCCACCGGTCCTGGAAGCTCAACGAGCGGCACTACGGCGCCCTGCAGGGCCTGAACAAGAAAGACACCGCCGAGAGATACGGGCTCGAACAGGTTCAAATCTGGCGTCGCAGCTACGATATCCCACCCGATCCGCTGGCGGAAAGCGACCCTCGCCATCCCTGCCACGATCCTCGCTATGCAGACGTGCCGAAGGAGCAACTCCCGGCCACCGAATCGCTCAAGATCACGCTGGACAGGGTCCTGCCGTACTGGCATGAGAGGATCGTGCCTGTGTTGCGGCAGGGCCGCAGAGTCCTGATTGCCGCCCACGGAAACAGCATCCGGGCAATGGTCAAGTACCTCGACCAGGTCACCGATGAGGAGATTACGGAACTGAACATCCCGACCGGCATCCCCTTGGTGTACGAACTGGACGAGGACCTGAAGGCCCGAACGCACTACTACCTTGCCGATGAGGAGAAAGTGAAGGCGGCCGCCGCGTCCGTGGCCTCGCAACTGACAACCGGCCGCAGTGGGCACTGATGTCTTCTCTGGAACCCGTTTGTAGTGACGTCGTGAGGCGTTATCTCTCGAAGTGTGATGTTTGAAGTTTGAAGTACTATGAGCCCACCGAGTGTTCTGTGTTTCACGCCTCCCAGTTGAGTTTCTCCTCGTACTTCCAGCAGAACCGGCCCACCAGGTGCGCCAGGATCAGCAACAGGTAGAAGGCTGCGAATAGAAGGAAGTAGCCCACATACCACAAGTCGCCGATCAGACGCTGGAATGCCACCGGCGCCAGTAGACAGAGCACGTAACAGAAGGCCGCCAGGAGGCAGTAGGGCAGGAACGTGCTGAAGATCGAGCCCAGCACCAGGACCGGGTTCAACGCGCGAAGCGACTCGAAGAGGGTCACGGCCAGCAGGGCCATCGGGAAGAGGAATCCGCCCAGGCCGTACAGGAACCAGAAGAGCGGATCGTGGCCCCCGCCGTAGGCCGCGTAGAGGATGGCCGGCGCCATGCAGGCGACCCCGCACACGAGCGACGTCAGCCCCTGCCAGAACAACTCCGCGAAGCCCGGGGTCAGGCCGGACGTGTTCATGGCCCGGATGCCGCCGGCGGCGCTGTCCCGAATGCACTCGACCACGTACCAGTTGATGTAGAGTATGAACACCAGCAGCGCCGTCCAGTGAATCATCCACAACGGTATCCAGAGAAGCAGGGCCGGAGGAAACGCGACGAAAAGGGCGTAACTCAGTTTCACCAGAACGCGCAGGACCAACGGGATGCCCGTGCTCAGCGCGAGGACGAGCATGCCCGGCCCGTTCAGCGGATAGAGAAAGATATCGACGATCCAGGGCAGCGGCCGCTCGGGGGGCTCTTCCCGCGGCTTGAGCAGATAGCCCGCCTGCACGGCCAGCAAGTTCTCCGATGCCTCTTCTGCGGTCTGTGGACCAGCGGCTGCAGCAGCCGGCGGCAGGTCCAACAGCAGGGAATCGCGGGGGGAAGGTTTCGCGACAGCGGGTGTTTGGAGATCAGCGGGAACTGCGGGTCGTTCGAACTCCTCGGGCGTGATGACCGGGATGGTTATGGTCTTCTTGCACTGGGGGCATCGGCCTTTCCTCCCCGCCTGTTTGTCGGCGACGCTTAGCAGCCGTCCGCAATGCTCACAAGAGAATTTCATGCTCCGCACACCTCAATCGATTCGGTCCGATCCCGAAACCCTTGCAACCTGCCATCAGTATACCACGGCGGGCGAGGCTTGGGCAGACCCCCATGCTCTTCGCAGGAGGCTCGCCCTATGTGGAAGGTCCGCATGACCAACATTTTTCATCGGAAAACGCTTGCACATCCGTCGAGCCCGGTCGTATAATTAGTGCAGGAAATAGAAATCGAGAGCCGAAGGCGGGCCAGAGATCTTTCATACTATTGGCCGTCATCATAACGTTATTTTCGCAGCACTTATCATACCCGCCCCCCTTCGCGACCGTCGGACAAACGTGCTATGCCCGCACCGCACGCGCAATGTGCCGTGGCGAGGCCGACTTCGGATGTCCCGGCGGTATCCGCATCCACGCTGTCCGGCGTGCATGAGTCCATCTTCATAATTTCATACATTCATATCACGAGTGCAGGAGAGACGGCATGAGTGTGTGTGGCGAGGGCCCGGTTCTCCCTGTGTCGGCGGCAGGGGTCTGTGCCGCCGGGACTTGTCTCTCGAACATGGACGCAAGTCCCTGTCCCGACGGCACGGACCGCCGCGTGAGAACCGAATGGGGCCGAGCCACTGTGGGTGCCTGTCGCATCCGGTCATCATCCATTCATCGAAAGGAGCGGAGTATGAAGGCGAACGGTGCTGTATCCATTCTCGCTGTGGCTGTCTCCCTGCTCGCGACCTGTACCGCCTGGGGCAGGGTGATCTATGTCGATGACGATGCCCCGACGGGGGGCAGCGGCGCATCCTGGGCCAGAGCGTATCGATTTCTTCAAGATGCTTTGGCGGAGGCGGACGGTTCGAAACCTCCCGTAGAGGTTCGCGTCGCCCAAGGGATCTACAAGCCTGACCGTAGCTCGGCTCATCCCGATGGTACAGGAAATCGGCATGCGAGTTTCATCCTGCTCGACGATGTGGCCATCAAGGGCGGTTTCGCCGGGATCGGTGCATCTGATCCGGACGCCAGGGATATTGCTCTGTATGAAACCGTCCTCAGCGGTGACTTGGCGGGAGACGATGTCCCTGTACTCGATCCCTGCGACCTGCTGACGGAGCCGACGCGTGCCGACAACAGCTCCGCAGTCGTAAAAGCCGGGGCCTGTTCCAGATCTACCATTCTGGATGGGTTCACGATCACGTCCGGAAACGCGATGGGACCCCGCGACCGAGTGGGTGCTGGGGCCGGGCTGTATTTGTCGGGGGCCGTAGACGCATCCTGCTGCCCTTCGGTAGTGGATTGTACATTCTCCGGTAATCGCAGCTTTTCCGGTGGTGCGATTGCTGTCAGCTCGGCCTACCCGGAGATCACCGCCTGCAAGTTCGTGCAGAATGCAGTTGTTGGAGAAGGAGGGGCCATGAGCATATTGCACGCTTTCCGTCCACTGTCCTCGACTTGTCAGTTTGTCATCGAAGGATGCACTTTCAGCAACAACTGGGCCGGGGACACTGGCGGCGCCATACGTGGATGGGATCTGCCGTCTGGAATCGAGAGTTGTTCCTTCATGAGGAATCACGCACGGATGGGTGGAGCAATATATGCGGACAGTTCCAACGAACCAGTGAACACAGTGAACTGCCAATTCATCGATAATGTGGCTGATCTGGCGGGTGGTGCAATCTACTTCGTGTATGAAAACGGAGTCAACATGACTTCCTGTACCCTCTCTGGAAACGTGGCTCCGACCGGAAGGGCTATCGGGTGCATAGAGCCTCTTCGCGAGAATTCGCCTGCCCCATCCGCTGTCATCACCAATACGATTCTTTGGGACGGCGGCGATGAGATTGGCATCAGCGAACACGTTCTGGTTGACACCACCTACAGTGATGTCCAGGGCAACTGGCCGGGAGAGGGGAATATCGACTCTGAGCCACTCTTTGCCAGCCAAGCGTATTGGGATCCAAATGGGACGCCGAACGATCCAAACGACGATTTCTTTGTCGAGGGGGATCACCATCTGAAATCCCAGGCCGGGCGGTGGGACCCGAACAGTCAGAGTTGGGTCCAGGATGATGTCACCAGTCCCTGCATCGATGCGGGCGATCCGAACAGTCCCATCGGAGATGAGCCATTCCCCAATGGCGGTCGGATCAACATGGGTGCCTACGGCGGGACCACCGAGGCGAGCAAATCCTATTTCGGAGAGTCGCTCCCCGAAATGATCGTCAGATATTGCGAGTAAGCGGGGGACTGCCCTGTCAGGCGGCCCGCGATTCGTTGGCATTATCATTATCATATTGAAGGGAGAGTCGAGTATGGGAACGCACAGTCGGGTCGGTTGTCATCGGGTCAGGCAGTCGGACGAGTTCTATGCCCAGCATGGGTATATGGAGGTGCCTACGCTCGTGCAGTGGATGGCGACGCTTCGGTGCGGGCTTCGCTGCGAGCACTGCCTGGCGGTCAGTCGCGAATCGGGATTCTCGGACATGCCCCTGGAGAAGGTCCACGGGCTGATCGACGAGATTGCCCAAATGGGAGTGGGGGAGTTCCTGGTGACAGGCGGTGAGCCCTTGGCGAGGGAGGACCTGGGCGAGGTGATCGAGCACCTTGGCCGTCGCGGGGTGAGCTGGACGCTGAATACCGCGGCCATGCCCACGAAGGCCCTTCGCGAGGCCATCGAGCGGAACAGGCCGGGCTTTGTCGCGGTGAGTCTGGATGGTCCCAAGGCGGTACACGACGCCTTTCGCGGCCGGGCCGGGGCCTGGGACGATGCCATGGAGGCGATTCGGTTCTTCAAGTCGCTGGGGACCGTGCGTGTCTGCGCGGGCACGACTGTAACCAGCCGGAACTACGACTGCCTGGATGAGACCTTCCACTTAGTCACGACCAGCGGCGCGGACCAGTGGGGGATTCACCTGCTCGTCCCGGAGGGCCGTGCGGCGGACCGGCCGGACCTGTTTCTCTCGGAAACGCAGCTCAAGAGGCTCATCAAGTTCGTCGCCCGCAGGCGAAGGCAATTCCACGTCCAGATGGCCGACGAGATCGGCTACTTAGGCTACCTCGAACCGCTGGTCCGCGACGTGCCGATGACGTGTGGGGCAGGCCGGTCGCAGTGTGTCGTCCTGCCCGATGGCGAGGTCGTCCCCTGCACGACCCTGGACCGTGCCTGCAGCGTAGGCAATGTCCACGATCGCCCGCTCCAGTCGATCTGGACCGAGGGCTTTGCGGACCTGCGGGCCTGGCGTCCGAGCGGCAAATGCGGCGGCTGCGAATACGCGGTCGCCTGCAAAGGCGGCTGCTGGCTCCAGCGCAAGGCCGGCACGCAATGCTTCAAAGAGGTCTGGCACGTGCCGGAGGCGTTAAAGACCGCAGCAGGAATCGCCATCTGCTTAGGCGGCCTTGTGGTCGGCAAGGATGCCGTAGCAGCGACTTCCACATGCGGTCCCATCAGATCGATGGATCTCCAGTCCGCGTCGGTTGCTGCGACAACGCTGGAGTCGAGCATCAATGACTGGTACTTCAAACAGGCGGCTGGTCTTGACTTCACCCTGCCCACGACGAATGTGGATTGGACCGATCCAGGCTGGGCATTCTTCAAAGACATGGTTGAGGGGACGATGTCTGAGGATATCGTCGAGCGTTGTACACGGATATGCAGTGCCCTGGAGACCCCGGAGTGGTCTCTGTCGCTGATCGCATTGCTCTGGCGGGGCGTGAACGGTCCTTTGTTCGAAGCCGACCCTGCAACGGAGTATTCCGAAGCCCAGAGGCAAGCCATCCACGACACGCTGGAACAGATCGAATTGAAGGCCCAGGAATGGAGACTGGAGATCTTCGAGCAGAATCTGGACCCTTATCTGGCCTCCGACAGGGTGACCGAGGTACCCTATTGCGCGATGTGTAAAGGCAACCCCAGCAAAGGGCAGGTTATGCAGTACTACCTGTCGAAAGACCTGAATGAGGAGCGATGGGGACCGGCTGCTGATCCCGAGACACGAGAGGCCGCACATGCCTACATGCAGACCCATCCCTATGCGGAGCAAATGGACCTCGAGTTCACGGCAAAGATGCTATGCAAAGGCGGATCCACTGCTGGTGAGGGATTCTTTGACCCCAATACCCCGCTCAATGTTTCCGGCGTGAACACGATGGGACCCTTCGATGTGCTCAGGGTCGATGGATGCATACGCTTGTCGTTCGTGATGAAGGGCGATGTCAAATTCTGCCCTCCGGAGACTCTCTACCGCAACGAGGGAAGTCTCCTCGATGATGATCCCGGCCAGGAGGATGTCACCACTACAGTCTCTGTCACTCTGAACGATGCGACCCGGTATACCTACACCGAGCTGCTGAACGCGGTCTACGAACAGAACCGGCTCACGCTGCTGGCGATTGCCTATGACTGGCTCTCGGCCAACACGGTTGGCATGTGGGACCAAAATGTCCCGGTCGTCACGGCGGTGTACGAGAACGGGGCGCTGCTGTGGCCTGCGATTCGCGAGATCATCGAGTCGGGCGCGATCATTCCGACGGGCGGCCAGAGCGGCAACGCCACCAGGGAGTTCACGACGGAAGAGATCGCCGAGATTCACCATCGGGCGGTGCTCAAAGACATCGATTTCTGGATGTTCTGAGGGAATGGAACGGCCCCGGGCGACTTCGATGCCGCCCGGGGCCGTCTCGAATCATTGTTGTCGGCGGTTCAGGTGAACGACGATCATTCGCTCTTGACGGTGAGCTGTCCGGCCTTGATGACCGCGGTGTTATTGGTTTCGTTCTTCTCCGTGACGAGGTTGCTGGGGTCGATCAGCCAGCCGATGTTGTAGGTCCCCGCCGGGATCGTCGTGGGGAACTGGCCTGCCCAGGAGATATTGGCCATTCCGCCTGCTTCGATGTCCGCCGCGGCCAGAGTGAGGCGGTAGTCATCCGCGGTGATCTCCTCATCGGCGGACGCGTAGATCGCGATGAAGAACACGCCGGATTGTGTGCCGCCGCGATTCGAGATTGCGCCGGTGATTTCGATGCCTTGGCCGGCCTTCCCGGCTACGACGCTCGGAGGCGTGAAACCCTGGTATCTTTCGCCCAGGTCATAGAGGTCGGGCAGGACGATCCGCTCGATCTCAGTGCAGGCCATCCACCAGCCGGAAGTCTCAGAATAGTACCTGACCGTTGTGTCGCTGTCGCACTTGTCATCGCCTGTGTGACCGCCGGTCCAGAAGTCCCAACTGACGAGGATGGGGGCTACCGGGTCGGTCGAATTGCAGCATACCACGGTGCCGCCTGCGTCGGTGAACAGACCCACCGCGCCGGCAGGCTCATCGACGAGCAGTCTCACGCGGTCGCCTGGCTTATAGGCGGGCTCGCAGCAGCCGGAGGCGGGGCACTGCAGCAGTGTCGAACTCAGAATCACCGCGATCAGATCGACATCGCCCGAGGTGACCACCATCCCATCCGGGATCGTGGCATAGGGGGCAAACAGGCCCGCAGCGACGAACGCTTCGCCCACCGATGACGTGTCCGACCCGAGGTCAGGAAGATAATAGAACCCGACGTTCTCGACGAAAAGCCCGACCGCCGTCATATCCTCGCCCTTGTCGCCCGAGCTGATGCGGATCTCCTGGAGGGTCCCGCAGGCAGTCTTGAACGGTTTGGCGAGATCGGCAGGGGAAACCCACCACGTGGATCCGGGCGCAAACAGCCCGGCCAGCCGCTCGCTGCACAGCATGTAGTCGTTCGGATCGCCGCCATTGGTCCAGAAGTTCCAACTGACCAGGATGGCGTTCGTGTCTTCATTGCTGCAGATGATCGTGCCGGTCGCGCCTCGCGGCAGGTCCCTGGCGCCGTCGGGATTGCCCTCGCCGACCAGGACGACGGAATCGCCATAGTCGAAGCCACATACCCATTGGTCGGCGCACGTCGCATCGGCCCAACTGCCCGCGGTCACGATGGGACAGTAGATGTCGCCGTCCAGTTGGGGGCACGCTCCCTTGGCCTCTGCATCGCGCACGCTCTGATTGAGCAGACCCCGGACACGCACGCGGTCGCCCGACTTGACGACCCACCACATCTCCTGGAACTCCGGGTCGACGACGAGATTGTAGGCCTCGCCTTCCTCGGTCTGGACGTACAGGCAGCCTTCCTCGGTCACTTGCAGAATGCCCTCGATGTCGAAGGGCCTGCCGAGCAGGATTTGGGAGGGATCGACCCAGGTCGTGGAACCGGCGGGATACGGCCCGCCCAGCCTGGTGGCGCAGCGATCCGTCTCATCCCCTCCGCCTGTCCACAAGTCCCAACTCACGAGGAGGGACCCTGTGCAATCCGCGGCGTCGCAGCACAGGATGGTGCCTGCCATGCCCTTGACCAAGCCTTCCCCCACGACCGGTTCATCCGCGAGCAGAACCACTCTCGTTCCCGGCGCAAAACCTGTTGGGTAGCTTGGACGGCGGACTCCGCTGGGGTCGTCTGCGTTCGCAACTGTGCTGGCATAGACCAAGAACACGACCGACAAGACCATTGCGTACCGAATGACGTGCCGATTCATCTTCGTATCTCCTCCATAATTCATGATACCCGCCCACACCCGGGCGATTCCCCTGATTGCTCAAGACGCACGGGCGTGAGGACGTGGCTCGCTGCACCGCCCCACGGCGTGGAAACAGACCCGTGCCGCTCAGGATACCTTCAGCATACTGTGCATCATATCGAATGCAAGCTTTTTTCTCGGACTTTCTGGTTGCCGAAGCAGATTTTCGCGCAGCGATTTCTGTGCCGGTTAGTAGGCCGAAGATAGGCCGCAGACAGGGGTTATGCGTCGGCCGGGACTCGTTTTGACGGTTCGTCTCCCGCCGAACACGACAAAATCCCGAAAAGCGGCTTTCCGTCCGATGCCGGGATGCCTACAATCGCGCCTGCTGTATGGTGATCAGTGCGCGAACGGCGGAGTCCGAAAGGACCGGAACCCCAGGATGACCAAACCAATCGGCGTTATATCGGATACCCACGGGTTGCTCAGAAACGAAGCCCGAGGCAGGCTGCAAGGCTGTGACCTCATCCTCCACGCGGGCGATGTCGGCAGCCCTGCCGTCCTGGAGGAACTCGGACAAATCGCCAGGGTGGTCGTGGTTCGGGGCAACACGGACAAAGGGCGGTGGGCGAACGAGCTGGAGGAGATCGAGTACGTCGAGGTGGAAGGCAGGCGGATCTGCGTCATCCACGACATCGACACGCTCGACCTCGATCCGGCGGCCGCCGGTATCCAGGTCGTTGTCTACGGCCATTCCCACAAGCCGGCCGTCGACTGGAAGGATGGTATCCTGTACCTCAACCCTGGCAGCGCCGGTCCCAAGCGGTTCCACCTTCCCATCAGCATGGCGCTGCTCTGGATAGACTCCGAGGCGATTCGCGCCGAGCTTGTCGATCTGTGAAATTGTCCACCCAAGGCGGTGCGGGCATGCACAGCCTTCTCATGTCATGGCGACTGTCCCTTCTCGGCGTCGTCATTGCTCAGTCTGTTCAGGAATGCGCGAGCATACTTGCGTATCGAAGGACTGGGGTCTTCAGCAGCCCTGCTGAGGATTGTCCGAAACCGAGCGGTTTCGGGCCCGACGTCAGTCGGGAAGAATATCTGGTGGCAACTCAGGCTGCCTGCGGACTGCCCTCGCGGCCTGGGCGGCAAGGACGTCCCACTGGCGACCCAACTTCTTATCCTCTCCTTCATTCTCTCCAGGAGCGTCTCCCCATGATAGATTTCGTCGGTCGGTGCTATGACAAGTGCGTCGCCGCGTGGCAGACGAACGACGTCATACTCGTCTTCATGTCGGACCAGGAAGGGACCTGCGAAGGAGAGATTGCTCGGGCTCGCTTGCGAACGGGCATTCCCCAGGTCGCGTTCGCAATCTCCGCAGAGTTTCCCCTTCCAAGGCACGCCGAACTGCATCACGATCTGGGATTCGAGGGCTGGCGTCCGTTCCATCAGGCAGCCATGATTGCGGCAGTGGGTTCCGTCGCCGTGCTCGCGATTTCGACACAGACCGAGGATGTGTCCGGCTTCATGTCTGAGCAGCGCACCGGCTGTTCCCTTGAAGGAGCGGAAGTAACGATCCATGTCGCACAAGATCGCAGTGGGACACGCGGGGACTACGTGAGGTGGCATGGATTTCTGGTGGGACCATTTGTTACTGTCATAGAATACGACATGCAGGTAGGCCGGCTGACCGCTCTGGTCGGCGGGAGGGCCGTCCGTACACATGATTGCCACGAGATCCATCGGCAGGTCCACGAGGGCGGATGCTGGCACCGGTCTGTCCCGGACGATGGTGATCCCGTTCGGTTTGCTGCAGTACCGGGCCAGGAACCCCTCCAATTCGTCGCTCCACTTCTGCGGGACCTCAATTCCCTCCATCACATCGACCTCGACATACAATCGCGTGTACGTCTGATCCGTCAGGTACAACAGGTCCGGCCGCATATAGGTCGGCATTGGCGCCGATCTGATCCCACAGCCGCCGGCGAGCAGGGCCGCGAACACAATGGCGCCACGGCCATATCCCTGGAAGAGTTCGCAGGTTTGAGTGAGCATGGCAATCCTTTCATCCGTTGCGGCAGTTCCGGTGACTCCGGTCGAAATCTCTACTGTGGTTCCTTCGCCGTTATGTTGATCTCCGGCGAAATCATACCTGAATTGGGATCTCGGTGCAACGTGGCAGGGCTACTTTTGTGTTTTCGCTCCGAGACCGCTCTGCTATCATGGCGGACGTCGATCGAAGCTCCCAGGGTCGCGGGGATTGTACCGGGCTTCTCGGGATGACGGGGAACTGCGTGGAAAGGGATTGAGACCATGAAGAACGCGTGGATGGGACTGATCGTGTCGGCGTTGGCGGTTTCAGGTTGCGCGAGCACCAAGGAGAACGGAATGAAGCACAGCCAGATCGACGGCAAGGTCCGCAAGCTCCTGGCCCAGATGACCGTCGAGGAGAAGGTCGGCCAGATGACGCAGATCACCCTGGAGCAGTTCGCCAAATCAGGCCAGGACGGGTACCTGATCCTCGACGAACAGAAACTCCGCGAGGGGATTGTAAAGCGCAACCTCGGTTCGATCCTCAACTGCGGCGGACAGGCCCGCACCGCGCAGAACTGGCAGGAGATCATCACGAAGATCCAGGATGTCGCCACCAAGGAGACACGCCTCGGCATCCCGATCATCTACGGCATCGATACGATCCATGGGGCCAACTACGTGCTCGGCGCCACGATTTTCCCACAGAACATCGCGATGGCCGCGACCGGCAACGTGGCATTGATGGAGAAGGCCGGCGAGATCTCCGCCCTCGAAACCCGGGCGGCGGGCATTCCGTGGAACTTTGCGCCGGTGCTCGATCTGGCCCGCCAGCCGATGTGGCCCCGCGTGTTCGAGACGTTCGGCGAGGACCCGTATATCGCCTCGACGATGGGCGCCGCCTACATCCACGGCCAGCAGGGCGACGATATCTCCAACCCGCTCAAGGTTGCGGTCTGCATGAAGCACTACCTTGGGTATAGCTGGCCGCAATCGGGCCGGGACCGCACGCCTGCCTACATTCCGGATCGGCAGCTCCGCGAGTGGTTCGCAAGGCCCTTCGCGGCGGCGGTCAAGGCCGGCGCCGTCACCTGCATGGCGAACTCCTCCGAGATCAATGGCGTCCCGGTCCATTCGAGCTCGTTCTACCTCAGGGACTTGCTCCGCGATGAGCTGGGTTTCCGCGGGTTCGTCGTCAGCGACTGGGCCGACATCGAGAACCTCTACACCCGCGAGAAGGTTGCCAAGGATCGTCGCGAGGCGGTGAAGATGGCGGTCCTGGCCGGCGTCGATATGAGCATGGTGCCCTACGACTACAGCTTCTATGACACGCTGCTGCAGCTCGTCGAGGATGGCGAGGTGCCCATGAAGCGGATCGACGAGGCGGTCAGCGAAATCCTCCGCGTCAAGTATCTGCTGGGCCTGTTCGAGAAACCCTATCCGACGAAGAGTCTCGTCGCCAGCGTGGGTTCGGATGCCTCCCGGAAGGTGAACGTGCAGGCTGCCCAGGAGGCCATCACGCTCCTGAAGAACGACGGCGACCTGCTGCCTTTGGCCAAGGGACAGAAAGTCCTCGTCACGGGGCCCACGGCCAACAAGCTCTCGGTCCTCAACAGCGGCTGGACTTTCACCTGGCAGGGCGACAAGGAAGAGCTCTATCCGCAGGACAAGAACACAATCCTCGAAGCGATCCGGGGCAAGCTCGGCGAGCAGAATGTCACGTATGTTGACGCAGTGGCGTTCGACAAGGAAATCGATATCGCCAAAGCGGTCGAAGCCGCTGCGGGTGTGGATGCGATCATCGCCTGCATCGGCGAGCCCGCCTACTGCGAGACGCCCGGCAACATCGACGACCTGACGATGACTGAGCCGCAATTGAACCTCGTCGAGACGCTGGTCAGGACGGGCAAGCCGGTTGTGCTCGTGCTCGTGGAGGGCCGGCCCCGCGTGATCCGCACGATCGTGGACGACGCGAAGGCCATCTTGATGGCTTACACACCCGGCGTCGAGGGCGGTCAGGCGGTTGCCGACGTCCTGTTTGGCGACGTGAACCCCAGCGGCAAGCTGCCCATAACCTATCCGAAATTCGCCGGCGGCTTCATGTGGTACGACTACAAGAACAGCGAGATCCAGGGCGGCAACAAGTACGATCCGCAGTGGCCGTTCGGTTTCGGCCTGTCCTACTCGAAGATTGCCTACCACGGCCTGCGGCTCGACCTGAGCGAGTTCAAGCCCAGCGACACGCTGACGGCGACGCTCGAAGTCACGAATAACAGCGACCGGCCCGCGAAAGAGATCGTCCATCTCTACCTTTCGGACGTGGTCGCCTCGGTGACGCCGCCGGTGAAGGCGCTCAAGCGATTCCAGAAAGTGGACCTGCCCCCGAAGGCGACGCAGACCGTGCGGTTCACGCTAAGCTGGGACGACCTGTCCTTCATCGGAAGGGACAACAAGCCGGTCGTCGAGCCGGGCGAGTTCAAAGCCCTCGTCGGCGAAATGTCCGTCAGCTTCACCGTCGTCGAGGGCAAGGGGAAATAGCCTCAGGATTGTATCTGTCTCGTGAAAGTGGATCCCACAGGCCGGAGATATCAGATGTCTTCGGCCTGCCCTTTTTCCCGGGAGGTTATGGCTTATCGAGCAGGAAGCAGCAGACCTCCTTCATGCTGCGGATGTAGAGGCGGTTGCCGATCAGGGCGGCGTGTGACCAGACTTCCGTGTCCTCGAAGAGCCTCAGGCGGGAGATCGGTGTGTAGGCGTCGCGGGCGGCTTCCAGGAGGACCAGTTCGCCTTTGACCGTGATCGCCAGGATACGGCCGTTGCCTGCGATCAGGGCCGCGTAGTCGGTGAATGCGCCGTTGCCTTCCGTCGAGTAGAGCGTGTCGAGGTTGTTGCCCAGATCGAGGCAGAACAGGCCGCGGAAGCAGCCGAAGACGAGGCCGTCGATTGCCACCGGGGTCGATGTGTCGGGAGCAAGCTTTCGATTCTGGGCGATGGGGATCGGGTTGATTCGCCCCTCGGTGTCGAAGTCGTAGAGGCGGGCGCCGTTGTTCTCCGTTGCGATCAGGAGCCGGCCGTCGATGTTCACTGGCGTCGGTACGTTGAAGTCGCCCTTCTTCGTGGGCAGGAGCGTCCAGAGCCGGCGGCCGGTGTTCGGGTCCCAGCCGCCCAGGGAGGTGGCGTCGTGACCGACGATCTGCCGGACGCCGCCGAAGGCGCCAAGGATCAGCGAACCATAGCCGGATGGCTCACCGGGTGTTTGCCAGACGGTTTCGCCCGTGTAGAGTCCCAGTCCGGCCAGCGACGCTTCGGGAGCGCCGGGATTGACGATCAGCAGGTCGCCGACCACCAGCGGCGTCGAGCACATGCCCCAGGTTGGCAGCTTCGCGTTGAACTCCTTGACGATGTTGCGTCGCCAGACGATCCGTCTGCCCTCGATACTGACGCAGTGCAGGTCGCCGAAGGCGCCGAGCAGGTAGGCGAAACCGCCGTGAATGACCGGGGCGGCGCGCGGGGCGTTTGTGAATTCCATCTCCTTGGGGGTCGGGTAGGCGACGGTCCACAACTCCCGTCCGGTCTCGGCGTCGAGGCACCGCCAGATGTCCTGGTCGCGTTCTGCACTCTTGTCGGCGACGAGCACGTGTGTGGCGGTGGCACAGACGCCGGAGAGGCCTTCGCCGGTGAGTCCTCGCTTCCACAGGAATCTCGCCTGCGTGGGCAGCGTTCGTGGCACGTCCTCGCTGATCTCATCACGGCCGGGCCCTCGCCAGTCCGTCCATTCCGAGGCGGGTTTCGGCGCCGGCGGGGGCGAAACCGCAGGCGGCGTACCCTTGCCCAACGCCACGAAACCCGACCTCGAGGCCATCGCCGCCAGCAGTTGCGAGTCGTTCGCCATAGACAGCAACGCATCGACGACCGTTCGTTCAGTCGTCGGGCTCAGTCGGGTTGTCGCGAATGCCTGGACAAGTGGTTCCGGCGGGGTGCTGCCGAGCACCCGCAGTGTCTCTTTCTCGACCCCTTCAAAACCATCGAGCAACGGCAGGCCATAGCTGGGTATGACCGCCGCATCGGCATCGCCTTTGGCGACCGCCGTGAGGGCTTTGGCGCAGTCCGGCTCGATCTGCAAGGGCGGGACGGGCGCCACGCCGTGCTCTGCGAGCAGCGCCAGGGCCGCCGAATGCCGTTCGGCGTCATGGCGGGGGCCGAACAGGATACGATAGTCTTCGAGGCTGCCGACCGTCTCGGCCGGATCTTTCGTCCGCACGACGAAGAGGCCGGAAACCTCGCTGCTGTCGTTCTCGTCCGTCAGGCGGGCAATGGGTCGAATGGGCTCGTCGATCTCAGCCGCCCCCGACAGGACCGAGGAGGTTTTGCCGATGACCACGTCGATCTGCCCTCGGTGCGATTGGAAGACCTCGCCGGGATTGTCGGCATAGAGGATCTCGACGGGCCGGCCAAGCTCCCGTGCGAGGGATTCGCCGAACAGGACGTAATGGCGTTTTGCATGGCCTTTGAGCCACTCGGGGGCAAGCCGAATACACAACGGGTCCGTCACGGCAACGCGCAGCGGCTCGGGCCGATGGACCGCGAGGTCTTCATCGATGCCCTGGTACAGGTGATAAAGCCACACGGCCGCGACCGCGAGCGGAACCAGGAGAAGACACCACAACGCCTTTTTCAGATTTCGTCTCATGACGGAGTCCCCATAGGCTGCCCGAGCATACCAACGCCGGGCCGATGAGGCAAGTGGGCTGAATTGACCAGTCCCATACGGGTAGTTGCCTACTCCACAATCTGTTGCGGGGGCCAGTACCGGCGGGTATAATTACAGCATGTAGAAGCAAGTGAAGGCGTGATGCTTCTCTCCGCGAGTTGATACACCGGCCGGAGATGGCCGAGTTGTCAGAGATGATGAATCCGTAACGGCGGCACAACGTTCGAGTGTGGCGCGCGACCGCCTTGCCACTGGAGGATCGGAACCATGAAGAACCTGCTTTCCTGCCTGATCGTGTGTCTGTTCGTCCTGCGGGTCCATGCCCAATACGCCGGCGGCACCGGTGAGCCGAACGATCCCTACCAGGTCTGCACCGCCGAGCAGATGAACGCCATCGGCGCTGAGCCCAATGATTGGGACAGATGCTTCAATCTCATGGCTGACATCGATCTGTCGGCGTTCGACGGCTGGGCCGGCCGGCCTGCATTCAACATCATAGGGACAAGCTACGAGAGACCCTTCGCCGGCGTCTTCGACGGTCTGGGGCACACGATCCACACCTTTACGTTCCGAGGTGGCGACGCACACGGAGTAGGCCTGTTTGGTTTCCTGGGTCCGCTGGCCGAGGTGAGGAATCTCGTCATTGATGACTCCGACATCCAAGGCGGCACATACGTGGGATCCTTGGTTGGGTACAGCAATGGAGGCATCGTCCGGGATTGTCGCGTGAAGGGGTCTGTACGGGCGAGCCAGTATACGGGCGGGCTGATCGGGATATGCATCGATGCAGCCGTGACTGAACGCTGTCATTTCCAGGGCGGCGTGTCAGGAAGCATGGTCGAAACCGGCGGCCTGGTCGGCGCCAACAGTCACAGCACGATCTCGCAATGCTCGGCCGCGGGCGTAGTGGAAGGATACCAGGAGACGGGCGGCATCGCGGGACGGCAAGATGCAAATAGCGTGATTCAGGACAGCTACTCCGCCTGCATCGTTTCAGGCAAAGACCGGACGACCGCGGGCATCGTGGGGCGCAACGACAAGAGCCTGGTTTCACGCTGTTACTCAAAGGGGCCCATTCTCGGCAGCGTGCAAGCCGGCGGTCTGGTCGCTTGGAACGTGGACGGGACAGTGGAGGCTTCCTTCTGGGATATCGGGGGCAGTGGGCAGACAACGAGCGACGGTGGGACAGGCAAGACCGGCGTCCAGATGCAGACGGTCCAGACGTTCCTGGAGGCCGGATGGGACTTCTTGGGCGAGCTGGACAATGGGACGGAGGACATCTGGTGGATTCTGGAGGGGCGGGACTATCCGCGACTATGGTGGGAGAAGGTGAAAGGGGATGACTTCGAGGATGGCCAGGCAGAACCGCTGTGGATGGTGTTCGAGGTCGATCCGGATCTCGTTCAGATCGAGGAAGTGAACGGCAGGCTGGAGGTCTATGCTTCGGCCGAAGCGCAGAACGTGGACGCGTTCTATGTGTCCCAAGGCTGGCGGCTCGATGTGACACAGGACTTTGCGTTCCGGGTCGACTATCACTTCAGCAAGCAGGGCGGAGGCGATGGTCGGTTGACCATCGGTTTGCTCCCGAGCATCGAGATGCCTGTCACTCGGTGGGCGGAGTTCGAGGTCGGTTGCTGGGACACCGGGCCGTTCTACCTGTACGAGTTGCGGGACGACTACTGGGTGCAGGAGCAGACCAGCCCGCGGTCCGAGAACGACGGGACGCTCTACGTATCTTACAGTCTCGAAGGGGACGAACTGTATTTCAGCCACACGGGCTATGGCAAACCGAACGCCTGGCGGACACTGACGGGCCTCCTGGCGGGCCGGTGGGCGAGTGAACCGGTCTACATCATCCTCGGTGGGGGGTCCGAAGGCATGGCCTTCGACGGCGCCGACGCTTGGCTGGACAACTTCGCCGTCCAGGCCGGCACCATACTGGAATAGCATCATCGTCCGCTAAAGTGTACAATCAAACCTACCGATGGAAATCGGAGGAGATTTTCGTTGCGCCCAGGCAGGGAGGTGGCACTATGGGGTAATGATTCACGTTTAGCCCCGGTTTCCCGGGGGGACGGAGGTTGTATGATGGGTTTTTCAGCAGTTGGCGGTAAGAAGGGCGGTCCCTTGTCCACTCTGGCGGCAGTTCTGGTTCTTGTCCTTGCCGCAGGCGTTTCCAGCAGCGAAGCTGCGTACCAGTATGAAACTCACCGGACAGAGTACATGCCCAATGCGGCACGTTATGACCATGTGGCGGTCAAGTTGGGGGATGGTCGGGTGGGGATCTTTGCCGGCTCCGGTCGCATCGATGTCGAACTGTTCGATCCGAACGGAGAGCGGTTCACCATGAGCCGGGCGACGCGATCGCTCAGCGATTTCGCGGGTGTCACGCTTCCCGACGGCAGCGCTCTGCTGGTGGATGGCGTGCGCGACTGTGTCTTCGACTACGTGGGCGACACGTTCGTCCCCACGCAGAACACGTACACGAGCAGTCTTGTCCGATTCCCGGTCCTGGTGCCACTGGCGGACGGCAAGGTCTTCGTCTGCGGCGGTTACGGCCTTGGTTTTGCGGTCAAGGGCGACTGCGCGGTCTATGACCCACGAGCGATGCAGTTTGCTGCGATGGGGGACCTGGAGGTGTCGCGTGTCTACCACACTGCGGTGTTGATCAACGACTATCAGGTGCTGGTCGCCGGAGGCCATGGGCCGGGCGGATCGTCGTTGGACTCCCTCGAATTGTTCGACACCAACCGGGGCGGATCCGCCCGCATTCGAACGGCATTGCTCCAGGCGAGGTACTCCCATTGCTGTGTGAGACTCCTGGACGGTCGGGTCTTCATCGCCGGCGGCGCCGCCTCCAACGTGGCTTCTCTGCTGACGAGCACGGAGATCTTCGATCCGAACACGGCCATGCTGATCGCGGGGCCGAGCCTCGGATTGCCTCGGAGCGGCGCCCAGGCGGTCATGTTGCCCAGCGGGCGCATCGCCTTCTTCGGCGGCAATTACGATGCCCGCGCGGTCGAGGTCTATTGCCCTGAGACCGACACGTTTGAGCTGGCCCCGTGCCTGACGGTCGATCCGCACTGGTCGGGTTTCACTGCGACGAGTCTGGACTCGGGCGGCGTGCTCCTGGTGGGCGGACGAATCAACGCGGGAGGGAATGTGGTTCAGAACGCGGAGATCTTCGAGGAGACCGAGACCGGCGAACCCGCGTCGCCTGTCATGACGCTCGCTTCGATCCGGGCCCTCTTGGCGGACAACGATCCGGCCGTGGTGGCCGAGGCGAGCGAGTGGCTCGTGTCGCTGGGCGAACAGGTGACGCCCATCCTCAATACGCTGACCCAGGATGAATTGTCCGCCGTGAGCCGGCAGGCCGCGAGCATACTGGATTCGATTGCGGCTGAGAATTACCCCGAGGTCTGGTGCGTCGAGATCTGGAATGACGCCGGTGTGCTGGATACTGTCTGGCTCAACACCTTCGATTGCCCCGACTCCCGGGATGTGACCCGTCCGCATGCCAGCTACACCGCCATCGTGCAGGCGACCGACGGCGTGGACTTCACACATCTGGTGGTGCGATTCCCGGCACATGCGTCCTATGAGAACCGTGTGGAGTTGTTCAATCTCGTCGGCTGGACCCGGATTCCCCTGGTGGTCCTTGGGGACAACCTCAGCGAGGACGAGTGGGCACGCATGACCGGTTCAAAATAACTGCAAGAAGCTTCTTCCTGTCTTCTGATCTTGCCGGCCCCGCAACGGAGAACAGTGTCCGTGCGGGGCCGGCAGCATTTCTACCGAGCCACGAGTTGGATAAGCCATGCGGCATGCACTTTCCTCTTTGCGGCCGACTCTTCCATGAAAGGCTCTTTCCTGATGGCGTTCATCGTCCTTGCTGCAAGGCCTTGCCCTAAGAAAGGGAGACTGTACTGGATCGCACGGGCGGGCGCAATTCCCCATCTTAACATCCCGAAGTCTCTTCCGCTCCGTTTCATGCGATGACCCTGGGAAATTTCCACTTGGGTCTTTACTGCTCCGCGGGACAGGGGTATAGTGCATACTTCGGAATTCTGATCGGGCTCCCAAATGCCCTGATGACCTATGGCCGTTTGCGCCGAGGGTGCAGCGTTTGGAGCCCATACCAGGGAGGTTTTGTGTATGGCCATGAGAGACAAGAGAAGTATCTACGGGGTAACGGCCCTGTTTCTGGCATTCGTGATGGTGCTGGGTGTGCTGCACGGATGCAAACGGGAGAGCCCTGAGCCGAACCAGCCCGCATCCGGGAACGATGTGACGCCGGCGCCCGTCTCCAAGGACCGGCCGGCGGACCCGATCCAGGCCGCGGCGAACCTGTTCCGCGAGCCCACACCGAGTTTGCAGGCGATTATCAAGGCATCCGAGCAGAAGTGGCATGCGGTGTTTCCGGAGTGGTGGGGCAAGCCCGCGCCGGATTTCGCGCTCACCGATATTGACGATAAGCCGCACAAGCTGAGCGACTATCGTGGCAAGGACGTGATCCTGGTGTTCTGGGCCACCTGGTGCGGGCCCTGCAAGCTGGAAATCCCGCATCTGAAAGAACTTAGGAGCTCCTACTCGCAGGACAAGCTGGCGATTCTGGCCGTGTCGGATGAGAAAGCTGCACTGGTGAAGGGGTTCGTCGCCGAGCAGCAGATCAATTACACGGTCCTGCTCAAGTCAGGAGAGCTTCCGGAGCCGTACAGCAAGGTGGAGTTCATTCCCAGCAGCTTCTTCATCGATTCGGAAGGCAACGTCAAACTGGCGATTCGCGGGATCGTGGAGGCCGGCGACGCCAAAGCGATCATGGCGGCCCAGTAGCAGGATTTTTTTGAGGAAGGGCTGGACAAGCCGGCGTCGAACCAGTATAGTTACTTGTTTGTACGGTTTTGAAGTCGGTGATAGAAAGCAAGAGGTACTGAGCCATGGCACATAAAAAAGGACAAGGCGCTTCGAGGAACGGCCGCGACAGCAATCCGCAATTTCGCGGCGTAAAGCTGTATGCGGGCCAGGTGGCCAAGCCCGGTGCGATCGTCGTGAGGCAGTGCGGCACGAAGTTCTTCCCCGGCGAGAACGTCGGTATGGGCAGGGATTACACGCTTTTCGCCATGATCGAGGGGAAGGTGCAGTTCCAGGGACGCAAGGTCAACATCGTCTGATTGACGTTGCCTGATGGGCGGATATTCGAGGGATGGTCTTTGTCGGCCATCCCTTTTTTGTAGGTGTTCTTTCGCGTGCACTGTGCACGGGCGGTTTTCCCCCTCATGTTTGTCGATGAAGCCCAAATCCATGTCAAGGCCGGCGACGGTGGTCACGGTTGCGTGAGCTTCCGCCGGGAGAAGTTCGTGCCCAAGGGCGGCCCGGACGGCGGCGACGGCGGCGACGGCGGCCATATCTACTTCGAGGCCCTCGCGGACAAGGACACCCTGTTGGATTTCGCCGGCAGGCACCACTGGCGGGCCGAGAACGGCAAGCCAGGGGAAGGCAGCGGCAAATCCGGGGCCAGCGGCGAGGACCTGGTCATCCCCGTCCCGGCGGGAACGCTTGTTTACGACACGGATCTGGACCTGCTCATCAAGGACCTCGATCAGCCGGGACTCAAGGTCCTGGTCTGTCGCGGGGGCAAGGGGGGCAAGGGCAACCGGGCCTTCGCGACCTCCACGAACCAGACGCCACGGGAATTCGAGACCGGCAAAATCGGCCAGGAGCGAAACCTCCGCCTCGAGCTCAAGCTCATCGCGGATGTGGGCCTCGTCGGGATGCCGAATGCAGGCAAGAGCACGCTGCTTTCCCGTTGCTCGGCGGCCCGGCCCAAGATCGCGCCATATCCGTTCACCACGCTGGAGCCGGTGCTCGGGATCGTCGAATTGACGGGGTATCGGCGGTTCCTGATGGCCGACATCCCCGGCCTGATCGAGGGCGCCAGCGACGGCGCGGGCCTCGGCCACGATTTCCTCAAGCATATCGAGCGAACACGGATCCTCGTGCACATCCTTGACGTCATGCCGCTGGACGGTTCCGATCCCGTCGCCAACTACGACGCGATCCGCAACGAGCTGGCCCGGCACAGCGAAGTCCTCGCCCAAAAGGATGAAGTGGTCGTCGCGAACAAGATCGACCTCGACCCCGACGGCAGCCGGCTCAAGGACCTCCAGGACCGGCTGGACCGCAAGATCGTCCCGATTTCCGCCGCCACCGGTCAGGGCATCCGGGAGTTGGCCGAAGTGCTTTGGCGGAAGGTCCGGGGGCAGGAGCACGAGGACCAGTTTTAGGTCTTGTCTGAGCCAGTCCGTGTCCGTCCTCTTTCCGGGCACACAAGGCCTCTCTCGCAAGTTGACAGTCTCCGGGAAACGAGATAGAACACTGGTGAGTGCTGGAACGCCACGCACGATGTGTGCGCAAACCACGGAAGATGAGCAATTGCTTATGAACCTAATCGCTGTAGACATCGGGAACACGAACGTTCGTGTCGGCCTTTTTCTGGACGGCAAGGAGGACTTCATCCGCTCGGTTGCCGGGCGGTCGGAGGCCGAGCTTCGTGCGTGCCTCGTCGATGCCTGGGCGAAGATTCCCGTTCTCGAAAGCTCCAAGGAGCGAAAACGCAACGGCGTCATCGTCGTCAGCAGCGTCAAACCCGCCTGGACCGACCTGGTCCGTCGGATCGCCGACGAGGACCTGGGCGAGAAGGTCCGCGTCATCGGCGAGGACATTCCGCTGCCGATCTCGACGTGGGTGGATGAGCCGAAGAAGGTCGGTACGGACCGCATCGTTGCCGCTGCGGCGGCGTATGATGTCGTCGAGGACGCGGTCGTCGTCGCCGACTTCGGCACCGCGGTGACGATCGACCTGGTCGATGAGCATGGCGTCTTCCTGGGTGGGGTGATCTGCCCGGGTTTCGAGATCAGTGCCCAGGCATTGAAGGACAACACCGCCCAGCTTCCGAAGGTGACGGTCCATCGGCCGGAGGGACCCTTCGGCAAAAACACCGCGGATGCGATCAATTGCGGCCTGTACTACTCGATCATCGGCGGGATGGAGGAAATCATTCGCCGGTACGCCGAGCAGATCGGCCGATGGCCGCAGACGGTCATCACGGGCTCCGCCGCCGAGATGATCAAGGACGACTGCCCGTTTGTGGACAATTACGTCCCGCACCTGGTCGTCAAAGGCATCGTCCTGGCGTACATGAAGTACATCGAGGAAAAGAGCGAGATGGCCTGACCATGGCTCCCATTGCCGCAGTGATGACCGGCCCGGGGGCAGGGGCCATCGCCACGATCCAGCTCTTGGGTGAGTCGGCCGAGACGGTCCTGCGAGAGATCTTCCGACGGGCAGACGGTGGGCCGTTCGAGCTTGCCGCCGGTCGAATCCTCCTGGGCGACATGATTGAGGGGGAACAGACCATCGACCAGGTGACGGTCGGTTGCGAGGGCCCGAGCGAGTTCGCCATCCACTGCCACGGCAACCCGCTAATTGTCGAAAGGATCATGGAATTGCTCCAGCGTCGTGGCGTGCAGCCTATGCGAGCGGAGCAACTCCTTGCCCGAGTTCTGATGGAACGGGAGCCGGAGGATTCCATCCGCGTCGAGGCAAAGCTGGCCCTCACCACGGTCAAGACAGTCGAAGGGGCCCATATCGTGGCGAACCAGTCGAAGGCCGGACTGGCCGCAAGAGTCCGGCAGTGGCAGGCCGATCTCGATTCCACGCCCCTCGAACAGATCGCAGCCCAGGCGAAGCAGATTCTGAAGGACAGCGACACGGCGAGGTTGATCCTCTCGGGTTGTACCATTGCCTTGGTTGGCCCGCCCAACACAGGCAAGAGCACCCTGTTGAATACCCTGGCCGGACGCGAGAAGGCAATTGTCACGGATATCGCTGGCACCACCCGCGACTGGGTGTCCGCCGAGATTCGCATCCCGCCGCTGGCTGCCACGATCGTCGACACCGCCGGCCTCGATGTCTCGCTTGCCCCCGTCGGCCAGATTGATGAGACCGCCCAGCAAAGGAGTATTGAGGCCCTCAATCGCGCCGACCTGGTTCTGTTGGTCCTGGACGCGAGCGAGCCCGCCGGCCGGCTTCCCGCATTTCTCCCCGATTTGCTCGTTGGTCGCAGAACGATCACAGTGTTCAACAAGACCGATCTCCCGCAACGCCTTGACGCATCGAGTTTCCCGGAGCATCTGCGGCCCGTCGTCCGCATCAGTGCGAAGCTGGAGACCGGGATCGACAGTTTGATTCAGGCGATTCACTGCGCACTGGACCTGGAAGGCTTCTCCCTCGACACCGCCGTGGCATTCACCGAGCGCCAACGAATCCTGATCCGCCGACTTGCGGAGGCCGATTCCCGTGGCGAGATGAGCCATGTTCTCGCGGGGCTTCTCCACGGCGCGGTCGAGTGACATGCCTGCCCGGATTACTCGAACGGGCGGTCGAGGTCGAAGTCGGGGAGGTAGCGGTGGCGGCTGTCGAGTTCCTGGATGAAAGCGTTTTCCAGGCCCAGCTCGATCGCGTAGTCGGTGACCTCGTCGTACTCGCGCACAGTCAGAGTGCGATTGATCTCGGGGTGACGGGCGGCCTGGTGCTGGGGGGAGTACTGGGACATGATGCTGACGTGCGTTTCCATCGAGAGGGTGGCCAGGAAGGCCAGGCACCGGCGGCTGTCGTCCACGCAACCCGGCAGGACCAGATGGCGAACCAACAGTCCACGGCGTGCGATTCCTTCTCCATCGAGCTCCAGATGGCCGACTTGGTCGAGCATTTCAGCCAGTACGCCGGGGATGGTGTCGGCGTAGTCGGCGGCGCCGGAGTATCGGTCAGCCAGGTCGTTGGAAAAGTACTTGATGTCCGGCAGGTAGATGTCCACGAGCCCGCGAATCTGCCGCAGGGAGTTGACGGAATCGTACCCGTTCGAGTTGTATACGATGGGGATCGCCAGGCCCTTGTCTCGGGCCGCGATGATGGCGTCCGCTGCCTGGAAGACCACGTGGGATGGCGAAACCAGGTTGATATTATGTGCGCCGGCGTCCGCGAGCCTCAACATTTCGGCCGCGAGGTCATCCGTGGTCAAGGTCTGCATCCGGCTGGGCTGGAAGTCCTGGCTGATCTGGTGGTTCTGGCAGAACACACAGCGGAGGTTGCACCCGGCGAAGAAAATGGTGCCGGAGCCGTGTGTTCCCGAGATCGGAGGCTCTTCACCGAAGTGCAGGCCGGCATAGGAGATCTGCGCATCCCTCCCGATCCGGCACCAGCCTGTCCGGCCTTCAAGCCGATTGACGCCGCACTTCCGCGGGCAACATTCGCAACACGCCAACTGATCCGTGAATCGCCGATTCATAGCACCGGCGATCATACCACAAAACGCGGGAAGGGCCGAGGGAGATCGCCGGCTACTTCCTGCCCTTGGCGGCGGATCTGCCGTTGGAGTTGCCGTTGAGCTTCATGACGCTGTTGCCGTTTCCGTTCAGTTTCACGAGGCTATTGCCGTTGCCGTTGAGTTTGACGACCTTGTTGCCGTTGCCGGTGGAGACGAGGGCCTTCGACTTGATCCGCAGGCCGGGCGGCAGTCTGTCGTAGCCGGCGGGTTCCCACACGTCGGCTCGCAGGCTGATTTCCCAGATGCCCCCGTGCAGGCGATAGAAGTGGCCCTCGTGATAGTAGCAGTCGGTTACGCCGACCACGAGGTACACGCAGCAGGCGTCATCGTAGATCAAGTCGTACCCACAGACCCGCTTGCTCCGATAACCATAGGCATTGGCATGCGCCGGCGGGCCTTTTCCGATTCCGGAGTTTTGGTGATGATGCCGATGCACTGTCAGCGTATCACAGGAAGCCACCAGCCACAGCGATGTCAGGCATGCGACGAAAACGCACAGGGTGTTTCTGGATTTCATTGATGTGATTCTCCTGAGAAAGCAACCATGAAGAGGGTGCGTCGTGAATTCC
>JBDKRX010000253.1:0-10920 GCA_039683175.1 Phycisphaerales bacterium
GACAAAGGCCCCGCATTCTCTTCTCTGCCGATAGCAAGGCAGTGGGTATTCGTCGGATTCAACGTAGCGTAATAGTGTGGAGTTACGATATGTCTTGAAGGAGGACGATCATGGTTGCGAAATGGGTTTGTTGTCTGATGGTGTTGGCTCTCGTCGGGAGCGCCTCGGCCGAACTGGCCGGGTACTGGCAATTGGATGAGGGGGCCGGTGCGACGGCCGCCGACAGTTCTGGAAAAGGGAATCACGGGACCCTTGTCGGACCTCCGCAGTGGGTAGACGGGTTCTATGGCGGAGCGCTTCAGTTCAACGCGCAGAACAACTACGTGGAGATCCCTGCCTCCGACAGTCTGGAGATCACTCCCGAGGTGACCGTAGCTGCCTGGATCAACTGGACCGACTCCGGCGACAGTTGGCTGTGCATCCTGGCCAACGGCCAGCAGGGAGGTCCCTGGGAGAACTACGGGCTCTTTGTGAATCGCACGTCTCGCTACGTGTACTTCACACTCTCGCTGAACGACACGCACACCACGCAGTCGACGCCCAACAATACCATCGCACCCGGCCAGTGGCAGCACGTCAGCGCAACGTGGGATGGTTCGACCGCCAGGATCTATGTCGATGGCGTACTGCAATTCGAGGAGATCAAGTCCGGCACCCTTACTTCTCCGAGACTCCCTCTACGACTGGGACACCGCAACGGCAGCGTCCACTACTACAGCGGAATGATGGACGATGTCGCCGTCTTCGACCACGCCCTGACGCAATTGGAGATCCAGGAGGCAATGCAGGGCATTGCCCCGGCTCAACTGGCGAAGGATCCCCGCCCGGAAGATGCCGCTGTGGATGTCTCTCGCGATATCGCGCTCGGCTGGGCGCCGGGCCGGTTCGCTGCGACACACGATGTGTACTTCGGAACAAGTTTCGAGGATGTCAACAACGCCACCCAACCCACGCAGAGCGCGACGGACGCGGCGTATGATCCGGAAGGCCTGCTCGAATACGGACGGACCTATTACTGGAGAGTCGACGAGGTCAATGGGGCCCCGGACTACACCGTCTTCAAGGGCGAAACCTGGAGCTTCACCACCGAGACGTATGCCTATCCGATCACCAGCTTGACAGTCATGGCGTCCAGTCAGCAGATCACGTCGCCCGCGACCCGGACCATCGACGGCTCCGGGCTCGACGAGTTCGATCAGCACGGCACCGATCTGAAGACCATGTGGGTCACCCCCGGTGGCCTGCCTGCCTGGATCCAGTACACCTTCGACAGGGTATACAAGCTGCATGAGCTGTGGGTCTGGAACAGCAACTCCGAACTCGAGCCGCTCATGGGCTTCGGGGCCAAGGATGTCGCCATCGAGTACTCCACCGACGGGGAGAACTGGACTCCGTTGGAGAACGTGCCCCAATTCGCCCAGGGAACCGGCAAACCCACCTACACGGCGAACACCCTCGTCGATCTCGGCGAGGTCATGGCGCAGTACGTCAAGCTGACGATCAACGACAACTGGGGCGCCACCACGATGGTCAGCCTGAGCGAGGTGCGGTTCTTCTATACGCCGGTCCAGGCCTTCGAGCCCGCTCCGGCGAACGGCGCCACGGGAGTTGACCTCGGTGCAACACTCGACTGGCGGCCCGGCCGGGAGGCCACCTCGCACGAGGTCTACTTCGGAACCGACCCGAATGGCCTGGCGGCCCAAACCGTGGCCGACCACAGCTACACGCCTGCTGCCATGGACTTCGGGACTGTGTACTACTGGAAGGTCAACGAAGCGGGCGACGCCGGAACCTACGAAGGCGACGTCTGGAGCTTCACATCGCAGGAATTCGCCCCGATCGACGATTTCGAGAGCTACAACGACGACATCGACGCCGGAACGACGATCTGGCAGACCTGGACCGATGGCGTGACTACGAAAGCCAGTGGCTCGCAGGTGGGATACACGGATTCCCCGTTCGCCGAGAGGACAATCGTCCACAGCGGCGCACAGTCCATGCCCCTGATGTACAACAACGCCGGCGACTTCTTCTTCAGCGAAGCGGAACGGGAGTTCGACCCGGCCCAGAACTGGACCGGCAACGGCGCCACGGAAGTCTGCGTTTGGACACGAGGCTACCCGGCAATCACCACCGTGGCAGTCGCCGAGACCTCGGGCAAGATCGACCTGACCGGCGCCGGCACGGACATCTGGGGCAACTCGGATGAGTTCACCTACGCCTACAAGACCCTCGCCGGCGACGGCACGCTGGTCGCCCGCGTCGTAAGCAACGGGACGGGGACCCAGACCTGGGCCAAAGGCGGCGTGATGATTCGTGACAGCCTCTGGGGGGGATCGACGCAAGCCATGATGGCCATGACCGCCACCGGCGGCAACGGCGCCAGCTTCCAGTACCGGGCGACCGCCAACGCAGCATCGGCCTCCGCCGACAGCAGCGCGGTCGTCGCGCCTCCTTACTGGGTCAAGATCGAGCGGGCCGCCGACACCTTCAAAGGCTCCGTCTCCGCCGACGGCAAGACCTGGACCCAGATCGGCACAACGGTCATCGCCATGACGGACCCGGTCTATATCGGCCTGTGCGTCACGTCACACGAGGCAGGTGTGGATCGGACCTACCAGTTCGACAGCATCGTCGGCACGGGCACGATCACCGGCGCCTGGCAGGGCGCGGTCATCGACAGTCCGCAGTACAACGACGCGGCGGACATGCACCTGCTCCTCTCGGACAGCGCCGGCAAGAATGCCACGGTCACCAGCGCCACGGCGGTGACAACCGCCGACTGGACGAGATGGGTGATCCCCATGAGCGACTTTGCAGGAGTGAATTTCGCCAAGGTCAAGAAGATGGTCATCACGATCGGCGACAAGGCCGCGACCACCGCGGGCGGGACCGGCATCGTCTTTATCGACGATATCGGATTCGGACGTTCGGCCCAATAACCGAACGAATGGACAGCGTGTGCAACATCGGAACCGGGGCCTCCGTCCGCACGACGGAGGCCCTGATTTCTCGTGGACGGGTCCGGAGTGGCGTGACAGGCGGGACAGTCCTGACGAGGCGAGATCGCGAGAAAGGAGGTTTGGCGGGACTACTCTTCTGTTGTGCGTACGGGGTACCATCGCATGCGTTCTCGGTTCTCGCGGATTCCAGCGGGCACGCATGTGGAGTATCCCCTCTTCTTCAGGTTCTTGACGGATCAGCAGGGAAGGCGTCGGGGATGGAGAGCCCGACGCGTGAGGACCTGGCCAGGATCGACAGGAAACAGCCGAAGAAGGGCTCGGACCAGGACTGGTACAATCCGAACGATCCGGACGCCCGGATCACGAAGATGAAGGATGGGCGGACACATCTGCAGACGCATATCCGGATTCTCAAACGACTGCTGATTCACGTAGCCGGCTGCAATCCGGGTCCGGTGATGCGGACATTGTTCGGGCTGGGAACTCCGCGGGGCCTGCAGGGCCTTGTTCTTGCCTTCCTTCGCACGCGGATGCGGCTTGTCGGCAGCTTGACGCGGGGTGTCGGGCAGGTTCGATCCTCACGATGGGCTTTCCCCCACCCATCCGTCGTCTGATACTGGACGCGATTGGAGCCCTCCAATCTGCGAATTCTTCAACGGGCTGTCATGCCAAACTTGGGATTTCGCATTCGGGGCGTGGAGCGGGCCGGCGGTGAATTATTTGACGCAGGTCGTTCCGGCTGGAATAATGAGAACAAAATCGCCTCCAAACGGTATAGAGCCCGTTGCCATTCCGCTTGGAAAGGCCTCCCGTGCGGCCGGTCGCCCAGGGGGGACTAATAGACCAACCTTCTTTCGGAGCATCATACTGATGAATGAAATCGCTACTGGGTCAGTCCGTCGTCTTGCGACGGCGACTGTTCTCGTTTCCGTTTTGCTTATCCTCTGCGGGTCGGGGTGCCGAAAAGAGACGCCCAAAACGCCCGATTCAAACACCCCCGCCGGCGGTCAGGCCGTCGGACCGAACGATGTGACGAAACCGCGACCGGACAAGATCATGGCGTCCGTCAATGGCACTCCGATCATGGAGAGCCAGGTGATGCGGCGGGTGGCGGTGCGGTACAAGCCGCAGTTGGACAAACTCTCGGCCCAGTCGCCCCAGATGGCGGCCCAGTGGGAGAAGCAGGCCGTGCAGCTTGCCACAAACGAACTGGTGATCGAGCAGCTTCTGGAAAAGGAGGCCAAGCAGGCGGGCATCGAGGTTACCGAAGAGCAATTGATGACGGACATCGCCACGCAACTCGCCGCCGAGAAACCGCCCCTGACGGTGGAACAGTACAGGAAGATGATCGAGGACCAGGGCATCGACTTCGCGGCCTGGAAGGACTATTACATTCGGTACATGACCTGCACGAAGTTCCTGGAATCCAGGGTGGGCGCCACCGTCCAGGTGACCGAAGAGGAGGCCCAGAAGTACTACGATGAGAACCCGGACGACTTCAAAATGCCCGAGCAGGTTCGGGCGAGTCATATCCTGATCTCGACACAGGCGACGGACCCGAACGCCGACCCGAACCAGGTGAAAGCCCAGGCGCGGGAGAAGGCCGAGAAACTGCTCAAACAGGTGAAGGAAGGCGCGGACTTCGCAACGGTGGCGAAAGAGAACTCGGTTTGTCCGTCCGCCGCCCAGGGCGGTGAGCTCCCGCCGTTCGGCCGGGGCCAGATGGTCCCGCCGTTCGAGGAGGCCGCATTCGCGCTGAAAGTCGGCGAGATCAGCGAGCTGGTCGAGACGCAGTTCGGATACCACATCATCAAAGTGGCCGAGCATCAGGACCCGAACACGGTTACGTTCGCCACGGCCAAGGACCGGATCATGGAGAGGTTGAAGAACAAGAAGATGGAGGATGCGTTCGGCAGCTATATCCAAGCGCTTCAGCAGAAGGCTGCGATCACCTACGCGTCCGGCGACATGACGCCGCCGATGCGTCCCCCCGCCGCGGCGTCCGAGGCCGACGCCGATCAGGCTCCTGCGGAATCCACACCCGTCGCGCCGGCGGACCCGAACGCGGATCCGAATAAAGCATAGAACACAGGCTCGTCGAAGCCGGTGGAACAGAGACACAACAGGGGACCCGCAGTTGCGAGGTCCCCTGCTTCGTTTCGGGCAGCAATAAGATTACGCCAGGAGTGTCGCCGGGTCCAGGGTCACGGCCTCGACGTCCTTGAAGTACTTGGCGGTACCCACCTTCAGTTCGAGCGTCGCATCCTCGTCGCAGACGATGATGCCGTTCGGGTGCATCTGCAGGGCGCTGACTGTCCACATGTGGTTGACGCCCTCCTCGATCGCGTGACGTAGGGCACGGGCCTTGTTGGCCCCGTTGACGATGATAATCACCTCCTCGGCGTCCATGACCGTGCCGACACCCACGCTCAGCGCCGTCTCGGGGACCTTGCTCGGGTCATTCCCAAAGAAGCGGCTGTTGACGATCCGCGTGTCCTGGGTCAGCCGGACCTGGCGCGTGCGGGAGGCCAGCGACGAGCCCGGCTCGTTGAACGCGATGTGGCCGTCGGCGCCGATTCCGCCCACGAACAGGCGAATGCCGCCGACCTGACGGATGCGACTTTCGTACTCCGCGCACTCCACCGCCAAGTCCGGGGCGTTCCCGTCAAGAATGTTCACGTTCCTCTTGGGGATGTTGATGTGGCCGAAGAAATTGTGCCACATGAACGAGTGGTAGCTTTCCGGATGGTCCCGGGGCAGGCTCACATATTCATCCATGTTGAACGTGATGACGTGCTCGAACGACAGCTTGCCCGCCTTGTTCAGCGTGGCCAGCTCCCGGTACATGCCGAGGGGAGAGGAACCCGTCGGCAGGCCCAGGACAAACGGCTTATCCAGGGCCGGCGCGAAGTCCAGGATCTTGCGCGCGACATAATTGGCGGCCCACTGGGATGCTCTCTCATAGTTCGGCTGGATGATTACTCTCATAGTTGACCCTCTCTTTTCAGGAAATACCCCGTTGATGCCGGCTTCACGATCCGGCAGTCCATGATTGGAGGTTTCTTCTGTGTCACACACAAGCCTGGAGTGGCTGGATGCGACTCAACAGCTCTTCGCCGAGGGCGGTCTTGCTCGCGATGTGCTTGCGAATCTCCCCAACGAACCCGTCGGCCTCGAACGTGCCCCGGACGGCGGCGAAGTCGCCCTGCCGGGCCGCGTCGTCGCCATCGACGCCAAACCCGGTCTGGACGGTCCCCGAGAATTCCTTTTTCGCGTCCTCGTACAGCAGGTGATCGAGGTCCACGACCGCCTTCTCCCACCGTTTCGTCAGCTCGACAACATCCGCGGCCGTCACCTCGCCGACCGTCTTGCCCAACTGCTGCTGCACGACGTTGGCCGCCCACGTCCACTCATACTCAGGATAGTTGGCATGCATGGAGGCGAACCGGGCATCCAGCTCGTCCAGCGATCGGACAACGCCGGCCTCAATATCGTCGAGCAGCTTCCGCACGACCTCCTCCGGTGCGAGCATGCCGGCCAGGTCGAGCCATTTGCCCAAGCCGATGGAAGTCGTGGTCTGCAGAGCGGCCTGCAACTCCTGTACGTTGGCGAAGCGTTTGCTCTCCAGGCGCTTGATCAGGCAGTTGCCGATAAACTTGTCGATGCCGAGCTCGTACAAGGTGATGCCCCGCTCCAGGGCGTGGTTGGGGATCTTGACGCTTTGGTAGATGAAGTAGTCGGAGGTCGGACCGGCGGCGGCTTTGAGCTTGCGCAACAGGTCCCGCCCGTTGATCATCTTCTGGATCGTATAGGGGCTCAGCAGCTTGAAGTTGATGTGGTCCAGCTTCTTCGGGTCCTTGCGCCGGTCTCGCTGGGGCCACTTCCGGGCGTCGCGGACGGTCCCGACGCTCCGCAGGTTCACGCCGGGGGCCAGCACGCTCTCGTCCTCGTGCTCGATCAGATAGGAGAAGGGCAGGTCCGAGGTGTCGGAGTTGCGATAGTGGCGCCCCATGACCACGGTGAACGCCCCGACCTTGGCAGGCCAGAGCATATAGGAATCGCTGCCGGTTTTCGAGCCGCGCTCGACGACCCCCTGGTGGACGGGACCGAGCTTGTACATGTGGTTGCTCTGGTTGGTCCCGCTGCCGGCGTTGAGGAAGGAGAACAGGCCCGCGATCAGGAGCGTGGACTTGTGGTGCGTAACGGTGTAGGGTCCCGCAAAGATGGCGCAGGCCTCCCCATGGAAGCCGCCGCAATTGGCGAAGAAGACGGAGTTCTCTGCCGAGTACTGCTTGGCCAGGACGCAGCCCTGCCCGATGAAACAGTGACAGATGATCGCGCCGTCGGTGATCTTCGACCCGCTGGCGACGATGAAGTCGTCGGCATAGACGCCGGGCCCGATGTAGACGGGGTCCTCGACACAACTGTTGACCGAGCCGTTTTCGAGCCGGTTGACGCCCTCGATCACCGCGGCGGGACCGATCCGGACGTTCTTGAGCAGTCGCGAGTTCATGATCCGCGCCCCGGTGGCCACCAACCCCATGGTGGACCGCACGGAGGCGGCGTAGTCCGCGATCATGGCCCGGAGCCTCTCGATCACCTTGGGACGGTGCCGATAAAAAGCCAGGACGTACGCCGTGTGGGCGCTGAGGTGATCGTAGATCGGAATCTCCCGGCCTCCCGCCTCGTTGACCGCGGCGACCGGGGTCCCGTTGCCGAACGAGCTCTCCCCCTCGACCGTCAGGAGATCGATGTTGTCGATGACGACGCCGTCCTCGATGACGTAGTTGGCGATGTAGTTGCGGACCGTGGAGATATAGACGTTGTCGCCGATGGTGCAGTTATAGATCGAGGCGTGGCGGATGCCGGCCGGCTTGGTGACGCCGCCGAGGAAAGAGACCCCCTTCTCGAATACGCCGAGGCGGACGTCTCCGCCCAAGTGGGTCGCATGGACCCGATCGGCCCGGAACCCCGGCGCGACCTGCACACGAGACCAGTCGTCGCAGGTGCATCCTTGTTCTGATAATCGAGCGATCTCGGCCGTCGATAAGGCTCGCCACTGTGTTTCCATCGATTCCCTTTCTGCTCGGGGTCCACGTCAGGAATTGATCCAACACGATTATGAGACCGCCGAGAATATAGCGGGTCTCCCGCCGCCGGTCAAGGCGCTCCTGCCGGCGAATTACGGACCCAAAAAATTGCGAATTCCAGAGCGAGCGAACGCAAACGACCCCGGCACCGTCGCGTGAACTCCCGGCACGCAAAAAAAACTTACGGACACGCGTGACATTTTGCATAAAATCTGGAGTCGCATGCTGACGGCTGCCGATGAAGTAGGGTATAACAAGTTGCCCTGCTGTGAGGTCCCAGTTTGCATGTGTGGTGCAGCTTCACACACGGCAGGGTTGTGAATGGACGACTTTTTATGTCGAACCAGCCCAGGGTTGTGAAGGTCTTAGGCGCGTTGTTGGTTTCCATGACGGTTGGGGCCTTCGTTCTGATGGTCCTCGGCAACAACCGCCCTTCGGCCGGCCCCTTCTGCCTGTCCGCATACTACCGGCTCACCGCCGTGGATCAAGCCGTGCTGTCCAAAGCCTGCCAGGCGCCCAATCGCTGGGCCAGCATCGAGATCTTCTTCAGCGGGACCAAGAGCGGCAGCCTCCAACAGCCGACCGGCGCGATCGACACGAATAGTCACTTCGTCGTCTGCAACGGAGCCGGCAGCGGCGACGGGGAAATCCAGGCCACCGACCTGTGGCAGAAGCAATGGGGTATCCAGCCCAGCCGGACTTGGCAGGGCTCCAACAAGACGATTCGCATCTGCCTGATCGGCGATGGGGTGAACACCCTGCCCACCGACTATCAACTGAAGCGGCTCGAGATGCTCCTGGAAGCCCTGTGCAGAAAGTTCCACATCCCCGCCAAGTCGGTGTTCCTGCCGACCGACTGCCAGTAGTCGCTCCCGCGAGCGATCCCCCCAAGTCACGCCATCCCCCCACTTTGCCGTATTTCACTCGGACTGTTCACGCTGCTCGTTGCGCCCCGGCTCGACGAAACCTTGCGTCCCCGCACTACCATCTGATATAAAGGAAGCTTTCGCATGGCTTTGGGAACGCAGGCATGGCGCACACGAAACAGATGCCGTCTCCGGCAGGGATGCAGAAGAACGAGTGGGTCATCCCGCCCGCCGACGAACGCACAGAGCAACTCGCCAGATCGTTGAAGATCTCGCCGCTGATCGCGCAGATCCTCATCAACCGCGGCGTGACCGAGGTCCATGAAGGCAGCATCTTCCTGCAGCCCAAGCTCACCGAGCTGATCCGCCCGGCCCGGATGCCCGGGATCGCGCCCGCCGTCGCGCGGGTGAAAGAAGCCATCGAGAAGAAAGAGAAGATCACCATCTACGGCGATTACGACGTGGACGGCATCACAGGCGTCTCCATCCTCTGGGAGCTGCTCACCCTGCTCGGCGCCCAGGTCGATTACTACATCCCGCACCGAATCGACGAAGGCTACGGCCTCAACGACGACGCCGTCCGATCCCTGGCCGAGGGGGGCACCCGCCTGCTCATCACGGTCGATTGTGGGATCTCCGCGCTGGCGGCCGCAGACCTGGCCAAACAGCTCGGCGTGGACCTGATCGTCACCGACCATCACCAGCCGGGCCCGGACCTGCCCAGTGCGATGGCGATCCTGCACCCGGCGCTGGACCCCTCCTATCCGAACCAGGAGTCCGCGGGCGCGCTGGTGGCCTACAAGCTGGCCTGGGCGGTGGCCGAAGAGTTCAGCCGGGGCCCGCGCCTCGAGCCCAAGCTCCGCGAGTTCATGCTCAATGCCACAACCCTGGCGGCCATCGGCACCGTCGCCGACGTCGTGGACCTGCGGGGCGAAAACCGCGTGCTGACGCGGTTCGGGCTTCAGTCCGTCGCCGACACCAAGCTCTGCGGCCTGCAAGCCCTCATCCAAACCGCCGGGCTGGCGGGCAAAGGGGTGGATAGCACCGCGATCGGCTTTCGGCTGGCCCCTGTGCTCAACGCCGCCGGCCGGATGGGGCATGCGAGATTGGCCGTCGAGCTGCTCACCAGCACCACCGAGATGCGGGCCATGCAGATCGCCGAGTATCTCAAGAACCAGAACACCCAGCGCCAGCAGTGCGAACGCAAGATGCTCAAGCAGGCCTGTGACATCGTCGTCGAGCGGGGGCTCAATCACCCCGACCGCCGGAGCGTCGTCCTGGCCGCCGAGGGCTGGCACACGGGCGTCCTGGGCATCGTCGCCTCCCGGCTCGTGGACCGGTTCTTCCGGCCCGCGATCATGATCAACGCTTCGCCCAACGAGAGCGGCGTGGCCCAAGGCTCGGCCCGCTCGATCCCGGGTTTCTGCATGCTCAGCGCGATCCAGGCGTGCGCGGCGCACCTGACAAGCTTCGGGGGCCACAAGATGGCGGCGGGTCTGACGATAGCGCCGGAGAAGATCGAGGCGTTCGCCGCGGATTTCGAGACCTACGCCGTGAAGAACCTGCGGGAGGAAGACGTGGTCGCCAAGATGCACATCGACGCGCTTGTGCCGCTACGGCAGTTCAGCCGCGACGTCGTCCATCAGCTCGACCTGCTCGGGCCGTTCGGGGAGGGCAATCCGAAACCCGTGTTCGCGACGAAGGGCGTCCGCCTGGCGGCGCCCCCCCGCCGGTGCGGATCGACGAACGACCATCTCCAGTTCGCCATCACCGACAACACCGCGACGATCCGCTGCGTGGGCTTTCGCATGGGCGGCCTCGAAAAGAAGCTGATCGACAACGAGTGCTTCAACATCGCCTATGAGGCCCAGCTCAACCACTACAACGGCAACAGCACCGTCGAGTTCATCGCGGTGGACATTCAGTTCGAGTGAGCGTTGGCAACTGTGTGGATGCCAAGAGGAGTGAGAATATGCTGCTGCGTGAGATTAGAGCGACCAA
>JBDKRX010000254.1:0-6784 GCA_039683175.1 Phycisphaerales bacterium
CTCGGCCCCAACACACCCCCTATGCCAAACTTCCATAAGATCAGTCAAGTAAAAGGCTTACATACTCAATCCATCACCTGAGAGAGACATCAAAAAGCCAGCAGTCTGTACTCAAGGACTCGCAGAGGGTTGATGGGGCTCCACCTCCGGCACTGCAAGTACCGCTTTGAATTGTCGTGGATCCAGGGCTTTTGGCTGTCGCTGAATAGCCCCCGATTGATTATCGGGCAGTGGAGACCCACGCACTTGTCACCGCCCAGTGGCGGGGGACGCGGGATTGTGCGGGGAGTGTGACATGTTGGAAGCAGACGCCCCTGAGTCCTCGCCCCCCCCAGATAGAGAACATGCCTCCACCCGACGGAGCAGGTGATCCAGTCCAACCCGCCGTCACTCTGCGTCCCCTTGATGTGCCCATCGGCGGTCGCGGTGTCCCTCCCACCTTCTCACCTTCCTTGCACGCCGCATCTTCCGCGGTTCGATCTTGTCTCAGAGGTCCTTCTGCATCCAGACGGTGTCGAAGGGGGTGCCTCGTTTGATGACGACGTTGCGGAAGCGGCCGACTTCCTCGAAGCCGTGCTTACGGTGGAAGGCTAAGCTCGTCTCGTTGAGCGAGGCAATGGAAGCCAGGATCGTGCGGATGCCCTGGGCTTTGGCGCGAGTCTCCAGGTCCGCGAGCATCTTCGAGCCGAGGCCCTGTCCGGTCGAGTCCGGGGCGACGAAGTAGGTGATCTCCGCGACGTGGGAACTGGTGGGCCAGGGCAGGTGCGGGCGGAGCAGCGCGAAGCCCCGCAGCCGGCCTTCGGAGTCCTTGGCGGCTATGGCCGGCAGGCCCCGAGTCGCCTCCAGCAGGCGCTCGAAGAAGGGGTATGGCAGCGGGTCCTCGGGGAACGCGGCAAAGCTGTGACAGGCGTAGTGATTGAACAGGTCAACGACCGCCCGGCCGTCGGCCGGTGTGATCGGGGTTAGCTGGATGTCCATCGTTTTGCGAATCTCCTTCTTCGCCTGAACTCGCGCCGAGTCATCAGGAATGAAAGAAACGGCGCCGCCTTGCAAGCGGCCGCCGTCTGGAGTTTCGAGTTTCGATCATTCGTGTTCGTTTCGGATTTCGGCGGCGCCACATGCCCGAGGGCGAGATCACGATGGCCTCGCCACGCACCACGGGTCACCAGTCACGAGGCACAGCCTCACTCCTCGCCGGAGCCCTGGCGGGGCATGGCGATCGTGCCGGTCCGCGCGACGTTCTTGATCCCATAGGGCCGGCAGACGTCGATGAAGGCCTCCATTTTCGTCTCCGGGCCGCTGACCTCGATCATGAGGGACTTGTTGCTGATATCGACGACGTGGCCCCGGAACATCTCGATCAGGCTGAAGACTTCGGGCCTCTTCTCCGGCGGGACCGCGACCGTGACGAGCATGAGGTCGCGGGCGACGACGGGCTTGCCGGCGAAATCCTGGACCTTGACGACCGGGACGATGCGGGCGAGCTGCTTGCGGACCTGCTCGACGATCCGGTCGTCGCCGACGACGACGATCGTCATGCGGCTGAGCTTCGGGTCCTCGGTCCGGCCGACGACCAGCGAATCGATGTTGAAGCCGCGGGCGGCGAACATGCCTGCAACGTGGGCCAGGACGCCCGACTTATTCTCGACCAATGCACTGATGATATGCTTCATATGGGAGACCCCGCTTTCTATGCAATCCAATCAGATGAGTCGTTCCAGGATGTCCAGGCCGTCCATTTCGTTGAGGCTCTTGCCGGCAGGCACCATGGGCCAAACATTTTCTTCGCGCTCGACGTGGAAATCGACGACGCACGGCTGCTTCTCGGCGAGCATTTGCGTGACGGCTTTCGGCACGTCCTCTTTCCTGTCAACGGTGATCCCCGCGGCCCCGAGGGCACGGGCGACGCTCGCATAGTCGGGGTTCTTCAGGTAGCTGCACGCGTAGCGGCGGCCGTAGAAGAGCTCCTGCCACTGCCGGACCATGCCCATGTAGCCGTTGTTCATGATGCAGACCTTGATCGGCACCTCGTACTGCACGGCGGTGGCCAGCTCGGTCATGGTCATGTTGAAGCTGTGGTCGCCGTCGAAGTCGATGACGGTCTCGCCGGGCCTGGCGATCTGGGCGCCGATGGCAGCGGGCAGACCGAAACCCATCGTGCCCAGGCCGCCGGAGGTGATGAACTGGCGGGGTTTCGAGAACTTGTAGAACTGCGCGGTCCACATCTGGTGTTGGCCGACGCCGGTGACGACGATCGCGCCGCCTTTCGTCTGGCGCCAGACCTCTTCGATCACCTGTTGCGGCTTGATGCACGCGGAGTTCGGATCGTATCGGAACGGATATTTCTTCTTCCACTGGGCAATCTTGGCAAACCACTCGGTCCGGTCCCGAGGCTCGACCTCTCTGGTCAGCTCGGTGAGGATGTGCCTGGCGTCGCCGACGACCGGGATATCGACGTGGACGTTCTTCGAGATACTCGCAGGATCGATATCGATATGGATGATCTTGGCGTTCGGGGCAAACGTCGCCAGCTTGCCGGTGACGCGATCGTCGAACCGGGCGCCGACGGCGATGAGCAGGTCGGATTCCTGGACGGCGAAGTTGGCATACGCCGAGCCGTGCATGCCGAGCATGTCGAGCGACTCGGACTTGGTCTGATCGTAGCTGCCCAGACCCATCAGGGTCATTGTCACAGGCACATGCGCCTTCTCGGCCAGCGCGCGAAGCTCCTCGGCGGCGTTGGCGATGATGACGCCCCCGCCGACGTAGAGAACGGGTCGCTCCGCCCGGTTGATCGCCTCGGCGGCCATGGAGATCTGCCGGGCGTGGCCCTTCGTGCGGAGCCGGTAGCCGGGCAGGTCGATCTCCGCCTTGCCGTTGCAGGACATCTTGCCGACCGAAATATCGACGGGCAGATCGATCAGGACCGGGCCGGGCCGGCCGGTCGAGGCGATGTGGAAGGCCTCGCGGATGGTCCGCTCCAGGTCCTTGATGTCCTTCACGATGGAGTTGTACTTCGTGACCGGCCGGGTGATGCCTGTGGTGTCCGCCTCCTGGAAGGCGTCGTTGCCGATCAACTCGGTGCGCACCTGGCCGGTGAAGGCGACCATGGGGACCGAGTCCATCATCGCGGTCGCCAGCCCGGTCACGAGGTTGCACGCCCCGGGGCCGCTGGTGGCCAGGATCACGCCGATTCTGCCGCTGGCGCGGGCGTAGGCATCGGCCATGTGGCAGCCACCCTGCTCGTGCCGGGGGATAATGAATCGAATCGGCGAACTGAAGAGCTTGTCGAAGACAGGGAGCACAACACCGCCCGTGTAGCCGAACATGGTATCGACGCCGAGATCGATGAGGGTATCAACGACGATCTGGGCGCCGGTCTTCACCGTGGAGGTCTCGGCTGCTGGAGCCGGTGTTTCTGGTTTCGCTGGCATTGGTTATCCTTTCTTGAGCAATCGAGGGCCACGAATCTTATCGCCCCGACTGCCTTCTTGTCAATTGTTCCCGGGCTGGCCGGATAGGACGTATCGGACCGATAGGACACATAGGACCTGTGCAAAGTCCGTCTACATCGCGTTCTGCAGGATTCGCAGGCCCTCCATTTCGCTGAGGCTCTTGCCCGAAGGGACCATCGGGTAGACGTTTTCCGTCGCATCGACGTGGAAATCGACGACGCACGGCTTGTTCTCCGCCAGCATTCGGTCGATGGCGGGACCGACCTGGTCCTTCGACTCGACCGTGATCCCCACGGCGCCGACCGCCCGGGCGTACTCGGCATAGTCCGGATTCCGCAAGTGACTGTAGAAATAGCGTTTGTCGTAAAAAAGCTCCTGCCACTGGCGGATCATGCCCATGTAGCCGTTGTTGAAGATACAGACCTTGATCGGCAACTCGTGCTGGACTGCGGTGTTCAACTCCGCCATCGTCATGTTGAAGCTGTGGTCGCCGTCGATATCGATCACGGTCGCCTCCGGCCGGGCGATCTGGGTCCCGATGGCCGCGGGCAGGCCGAAACCCATCGTGCCCAAGCCGCCGGAAGTGATTAACTGCCTGGGCCGACTGAACTTATAGAATTGAGCCGCGAACATCTGGTGCTGCCCAACACCGGTGGTGATGATGGTATTATCGGTCGCCCGCCGGGACAGCTCCTCGACGACGTACTGCGGCTTCACCGTCGCGGCTTCGCGATCATAACCCATCCTGCACCGGCTCTTGAGATCGGCGATCCTGGCGGACCATTCGGCTCGCTCGCGGTGCTGCACGCACTCCGCGAGGGCGGCCAGAACGATCTTCGCGTCGCCAACGATCGGGATATCCGCCGGCACGGTCTTCGAGATATTCGCCGGATCGATATCGATGTGAATCACTTTGGCCTTCGGCGCGAAGGCCGAGACCTTGCCGGTCACGCGGTCGTCGAATCGGGCCCCCGCCACGATCAGCAGGTCGCACTCCTGAATGGCGAAGTTGGCATAAGCCGCCCCGTGCATGCCGAGCATGTCCAGCGATTCCGCCCGGCCCTGATCGAAGCTGCCGAGGCCCATCAGGGTCATCGCGACAGGCAGATTCGCCTTCGCAGCGAGTTCGCGAAGTTCATTCGATGCGTTGGCATTGATGATCCCACCACCAGCCAGCAGGACCGGCCTCTCGGACCGGTTGATCGCTTCCGCGGCCTCCGCGATCTGCCTTGCATGTCCATTCTTCGGAACCCGATATCCCGGCAGGTTCACCTGGACCGGGCCATTGCCCGCATACTTCTGGAACTCGAGGTCCGACGGAACATCGACAAGGACCGGGCCGGGCCGGCCGGTCGATGCGATGTGGAACGCTTCGTAAATCGTTTTGCCCAAATCCTTTATGTCCATGACGATCGAGTTGTGCTTCGTCACGGACCGGGTGATTCCGGTCGTGGGCGCCTCCTGGAAAGCGTCGTCGCCGATCAGGTCGGTGCGAACCTGCCCTGTGATGGCGACCAAGGGGATCGAGTCCATCATGGCATTGGCCAGACCGGTGACGAGGTTGCAGGCGCCGGGACCACTGGTGGCGATGACCACGCCCACCTTGCCGGAGGCGCGGGCGTAGGCATCCGCCATGTGGCAGCCCCCCTGCTCGTGGCAGGGCACGATGAATCGGATGGGCGAATCGTAAATCCTGTCAAACAAAGGAAGTACGGACGCCCCGATATACCCGAAGACGGTATCGACGCCGTGCGCGAGCAGCGCATCGACGATGATTTGCGCACCGGTTCTGGGGACTGAATCTGCTGTGGGTGGCACGGCCGAACTCGTTTGGCCGGGGTTTCCTGACGACTCGGGCCGGTCGCCATCGCGATGAGTCCGACGGCGCCGCCCCATCGCAGGGGTAGGCTGAGTCTGCATGGACCTTATCCTTTCCTGATCGAGCACACCGGGTCCCTACCATCGGGGACCCTTTTGTCATTCCGGCGGATTGCAGCTTTATGGGGTCTTCCGGGCAACCAATCGCCCCTGCTACGAGGAGCGACCCGCTGACCCGAAGATGCGTACCCTTGCCGCAACTCCGTAACCATCCCACACGGGATGGACCAGGGTCGTGCCGCGACATTTCGCGAACACAAACAAAGTATCGTCTATCCGACGCCCATTGTCAACTGATTTCCGTGCGGGTTGTGCTCGTAGTGACGCCGTAGGGCGTCGTCGGGGAAGATCGGAGGTTGAAGCGGGAACGTCGAAGCATGGCGGCGACCCGTCCCGGCTTGAGGCACGACCAGGTTGACGTGAGCCAGAGCGATGATTGCAGGTGTACGAGTGATAGCGGATTCGATCTACTCCCCGCCGGACACGCCGAAAGACCTCTGGCAGGGTTCCGCCGAGAGAGGATTGATGACGGACGCCTCCCCGACGACACCGGCAGGTCGCCTGTGACAAACACGATCACGCCGGTCCACTGCGGATCTCCCCTTGTCATCCGGATGCCGTTGAACTCGGTCAATCGCAGTCCTGCCTGCGTTCGATTCACCAGAACACACTTGACGCCGTCTCGTTCTTCGAAGGCCGGCGGCGAATCCGCCGTCGTCAAAGACCGACGCAAGGTCAGGCACCGGAGCCCCTGGTATGCAATCCCCGCGCCGTTGACGGACGGATACAGACGTAACTCGGCGACACAATGTATCGGATGCAGAGACTCTCCTATCTCTTGATTTGTATTTTGGGGGCTGGTCCCGTCTCCCGTTCTCCAGCCCCTTTCACGTGCCATCGGAGTTCATCCGAGACGGTGCGTAAAAGCGTAGAAGCATATATGCGTAGATGCGTTGCGAAAGAGTCCCCGGCGAAGCCGCCCCAGGCCCCAAACGCTCCAACGCTTCCACGCTCCCACGTTTCAACGCGGCCCCCAGCCGCCCCGGCGTCCCGCCGCAACACCATAGGTACTTATACGTAGTTTTTCGCTCTCCAGATCCAACCCCAGAGACCCTGAGAGCCCAGAGAAGACACCTGATCCGCAGATTCCGCCGATCATGTCATTCCGAGCACCGCGCGGCAATCCGCAGATTCCGGCAAGGATCAAACCGCCGAGGACGCAGAGGGTCACAGGGGGTGACTACGTGGAAATACGGATCACGAACCACAGGCCACGCGGCCCCTGGCCACAACGCTTCCACGCTTATACGCTTCTACGCTCCAACATGGCTTCTGGTCACTTTTTTTCTCATTCCCACCTTTTTCACTTGCCATTCCAGGAACTCCGCTCCATAATAACGAAATATTCTTTGATGAGCATCCTGGATGGAAATGCGCCAAAGTGGTTTGAG
>JBDKRX010000255.1:0-3484 GCA_039683175.1 Phycisphaerales bacterium
TTGTAGTATTCACGGCCTGCGTGCTCTTGAATGAGGTTCTCCGGGTCCATCTTGAAGGCGCGGACGCCGTTGCGGACGAACTTCTGGAGATGGGCGAACCAGGCCTCGGGCTCGGCGGGGAAATCCGCGCCCCGGCCCTCGCGAATCGCGATCTGGCGTTCCTCCTCCATGGTCAGGTCGTCCCGGCAGACCAGCCAGAGAGAGAGCTTGAAGCCGATCCGTTCCAGCCCGCCGATGAAGGTGCTCGACTTCGAGTCCGGTCCCATCCACGCCGGCATGTAGAACTTGTCCGGGTTCCACTCCTTCTCGTGCGAGGAATCGTAGTGTACCTTCATCCACTGCGGCTCCAGGCCCATGAGGTCGCATGGGATGCCTTTCTCGCGGAAGAGTCTTGCGTCGTTCAGGAGTTCGTGCTCGTTCTGCGTGATCTGGCCGACGTAGCTCAGACCGTAGCCGAACAGCGGCAGCAGGCGGGGTTTGCCCGTGATCTCGGTGTAGAGCTCGATCAGCCTGGCCGGGGTGTCGCCGATCAGGAGATAGAAATCGAGTTGCCCACCCGGTCCCCAGAAGAACATCTTGTCCGACTCGTAACGACCCACGTCGTAGTAGTGGACCCAGGTCGTGTTGACGAAGACGCCCCAGCCGCCGGTGCTGAACAGCAGTGGAATCGGGCCTTCGGTCTGCTCCCAGCTTTCCGGGGTTTCTCGATAATCGAAATTGCCGCGATACTGCGTCCAAAGCCGGTATCCATGCCCCCGCAGTTGGAGACGATGGGAAGAGGCGGTCCCCAGCCCATAGAAACGCTCGTCGTCCCGAATGCGGAAGGTTGCGCCGAAGGAGTTGTCGGGCAGATCGAACGGGTGCATGCTCTCCGAGTACTCCGTCTTGTCCTGGGCGGCCGAGCCGACAATTTGGACTTGGCCGGCCTTGCGCTTCTCACCCTTGAAATACTCCGCCAGCGCCTCCTGCCTGGTCCTGAAAATCTCCAACTGGGGTCCGCTCAGGTGCGAGAGCTGCGGCAGAATCTGTTCGCAGATCACTTGGCCCCGCCCATCGAGCAGTCGCATCCGGCCGTCGGCGGCGCGGACCTCCAAGGTGCCTCCCCCCGTCGTAACCCGCGTGACACCCGACTGCTCGCCGATCGAGACCTCGCACTCGGGCCAGGCGGTCCGCACGATCCCATATCGCTCCATCAGGGACGGTTCGAACCTGCCGTCGGCGCTGAGCCGAATGCGAATGATGGCTGCGGCCACCGGTTCGACACGAAGAATGTCCCCACTGGCAAGCGTGAGGTCAACCGGCTTGGAACTCGCTGCGCTGGCGAACTGTGAGAATACCAGAACGCTGAGCGACACCAGGATATGAATGGACTTGTTCATTGCAGCTCTCTCCAGCAGGTTCGTTCACGTCACAAGGTCCCCATCCGGCGCGGGAACCATGCGGAAATGCTAACCGAGAGGACCAAGGCGATCAAGGTTGCGAAATGGAAGGCATCGCGGAGATTCCATTGATGACCGTCCATCTCAAAACAGTGGGCGAAGGTTGCGGACAACGTTTGGAGTTCCGCCTTCAGGCGGCTCCAGATCGCGTGAACGCGGAACTCCAAACAGGCCATGTGCCCCACCGAATCAACGTGGATAGCGTACTACTTCCGCACCAACAAGGCGACGTAGGCGCCGTCGTGGTCGAAAGGTCCCGTCGCGGGCAGCAGAAGCGATTCGCTCGCCAGCTCGAACCCGCTATGGCAGGCCAGGAATCCCCGGACTGCGCCCTGGTTCTCCTGCCGCTGGACGCTGCAGGTACTGTAGCAGATCCGGCCGCCGGGCTTGACGAGGCCCGCCGCTTTGTCGAGCAACTGCTTCTGTATCTCACTGATATCGCGGACCGCTTCGGCTGTGACTCGGAACCTGGCTTCGACCCGCCGGGCCAGGACGCCCGTGTTCGAGCACGGGGCGTCGAGCAGGATCGCATCGAACGGCCCTGCCGTCCCTTGTTCAAGGTGCGCGTGTGGGACAATCGTCACGCTCTTAAGACCAAGGCGTGCGATATTCTCCCGCACCCGCTCCAATCGCGCGGGGTCGATGTCCGTAGCAGCGATGCTCGCGGCATCCCGCGACAACTCGGCGATCTGTGTCGTCTTGGTGCCCGGGGCGGCGCAGAGGTCCAGGATCGACCAGCCCGGCTGTGGGTCCAGGGCCCGCACGGCATGCGAAGCAGAGAGGTCCTGAACCGCGAACAGGCCCTCGGAGAAGCCGGGGAGTTGTGTCACTGCATGGGGTCCGGTGATGCGGATCATGTCCGGCGTTGCCGGTTCTGCCCGAACATTGGCTTGGCGCAACTTCGACAGGAGGCCGTCGGCCGTCGTGCGCAGGGGATTGACGCGGAGGTACAGGCTGGGCCTGCGATTGCACGCGAGGCAGATGTCCCGGGTCCGCTCGGGTCCGAACTCGTCAAGCCACTCGCTTACGAGCCACGCGGGCAACGACAGGCACGTGCTCAGCCAGGCAGCCGGCGAGGTCGTTGGATCGGGCAGGAAATCCGTGTCGAACTCGCAGCCCGACTCGGGGTTCTGGAACAAGGTCCGCCTGGCGTTCTTCCCTGCGAGATCCGCCTGGCGGTTCGTGATGTGCCGCACGATCTGGCGCAGGACCGCGTTGACGAAGCCGCTCTGTTTCTTGCCGCCGGTTCTGCCGGCGCTGTTCACCGCTTCATCAACGATGGAATAGACCGGGGTGGCGGGATTGTAGGCTAGCTCGTAGGCCGCGACGCGAAGGATGCTCAGCAGCTTCGCGTCGATGCGGGCGGTGGGTCGGCCGGAGAAGGCGGCGATTACCGAGTCGAGGGCGCAACGGTTGCGAATCGTGCCATGGACGAGGTCCGTCGCCCGCTGCTTTTCCTCGGTCTGGTCCAGCACTCGATCCAGAATTCGCCCGGCGTACTCGCGGACCGGATCGAATCCGTCCAGGACCTCGGCCGCGATTGCGCGCGCCGATTTGCGATTTCCACCAGCCATCCCGCGATTCTTCATTCTTCGATCTTCGTCAGCCGGTCGCCCGGTCGGGCGTGCCAGCCATTGATGAAGGCCTTGAAGTCCATCAGACCTTTGCCGGCGGGTTTGATCTTGCGAATCGACAGTCTCCCGTCCCCGCAGACGACGTTGAGATCCTCGTCGAACGTCCCAGGCACGGCCTGCCGCGGATTCTCGCCCCAGATCACCTCGGCCAGGGCGAGCGTGACTCTCACGGTCTTGTGCGTCTCGGTGCCGACGAAACAGGCAGACGCCCCCGGCCAGGGCCACAGGCCGCGAATCTTGTCGGCCAGCACGTACGCGGGCTCGCTGAAGTCCAGGAACCCGTCCGACTTCTTGAGCTTCGGAGCCCGCGAGGACTCGAACTCATTCTGCGGGGTGTACGTCACGGTGTCCGTCTCGATCTTGTCGAGGGTCTCCATCAGCAGCGGCGCAGCCAGTTGCGCCAGCCTGTCG
>JBDKRX010000256.1:0-7966 GCA_039683175.1 Phycisphaerales bacterium
CCGTTGCCTGCTGCACTTGTGCTGCACTGACCTGTTTGCCTTCCATGACTTATTCTCCTTACCTATGAGGTTCATAAGTCACTGTATACACAAGAATTGCATCGCGCCAGAAGAAAACCTCACACACTCCCGCGGCGTGTGGCCGCCTCAATCACGGGTCGATCGTGTACTCCGCCTCGCACAGGGCGCTCCACTGTCCGTTGTGCAGGACGCGGGCCTTGATGCGAGCGTCGCCCACCAGCGTAATTGGACCCGTGTACGGAAGGGCCGTCGGGGAGATACTCGGATCGCTTTGGGACTCGTCTATGCTGGTGACGAGATCGACGCTGAGCAGGAAGTCGGAGCTTGTGGGCGATGCATTCATGGCGTGGACAGCGAGGAGATTCTCGCCCTCGCGGAGCAGCCCCGTCCGGCCGCCGATGTCGAACTCGACCGGCACGACGGCCTCGTCATCGGCGTGGCTGTCGTTTGCCTGGGAGTTCCATTGAGGCGTCCCGGCGAACCTGTCCCGGGCCACCTCGACGTCGTTGAGGTAGGCGATGAAGCCATCATCGTACCGCACCCTCAGGGTCAGGCCGGTCAGGTCCTCAATGCCCGCGGCGGTGAGCTGGAATGGGACGCGGATGTAACAACTGGCGTTGACGTTGTACATCTGGGTCCTGACGTCGATGCCAATGAGCGATTCGAACCCTGTGCTTCGCTCGTACCCGACGCCGCCCGCGCCGGCGATCCAGCCGGAGTCGTCGAAGGGCTGGCCCCCTGTCCATGCGTTGCCGATATCGCCGCTTGGGACGAGCACGCGTTTGGCCGCACTCTCGCCGACCAAAGCATCCGGGTCGTCCCGCGCGGAGGCGACCCCGCCCACTCGCGGGTCGGCGCCGTCGAGCGTGTAATAGACGGTCCCCTTCCCGTTCGGATTGCCCACGGTCAGCACGTCGCCTACGGAGATCAGTCCTCCGTGCTGCGGCGCATCGTTGATCCGCAACACCGGAGGATCGATATCCGGATACAGATCCTCCGCACGCAACACGTTGATCAAGGCATACGAGTTGGCCGTGTTGTGGATGGCGGGAATGTAGTTGTCCAGAATGTTGTCACGTTCCACCACCCAGGAGTCCTCGCGCGTGAAGTAGTAGCCCGGGCCGTGCGGCGCGGGCGGATCGAGGTGGTGGTTGATGTCGGTGAGCGGGCTGGGCTGCTGGATATCGTTTCCAAAGGGGGTGCTCATTTGCGTGTCGCCCCAGCGGGCGGACTCGGCGACGATGGCCTTGTCGATCCAGTTGGCGATGTCCTGATAGCGGTCCTGGGAACCCGTGAGGCTGAGCGCCCCGCCGTTGAAACAGTGCTTGTAGACGCGGTCGGCGAAGAGGAGACGAAACTCCTCGCTGGTGCGCATCTTCTGAAAGAGATCGCCCGCTCCGCCGGTGCTGTCGATCCGCGAAGCCGCCCGCCCATGGTAGTCGAGGACGATCTCCTGGTCCCAGACGAGGAAACGGAACTTGCCGTCGCCGCTGAGGGCATTGGCGGCGGCGTAGCCATTGTGGTGCGGCCAATCCTCGGCATCCGCATAGAAGTGCAACAGCATGTAGTCGGCGAAGTTCTCGACGTCGAGATAATCCTGCATCTTGGCATACCCGGCCGGCGTGGAGGGATTGATGGCCATCATCGCCCACCAGCGAGCGCCCGGCGTGCCGAAATCCTCGTTGATCTCCCAGTCCTCGGGCTCGCCTCCAAGGTGGTCGGCGAAGAAATCCGCCGCGACGCGCTCGCTGAGGTTGTAGAGGCCGAAATAGATGCCGTTGACATACAGGTGCACGAAGTGCCCGTAACTGGAAGGCTGGCCCATGTCACGGAGGCTCTCCTTCATCCAGAGGTCGCGGAGGTACTGGGAGTCGTTCGGGCGGTACCGCGAGGTGACCCACGAAACGAGGGCCCAGGAATCGCAGAAGCCGCCCCGCAGGACGAGCTGATTGAACTTGTCCACCGTCGATGCGGGGAAGAGCGGGTATCGCAGCTTGGCCGGGCCGTACTCGCTCGTGAAGGTCAGCCGGAACGAGTGCTTCTGCATCCGCCAGGGCCGCCGGCTGGAATTGCCGTGCACCTCGATCTTGCAGTCGCACTGAAAGCCGTCTGTACCGTCGGGAAGGATGTACTCGACGGAACACTTGCGTTCCCAGCGGCTCAGCGGATTCGCATAGATGCCGGTCGCGTCGCTGATGAAGTCGTCGCGCAGCATGGAGACCGACACGGTGGGAATGTCGAGCAGCGCATCGCGGATGGAATACCCGTCCAGCGCGCTGTTCACGACGCGAGGGTCCATTTCATAGTCGGCCGGCACGATGCCGCCGACCTCGGAATCGTAGCCCCAGTCGGCCGGCCAGCCGGGAGGGGATTGAGTCTGGCAGGCCACGTCGACGACGAAAATGTAGCTGTGCGTCGTAACCTTCGGCGTCTGCCAGCCGGTCTTGTATGCGACGGATCGCACGTCTGTCGTCGTCGTGATCGAAATCGGCGCGCCGCGCTGATACACGATGCCATACTGCTCGGTCGGCTCGGAACCGTCCAGCGTGTATCGAACCGTCGCATCGGGCGTGTCGCAAAGAATGTACAGGTCAAACGGCTCATCGTAGAATCCCCGCTCGTGGCTGTGCCGCGTCGGGGCAGTGAACCCGTGAACGCCCCGCTCGTTGGCCTTTCCCGGCGTCGGCGCTGGGAAGTAGGAAAGCGAATCCTCCCACAGACCGTAGGAAATGTCCGCCTGCTGGGGAGGGAACGCAGGCGCATACTCATGCGCGATCCGGCCGCTGGAATCGATCAAGGCCAGGTACTCGCCGTCCTTGTCGAGGGAAAAACTGGCGTGCGGATATCCCTTGGCATCGATGTAGCCGCCGACAGCTTCTCCGAATGCGATGACAACCAGAAAACCCTTGGCAGGTAGCGCAATGCCCGAGGGAAAAGGCCACTTCTCCAGATCGGCGGGGTCATCCGTCAGATGCCAGCCATCCAGGGAGACGGTCCTTCCTGTGCTGTTATACAGTTCGATCCAGTCGCAGGCGTTCCCGTCGCCGTCCAGCAGCCCTTTGCTGTTCGAAGCGACGAACTCGTTGATTACCACGGATGCGGCGCCCCAAGCCATGCCGGCCGGGACCGCGGACACCACGAGCAACAGTGTAGTCACGACTCTCGCCATCATCGGATAACCAGCCGGATCATCGCATCTCCTGGAAAACGACAAGGCTTATGTCATGGGGACACAAGCCTCGTCGAATCACTCTTCGATCAGCTTACGACGCCAGGCTGACCTCATCTGCACCGTTTTCACGGTTTGTCATAGGGCGCCGTTCGGCCGGCGAGCGACGCAATCTCAGCCTCCGACAGCGCCCGGTTGTAGAGGTAGACCTCATCAATGGCGCCGGGGAAGTAGCGTGTGAGGTTGTCGTCCTTGAGGACGCCGATCGCTATCTCCTGGAGGCTCTGGTCCAACTGCATCGCGTCCGCAGCCGAGACGGCCTGCATACCATCCACGTACACGGTCACAGCGTCCGCCGATTTGACAACGGCCGCATGATACCACGCGCCGTCGGTGTATGTGAAATTGCTGTAGAGATCGGAGCCGGTCGTGCCGCCAACCGGGGCCCGATGCAGAAATCGCAGACCGTTGTTGGTTCGGACCTCGATCAGAATGCCGTGGTTGCCGGCGGAATTGTAGATCGAGACGATGTCCCGTTCGGCCGTGCCGCCTTCCACGCGGAACCACGCGGCCAGCGAGTACACGGGAAGATCGAAGGAACCCTCGACGTGGACATAGTCGCGTGCGCCGTCGAGCTTGATCGCCTGCCCGACCTTGCCGGCGACGTATTGCGGCGCCCCGGCAACGGTTCCGTGTTGCGTCCCCGCGCTGTCGTTGGCGTTGCCCTCGAAAGCGTACTTGGCTACGAGGTTCGCCGCATCGGGTTGGACCGGCGTGATGGTCTCACGATCGTTCGGCGACAGTCCGATGTCGTCGATGTACAGCACGCCCTTGCCGCCCGTCACGCCCAACGCCAGCGTTGTGACTTTCTTGAGGTTGACGCCGTTGAAACTGCTCAGCGGAATGTACCACTTCTGCCAGGGCTTGCGCAGAAGGTTGTCGGCGTCGCCGTCGTACGTCGCCTTACTGCCGTTGACCTTCACATACATCTGGCCGGTCGTATTGGTCGGATCGCCAAAGAACCAGAGGGTCAACCCTTTGACGCCGTACTGCGTCCAGTCCTGCGCGTCGCCGAAGGTCCGCGTGGTCTCGGAGTTGCCTTCCGTCGTGCCATCGTAGTAGAACGGCATGGACTGAAGACCGCCGTGGATCAACGTCTTCTCTGCGAACGGAGTGTCGATGTGGCCGACCTGCGAGCCGTTGCCATCCACGTCCCAGCCATCCAGCCAGGTCTGGAAGATACACGTACCTTGCTCTTCGTCGTCATCGTAGCTTTCCATATCGTCCACCGGGAGGGATTCGCCCGTGGAGAAGCTCCAGACCTCGCCTCCCCAGACGGCCGGCTCCTCGGCATCGTTGACCTCATTGACCTTCCAGTAGTAGGTCTTGCCCAGCGCCAGCAGCGTATCGGACTCGAACCTGGGCTCGGAGACCGTCCCAACCAGGGCGCTGCCGCTGATGACTTCGTTCACATCGGTGCTCAGATACACCCGGTGGCTGGCGGCATCCCGGCCCGCACGCCAGCTTATCGCGGCGCGTGGGTCTACGCCGGTCGCATCCACCGTGGGCACCGGCTCGCGGGCCGACACAGGGATGACCAGGAACCGTACCTCACTAAGGCCGAACTGGTTCATCATGCTGCCCCAGTTGCTGGCGATGGTGAGCCGGACGTATTTCGCCGCAGCGCCGGCGAAGTCGATAGTTGTGTTCGCGGCGTAATCGTCGCTCCCGGATGCCTGGGCGATTTGATGGGTCGTTCCCAGGGTCGTCCATTCGGCGCCGTCGCGGGAATACTCGATCGTGGCGTCCTTGACGCCAAGCCCGACGAGGGACTCAATCGCGGAGTTATGGTTCCACACCAGCATCTGATGCAGTTTGTAGAGGCCGTCCAGCTCATACTGGACCCAAACTGGGCCCGGATCGCTCGGCGCACTGAGCCACATGTCCGCCGCCACTGTGGAGTGAAAGTCGTTAGCATCCAGGCCGGAACCGTCGATCGTCGATGCCGGCGAGCCGCTCGTGCTGTTCGTGCTGGAGGCGGTAGCGATAATCTGCGCGACGGACAGCGCGATGCTGACGGGCTCAACAGTGAGACTCCAGACGCTCCCTTTGGTAATCGTGCCATCGGACGTGACCTCATCTACGCGCCAATAGTACGTCCGGCCCAAATCCAGGCGGCCGGGGTCAAGACTGTTCGCGTCCTGCCGGCCGATGTAGACGCTGCCGGCGGTCGTCGCGTCGTCAACGTCATCGTAGTCCGTGCCAAAGTACACATCATGCGCCACGGCCCCCTGGCCAGGCGTCCACGAGAGAACCGTGCCGTCGCGGAGCGCATCGGTTGCCTGATCCGCCGGGCTCGGCAGCATGGCATTCCCGGTGCTTTGGGCGGTCAACTCAAACGAGTTCATGACGAAGAATGCGGTGGCGACAGTGCCGGTGCTCGACGTGAGGTCAAAAACGAGAGTGACATCATCCGTGCCGTCGGAGACGATCGTGGTCTCGAAGGTGGTCATCTCGGCCAGCTTGAGGATGCCCCCCGCGGAGAGGTCCGAGATGTCGATGCCAGTCGTGGTCTTCGAACCCGAGGCGTCGTTGACCGTTACATCGAAAACACCAGTCTGGTCCTGGGGGTCGTGATGCAACGAGACCCACTTGTAGCTGCCGGCCGGCAGTCCGCTGATCGTGAGCGTCATCGGATCGCCGGGCTGGCGGCCGTCCGTGCCGATCCAGTCCCGCACGAGGTCCGGGACCTCCGAATCGTCGTCGTCGGCGCGCAGGATCATCTGCATGGCCGCGGCGGTGGCCCCCGAAGCCCAGGTCGGCAAGAGGGTCACCGTCGTACCGAAGGCTGTGAAGCTCTGCGCCGTGAACGTCGCAGCCACCTCGTGGTCAGCACGGTAGGCCTGATACCCTGTCTGTACCGGCCCGCTGGTCTGGCTGAAATCGATCTTCAGATCCTGACCTTGGGCAACCCCCATTCCTATCGACAAACACACAACCAGACACGACATCGCCGTTTTCATCGTGCTCTCCTTTCCTTCGTCTATGCATCACCCACAACGCTTGCGTGGAAACCCACTCACTGCGGCTTGCCCCTCCTGGGCCCCTCGAAACACACCCTCCCGTGGAGTGCATTGCCCTAATTCGCGGACTTGGTGCGGTACGCCCAGCCCGCGGCCATGTACTCGATATCCAACGTCTGATCCACCGGGGGATATTCGACACCATATGTCGACGCCCCCGTCTTGATCAGCTTGTCCACGCGATCAATGGTGAACTTGTCGCGCCACTTGCGAATCTCGGAGTGCCCATCGGTGTAGCCCAGGACGCTGCTGTCGCCGTGATTGATCGCGATCGGCCCCCACCAGCCCCAGGTGGAGAGCCCCGTCACCTCCGGAGAGCCGATGACAAAATGGTGGCTGGAGTTCCAGTTGCGGGTCTCCCCCGCCTCCACGAAGACATACCGCGTCGAGGGGGCCTTGATCTGGCCGAATGTCTGGATCTGCTTGGCGGTGCTGTTGCCGGGGTAGCCGTACAGGCACATGGGGACGGAGTAGCTGACGAAGACGCCGGTCTTGTCATAGAGGCTCTTGCGAACCCTGTCGCCGGGACAGTGGTACGCGTCGGGCTCCTTGACATAGGGGTACAGCAGTCCGAGTTCAATTCCGCGGATTTCGTCCTGGTCGGTCACGGCGGGGTCCGCCTGCGTGTTGCTCATCACAGTGCCGCGCTCGTCGCGAGGCACCCCGATCCAACCGACGAATCGCCCCCCGGTCTCGGTGCCGGTATCCTCGGAACTCATAATCCGCCCATCGTTGTCGCCCATGTACATGTACCAGCCAAGGGACAGGTTCTTGGTATTGCTCATGCAGACGGTCGTCGAGGCCTTCTGCTTGGCCAGGTTCAGAGCCGGCATGATGATGGCGAACAGAATCGAGATGACCGCGATCACCACGAGCAGTTCGATCAGAGTAAAAGCCCTCGTCTTCATCGGCCACCTCTTGACATGTGCTGCGAAGCGCTGCCTTAATCAGTCCAATCTGCACGCAGACAGATTATACGGTTGCCCAACAGTCCATATTATAGTATCGTACTTCAGGGAAACCGAAAAAATACAGAAAACGCGCAATTTATTGCACTATAATGACCTATGCTGCGATATTTACAGACTCGACGGCAGAGTGAGGGGCTCCCCCAGGCGATGGTCATTCTCCATGGCACCGCCGCCTACCATCCGATCATCGTCCACGCCGCGGTCGATCAGGATCGCCCCGTCGGGGAAATTGGCACCTTTGGCGAGCACATCCACGATCTGTACCACATCGTCCTGTATACCCGGTCCTCAGGATACTACCTCAAGTGCGGGGAGAAATACCATGCCGAGCCGGGAACCCTCGTGATCATCTCCCCAGGCCAGTCCCACGATTTCGTGAGCCTGCGACATTCCAGCGTATACTCGGAGATCACCTTCTCGCTGGCCACCCAGAGGGGGGAGGTGCTCACCCTCGGGTTTGAGAGAATTCTGGCCATGTACACCGGGGTCTCCGGGCAGATCCCCAACGAATTGCGCCTGTCCAAGGAGGCCACCCAGGAACTCATCATCATCCTGATTCAGATCATGGATTACCTCCAGAGCCCGTCCGCCATGTCGGACTTCTACGCACAGAGGGCGCTGGCCAACGTGTTCGACATGATCGTCGCCCACTGCTACACAGAGGGATTCCAGGGCGTCGTCGTCGATCGCGACAACCCCATCCTGCAAGTGAAACAATACAT